>SBBA01000142.1 GCA_005239925.1 Candidatus Troglogloeales bacterium | reverse complement strand
CGACTGTAAGTGTGATCGATGTCTTTACTTTCATATGGCCATTATACTCCCCCTGTTTTATTGATACAATTTCCTGGCCCTCTTACGGCAAAGCAAAAGTTGCACGGGCCTCGATAAAGTACAGGCCGCCTGTGGGAAAGGTCACGTTGGCCGTTGCCGTTGAATTCCCCACCGTGCCGGTGAGGGTGTTGACATAGATGCGATACATAATGTCGTCAACATCTGCAGATTCGGGCAATGTCGCAATAGCATTTATTGCCTCTTTTTTAAAGTTTCTATAGATTCTCTTTTTAGGGTGTGGATCAATATGTCCTCATTATTTCATGGCACGTTTGAAAATACAACGATGAGGTATAGAAACAAAAGATCTTTGGAAACCGTATTTGAGGGATTTATTGTGATCAGGCACCGACTATCACTCCAGAGAGGTTGCCTTGTCACAAAGCAGTTACTTTGTCAAAACCTCGGATGAATGGTTTTGTTCAATTAACAATCCCACAAATTGGTGATTCCATCCCTTGACTTTAGTTTAGGGGATGGCTAGATTGAATAGGAAGGCTAAAAATGTTAGAATAGAGAAAGAGAGAACTGTATTTTTTGGGTATCCAGGCGATGGGGGAGAGAGGAAAACGGAATGTTTGAAAAATTTACGGATCGCGGAAGAAAAATCATTATTTTGGCGCGTGAGGAGGCTGAGCAACATCAGAACGACTACCTTGGAACCGAACACTTAGTACTAGCCCTACTTCGAGAAGGAGATGGGATGGCCCTAGCCGTCATGAAGAAGATGGGGCTCTCTCCGGAGCATGTTCGGCTGGAACTGGAACGCAACCTTCCCCACGGCAGTAATACCATGACATTTGGAGAGATTCCCTTCACGCCGCGCGTCAAGAAGGTGATTGAATATTCGGCGGAAGAAGCCAAGTTGTTAGGGCATAATTATATCGGCAGTGAACATCTTCTCCTGGGCCTCTTGCGGGAGGAAGGGGGTATCGGCGGGAAAATTTTACGAAGCATGGGCGGCAATCTACTGACCGCTCGGCAATTGACCATCAACCTCCTTCGCAAGGCCATTCCACGCGAGAAAGAAAGAAAATCGGGTACCCCTGCGCTAGACGAATTCGGGCGCGACCTGACCCATATGGCCAGCGAAGGGCTTCTAGACCCCGTCATTGGTCGTCAGGACGAAATCGAGAGGGTTTTGCAGATTCTGGGTCGCCGCACCAAAAATAATCCCGTCTTAATCGGTGAATCCGGGGTCGGTAAAACGGCCATTGTGGAGGGATTGGCTGAGCGCATTGTAGCGATGGATGTTCCCGATAACCTGCTGAATCGTCGGGTAATCTCGTTGGATTTGGGTTCGCTCGTGGCTGGCACAAAATATCGCGGTCAGTTTGAAGAGCGGTTGAAGGTCGTTATGAAAGAGATCGTTGCCGCCGGCAATGTGCTTATCTTCATCGATGAGCTGCATACCTTGGTTGGGGCAGGTGCGGCGGAAGGCTCGATTGACGCATCGAATATGCTCAAACCGGCTCTGTCGCGCGGAGAAATTCAGTGTATTGGGGCAACCACGCTGGACGAGTTCAGAAAGCATATCGAGAAGGATGCCGCCTTGAAACGCCGTTTCCAACCGATATTTGTCGCTCCCCCGTCACAGGATGAAACGGTTCGAATCATCAAAGGATTAAAAGAGCGGTATGAGGAGCATCACCGCGTCAGTATTTTGGATGAGGCGGTTGAAGAAGCAGTGCACCTCTCTGATCGATATATTTCTGACCGATTTTTGCCGGATAAGGCGATTGACATTATTGACGAGGCGGGTTCTCGCGCCAAACTGTTGGCTTATTCTCATCCAGAGGAACAAAAGTCATTAGAGCAAGAGTTAAAAAAATTGGGCCGAGATAAAGAGATTGCCATTCGTGTTCAGAACTTTGAGGAGGCGGTTCGCATTCGGGAAGAAGAAGAACAGCTTCGGAAGTTACTCGACGATATGCGGCGAGAATGGAAAAAAACCAAAGAGGAAAACCGCCCTGTGATTCGCCGTGAAGAAGTGGCTTATGTTGTGTCCAAGATGACTGGCATTCCCCTCCTGAAGATGGAAGAGGGTGAGTCGAAAAAACTCTTGAACATGGAAGAGGAATTGACCAAACGAATTGTTGGGCAGGAAGAGGCCATTGCGGTTATTTCGCGCGCCATTCGAAGATCACGTGCGGGACTTAAAGGGAATCGTCGCCCCATCGGCTCCTTTATCTTTTTAGGACCAACAGGTGTCGGTAAAACGGAATTGGCCCGCGCCATCGCGGAATTTCTTTTTGATACCGATGACGCCCTCATCCGCGTTGATATGTCCGAGTATATGGAGAAGTTCTCAAGCTCGCGTCTGGTGGGTGCCCCGCCGGGATATGTCGGCTATGAAGAAGGTGGGCAGTTGACCGAAAAGGTAAGAAGGCGGCCCTATGCAGTGGTGCTTTTTGACGAAATCGAAAAGGCCCATCCCGATGTCTTTAATATGCTGCTCCAGGTATTGGACGATGGCTGCCTGACTGATAATGTGGGACGCAAGGTTGACTTCAAGAACACCGTACTGATTATGACGTCCAACCTGGGCACCAGAATGTTGGACAAGGCGGGGGGGCTTGGGTTTCAAAAAGAAGCCGGTTACAGCTTCCATGACAAAATGAAAGACACGATCAAAGGGGAGCTGAAGAATTCGTTTAATCCGGAGTTTTTAAATCGAATTGATGACATCCTGATCTTCCATTCGTTGGAAAAGAAGCATCTTGAGCTTATTGTGGACATGCTGCTTAACGAATTGAATCAACGGCTTTCCGAACAGGGGATTCAGGTGATTGTCAATGAAGAGGTCAAGGCCTGGCTGATTAACGAGGGGTATCAGCCGGCGTACGGGGCAAGGCCGATGCGCCGTTGTATTGAAAAGCAGATTGAGGATCCGCTTTCCGAGGAGATTATCCGTGGCCGATTTAAAGAGTGCAAAAAAATACGAGTGATCTTAAAGGATAATGCGCCGACCTTCATCGAAGAAGAGGCGTTGGCCATCGTTTAGACTCCAATGTGCAACGTCTATGTTTTTAGATCATTTATTTTGTGGAACGGTATCGTGGGCTTACCGCGACCAACGGGAGTGGTCAGTTCGACTCCGCCCGTCGGTGGTTTAGTGTGGTCATTTTAGGCATTGAGACGTCTTGTGATGAGACGGCCGTTGCCGTTTTGAACAGCAACGGCATTACCCATCTTCTTTCCTCTCAGGTTGACCTTCATAAGCAGTATGGCGGAATTGTTCCGGAACTGGCCTGTCGGCAACATATCGAAGCGATTCATCCGCTTGTCAAAGAGGTGCTTCATCGCGCCCAATGTCCACTGCATAAAATTGATGCCGTTGCCGTAACGATTGGCCCAGGGCTGATTGGGGCGCTGCTCGTGGGTGTTTCTTTTGCCAAGGCGCTGGCCTATGGTCTTCGTGTTCCGCTGCTTGCCATACATCATCTGGAAGGGCATATTGCAGCCATCTTTCTTGAACACCCCAAAATTCTTTTTCCCGCAATTGCGTTGGTTGTGTCAGGTGGGCATACCAATCTTTATAAAATCCAAAACAAGGGTAAATACCAGCTTCTGGGAAAAACGCGGGATGATGCCGCAGGAGAGGTATTGGACAAAGGGGCGCGGATGATGGGGTTTGACTATCCGGGTGGACCGATTATTGACCGATTGGCAAAGCAAGGCGATGCAGAGCGATTTCCCTTTCCGATTCCACATCGAACTGGGCTGGATTTTAGTTTTAGTGGGTTAAAAACCGCCCTGATGCGTAAACTTTCAGAACACGAAGATCAGAGGGATCAGTTCTTTATCCCGGATATAGCCGCTTCTTATCAAAAGGCTATTGTAATCTCGTTGGTCCAAAAGAGCCTTGCCGCCCTCAAACAAGAAGGGGCAAGGAGTATGTTATTGGTGGGCGGGGTAGCGGCTAACTCGTTGTTACGACATCGGATGAAGGAAGAAACAGAACGAATGGGGATTGCCCTCTACCTTCCATCGCCACACTACTGTACCGATAATGCCGCCATGATTGCCATGGCGGGTCTCTCTCATTTTGAGAGAAAATGTTTTGCCTCTTTGGATATTTTCCCCAATCCTAACTTTGAATTGACTTAAGGGTTTTTTGTCTGTTTAATCTCAGTAATAATAGTAAAAAAATGGACGCGAGACAAAACGACACACTACGATACGCATATCTTCCTCTTTATTTTATTGCGAATGTTTAAAAGATTGAACCTATTGTCGTGGTGCCCGGAAGCGCTGTTCAGCGGCGAGCGTAGTGAGTTTGCTGCAATCGATTGTTGACCTGTGCTGTTGCCATCGAAGACAACACTCAAATCACCCAATTCCCCACCGGCAAAGGTGCTAACCGTTATACTGGCACATCTTCGAGTTTGATGCCACACCCCGATCGTAGGCTCTGACGGGCCTGTTCAATGCGTTGTAAGAAACGCGGGTCATGCTCTAGCCGATACTCAAACCAATTCTCTTTCGAGGCAAAGCCGATGAGAGTACCTGCTGGTTTGCCATGCCGCGTAATCATGACTTCTTGCTTCTCAGCCAAGCGTAAGTATTTGGACAACTCGTCTTTGGCTTCATTCAGAGCCACAGTCTTCATAAAGTTTTCCCGCTTTTTCAAGCTACTTCTCAATTTTATCTTTCGGAGCAATTGCAAGAACTTCAACAGTTTTCTCGATCACGCACCCTCTCGTTCTCCCCTCACGCTGTGAGGGGAGAACGATAAGCTAAGTCTACCGCGCAACGACGCAGATTAAATTAGCGAACGCTTTTTGCGGTCGGTTTGAGTGGCTTGTTAGACCTAGATTCGACTGGAATGGTAACGCCATACTCATGCATGCGTCAACACAGCCACCGCGCTTAATCTCTTTCCGATAAACTGTTCGGCAACCTTTAGGTCATAGGTTGCTTGAAGATTGAGCCAATACTGCGGTGTTTGACTCAAAGCACGCCCAAAGAGTAATGCCAATTCGGCCGTCACGGGGCGTGTCCCATTGATCACGTGCGAAATACGCATCGTTAAGGCGCCAACGTTGCATGCAAATTGCGCCTGTGATAGGTTTAACTCTTCCAACATCTCGCGAAGAAATTCGCCCGGGTGAATAGGCGGCAAACCATTTTTAACCATGATGACCTCCATTTTAATGATAATCTGTAATCCCTACGTCGTACGCATTACCCTTGTCAAAGCGGAAACAAACACGCCACTGGATGTTCACACGAATACTGTACTGACCCGCACGATCATGCTTCAGGGTTTCCAGCCGGTTCGAAGGGGGCAAGCGTAAATCTGCGATATGGCTGGCAGCATTTAATTGTGTGAGCCGCATTGCCGCACGCTTCCGAACTTCTGAAGGCAGACGACGCGATTTTCCTGTAACCTCTTCCCTAGTATCTCGATGTGGTACACTGGAAAGGGATCACCCATCACATTTAATGAAAGGAGAAAGCCTTATGAGATTCTACATCCAACCACATCAATTTTTCTGCGGCATCGATCTCCATGCGCATTGCATGTACCTTTACATCTTCGATATTGAGGGTAAGATTGTGCTGCATCGTAACATGAAAGCCTATCCGGATACCTTTTTGAAAGCCATCGCCCCTTACCGGGAAGGCATGTTACCACAGGCTTATGTCTATCCCCCGGCCATGCGCGCCACAAGAGATTGGCTACGCCGCCGCATACACCTGATGCGTAAACGGGCCGAACGCCTCGCCCACATTCAAAACACGAACAGCCAATATAATCTGGCCCCCCTTTAGAAAAAAAATCACCTATAGGCCAACCGAACGAGTATCGTCGAACAATTCCACGATCCCAGTGTGCAGCAATTCATGCAGATGAATGTTTCTCTCATCGATCACGATAATCTTCCTTGCTGGAACAGAACGCTTCATCGCAAAGCCAAGGCCTTAAGTATTCTGGCACAACGTCTCGGAAGGGCCGTTTACCACTTGCTTACACGCAAGTAGGCCTTTCAAATGCGGACGCTTTTAGCCGCATAAAGGAGCGGCATGGACAAGCCCAACGCCTAGCTGGAACACCCAAGGGTCAAACCCAGAAGATACGGTCAAAACCTGTGACTTAGACCACCCTAACCGCATCGTGGAGACACGCCCTAAGCCCATTCGCATTGATTGGATGCTCACGCCGGCTCCACATAAATAGTCGCGAAGAAAAAAAGGGAAGTCTTTGTGTTCTGCCCCTCACCCGAGCCTGTCGTCTAACTGGACAACACCATTGGCGTTGAGCCCACCCTTTGAATAGGACGGTACGAGGGCACCCATTCGTTTCTAGGTCGCAGCGGTCTTGGCATCGGCCACGCTGCTACGGCGGCCAACAGAAAAACACCTCGATCTGTTGGCGCCCATTGAACCTCTATAAGTGTTTGGTGTAGACACATCGGTGTTGCAACAGCACCCCACCCGAAACCAAGCCAGGACGCCATGGCTTCTTCACTCTTTGCGGCCCCAAAGATAGAAAAAAATCCTCTGCCACAGACGTCGTATGCCTATTGACAATCGGGGGTCTTATAAAGGTTAGCCTATCTCTACGCATTTTGTCCAATAGCCAGGCTTACGTTTCTGGTGGGCTATGGCAACGACAACAATTTCATTAGTGCCAACACAATAGAAAATGTTAAATGGAAATTGTGGCAAAATGAGTCGCCTCGTATCATGTTCTGCCACTACATACCGCATCGGTGCCTCCTGAATTCGAGAAATAGCCCTATCAACTTCCTATGCGAAGGCCACTGCGCTCAGAGGGCTGCGTTCTTCATACCAAGCGTATGCCTTTTTAAGTTCAGCCCGTGCACTGGGATGAACTCTAACCTTCATACCGTGGCCCGAACAGTTCCGCGCGGACTACTTCCCATGGGATAGTTTCAACCGCTCCCGCATCCAATTCTGCTACGCGACGCGCCAATTCCTCTGACCACGCTGCCTCCACGTCCGGTTCAGAACCCGGATCGAGGGTTTCAATCAACAAGCCAACCAGCGTTGCCCGATCCTTCTCCGGTAACTGTGACGTCTCACGAAATAGTTTGCTAAGATTATGTGACATGTTTGATATTGTATTTCAAACAACAATTTGGGGCAACGGGTGGACGGGCTAACGGCCCAGTTCAGCAGCGAGCGGAGCGAGTCCGCTGCAACGCCTTGTTGGGCTTCTTTTTGCTCATTAGTGAAAATCGCTCTGGTTAGGCGCCGCTACGCAACTTCTTCTCCTTTTTGAACGCTTCTTTGATTGCCTTTTCAAGTTCTGTCGACTTGCAGAGATACTTGTTGAACTTAGCAATGTTTTCTTGGTTCAAGTGTAACTGCCCTTCACCAACATTGCCAAGATGCTGACCTTTGGAATAGTAGGGATTGTTCTCAACATCGTAAGATGGGATAACCCAATATCTAATTGTATCTCTCCAAGCAGCAAGCCAAACGAAAACATCGCAGCACGCTGGTTTTATTTGCTGAAAATTCATATCAAACGGTCTTTTAGAGTCCGAGGCTAAGGCCTTAATGTATAATGGTTCATCAACTTCAGAATCGACGGCCCTTGATGCCTTTACCTCAATACGAATGTTTAACGAGAGAAAGAAATCGTATTGCCCCGAATATTCCTTATCAAGTTTCTTATTGGGTCGCTGAAGGGAAGGAACAAGTTGTTTGAGGTGACCGTGTGCCCAGACCTCGCCGAACCCACGTGGTGCACTGATCTCGAAGAGGTAGAGATAAAGGTTACGATCAATGTAACCATCTCTGAGTTCATAGTATTCGTCAAGCGTGAGTTTTTGAGCGGCAAGAAGATGAGAAATGATGTATTCGTATTCACTGAAAGGGTAAACCGATTTTATGTCCTCGAGTTTCGAGTGAAATTCATCCGAGTTTGCAAGACGGTCAATGAGTCCATCGAGTTGCTTTCTGAGCCTTTCCATAGAGTTCAGAAAAGAGAGAGTTGGTTGTCTTCGACGACCGATGGAATTTCGCCAGCGAGTGACTTCAATTCAGGGTCAGAAAGGATTTCTCTCTCAAACGGATTGCCATTTTGCCAACCCGCTTTTCCGGTTTGGCGGAATCGCTCCAATCGTCGTATTGCTACTTCACAATATACCGGATCGGAGTCCATTGTATAACAGCGGCGCTTGTTCATCTCCGCCGAAATAAGTGTTGAAGCGGAGTGACAGAAGAAATCAATAATTAAATTGCCTTCATTCGAACTTGCCCGAATAATGCGTTCGGCGGATTTGAGTGGTTTTTGAGCATAGCAACCGTTCACGTTTTCTTCCATCCTGTAGAACACTTGCTGGATGTCAACCCACACGTTGCCCGCGCGGATATTTTCGGACTTGCTGCGCTCAAAATTCTCAGTAACCTGGCCGTTTACTTCCTTGTAGTAGCCACGAAGAATCTTAGGAATATCGGTGTACTCTGCATCAACATTAAAAACTGGATCGCCTTTTATATAGTAGAGCAACTCTTGTCTAACTGCCATCCAATTACCCGCTGTACCATAGCCTCGCTGGTTACGCATTGTAATAAAGCTGCGGGTTTGGAAAGGTGTATCACGCATCATTATCATAAAGTCGGGCAATGGCTGAAAGCCGTCTTTTTGGTCGGCACCAAGCCAAACGTAGAGAGAGCCATTGACAGCGAGAGCAAACTCGGTAGTCGCAATCCACTTCTTGCACCATTGGATAAAGTCACATTGTTCCCTTTCTTCGAAGGCGACAAGATTGTAAGGTGGATCCTGAATTGCCAGCACAGCCTTCTCGCCATCCATTAGTTTTCTAACGTCCGCCATGTTTGCTGCGTCAAGGCAGCCAATACGGTGTTTCCCAATGGGATCATACCAAACCTTGCCTTCCTTGAGTCTTGAATACTTAAGAAGGCAATTTCTAACTTCGGTATTTTTGTCTAGCCTGGGAATGGGGAAATTCATCATGGTAATGGTAAGATACTAAATAGTAGTCTCTATTGCAAGGGTGCCTAAACGATAAGCTAAGCCGACCGCGCAACGACGTGGACTAAATCAGCGAACGCTATTTGCGGTCGGCTTGAGTGGCTGGTTGGCTGCACACAGCTATCCGTTGGGTTTGAGTAAAGCTACTACAGAATCAATAAGTTTCCTTTTTATATCGGGCTTGAGTGTACCAATATGTCGAACCATCACCGACGTATTTGCCGTGAAAAGTTTGCCAGATCTCGCATAGCTCTTCCGGTGAAGCCCACCCAATACAAAGTCTTGATCCTCAATCTCGATTGCGGTTGGATCGGTGTAAGCATTACTCGTGATCTGGCATAAAATCCAGTCATCCTTTCCCACGGAGGCAAGAACAACCGCTGGGCGTAACTTGGATGAGGAAAGATCAGAAAATGGGAATCGAACAAGAACTACAGAACCTGCTGCAAGTGAGACCATGCCTCATCTTCTTCCGGGCGATTCCAGTCTTCTGAGAGAGTTTCCTCACTTAAAAGTGCGGTCTCTGGAACGTCAAGATCATCCATTATCGTCACGATTGCACGACAGGCATGTGACAGTCGGACGGGTTCGCTTAAGTGTACTTGACCGTCCGTTTCGATTCTGGCTTCGATTGATTTTGGCATACGCACTTCCTTCGGCTAGAAGGCTACCATATTGTGCCACTAAGAGGCAACCGAGGTTTTCGTCAAACAGCCAAAGCTAAGCTGCCGCGGCAATGGTTCGGACTAAAATCAAAGCGCGTATTCGCGGTCGGCTTCAGTAACTGGTTGGACACGGTTTATCTGAACCGATGTAACCCGTGTACTCAACAAAAGGCAAACCCTACAAACAAAGCGCTCCGTAAAGTTCGCTAACACCCAAAATACAAAATGAGCTGCGACGTATTCTACCCAAAAGACCGTTTAAACTATTCTGTCAGAAAATCGGTTGCAACGATGGGCTCGTCCGGTGCTGTTATCTCACACGTCCCGAAGCCCGCCGAATTTCGTCGGTTGGATAGCCGATAATTGAGCGGGCGTGACCGTCTGCTGCAACGACTGTGAAAACATTATCCTGAATCTCGTACTGCGCACTCCATGCAATCTGAAAATTTGAGTTTGTATCAAGAACCATATCGTTTTGTTTCTCCCCATTCTGCGCAAGGCACAGGGCAAGACCGTCCTCCGAATCAAGCATCCAGGCATCGCCGGTGTTTGTAGAAAAGAGAACAATGCTGCCGAGAGTGACAACGCGGGCATCACGCTCTTGCGCCTTGCCGATGATATAGTCTGCTTCGCCCGCGATACTGACTTGATCTCGAGATAGGACTTTTCTTCGTGTCCTCATGTCATGTCCCCCCGTCCAACAGGTCGGTGAGGGTTTCCGCTCACCTGTTGTTGGGTGGCGCTTTGCTCAGTGCTCGCACCTAAGGCGTAAATAACTCTGCCGAGTTAAGAACGATAAATGACCCACTGGAATTAAAGTTTACGCCACCTGTGAGGAGGATTGAACCGTTAGCGAGTGTTGTCTGTGAATGAAAGAATCGTGGCGAGGTCATTCTGGCGCCGATGGCAGAAAACGTTTGGGTCGCGGGATTGAACGCTTCAGCAGTGTCGAGGATGGTGCCGCTTGACGGCGGCGCTGCGCCTATGGCTCCACCAGTTATGAGTGGCGAACCGTTGGCTAATGGGCTGGCACCGTGACCACTACGGACCGCCATCATGGTGGCGGCGATGGCTGTGAAGCCCTGAGTGCTGGGGTCGAATGTTTCTGCCGTATTGAAGTCTGTATTAGAGCTGCTCCCGCCGCTCAAGAGCACCCTCCCGTTCGGGAGCAGCGTAGCTGTGAGCTCAGAGCGTCCTAATGTCATTTTGTTGGCAAGGGCAGCGAAGGTCTGGGTCGATGGGTCGAACAACTCCGCGGTGTTCAAGGCAACGGAACTGTTATTGAAGCCGCCAAACAGGAGTACCCTTCCGTCGCTCAGCAGAGTTGCTGAGTGGCCACCGCGTGGAGTGGTCATAGTGGCAGTCACACTAGAGAAGGTCTGGGTCGTCGGATCGAAAATCTCGGAAGTGTTCGAGCCGTTGCCATGATTGTTATCTGTTTGACCTCCAGTCAGGAGAACTCTGCCGTCACCAAGAATTGTTGCCTTGTGGCTGGTACGAGGCATGCGCATTGCGCCCGCGACGGCGGTGAAGGTATTGGCTGCGGGGTCGTAGAGTTCCGCCGTACTGAGGGCCAGGCCAGGAGAAATGGTGCTAAAGCCACCGGCTATCAGCACCTTGCCATCTTGGAGCAGGGTAGCAGTGTGACCCGCCCGAGGGCTCGTGAGCACTGGCGTGATTGCCGCAAACGACGACGAAGGTGGGGTGGTAGCCGGCGTTCCTCCTCCAATTTCCACTTCATTTTTTATAATCTTCCAATAATTACCCGGTGACATATCAAGACTATTAATAATTTCATCGATTGCGGCCTTATTAAAATAATAAAAAATCTCGCTAAAATTGCGAGGAGGGATGGCTTTTTCATGGTGTACCACAACCCCCCTGCCATCGGAAAAAAGGGCTAAATAATCATCAGACACCAGTGGCTGATTACAACCTCTTCCTTCTCTTCCACACGTGCCAGAAACGCCGGAGTAAACACTTGTATTTGTTATTTTAATATCAATTGCGCTGATCCCGTGAATTGTTGTTTTTTGCCAGGTACCAATTTCTTCTTTGTATATATTATAAACCCTTCCATCTAACGAAAATCCACCGGCGGATTGAATAACGCGAACCCATTCATCTAGAGAGGCATAGACGTCCGCCTTATCAGCGACAAAAGCAGAATCATTTTCCTTTACCTGGTGAGTAGCTGATTGATCCATTGGAAAAGCAACTGCCGCCGTGGAAAATGTCGCGGTCTTGGACATCGGCACACTTCCCTCAGTCGGTTGTGGAATTTGGATGATTTGACGATCCTGTAAATAAGCGTAGATATTCTTTCCCGCAAGATTTTCTGAATCACGTATTCTCCCAACAAGACTATTATAATTACGAGGAGAAAGAGAAACTGTTTTAACGGCGTCATTTGATTCTTCGAACATTTTTACAGGAAATTTGTCCAATACCCAACCTTGATCCGTTAGTATATAATTTTTTCCAGGAATTGGCCCCCCGGCGCCCCCACTACCCAACGGGTTTTTTTTCCAGGAATAATTATCAGTCGATTCTTCCACAAGGTTATTACTTGTTACTTTAATACTTTCAAAAGTAAAGCGATAGGGATCTACCGTCATCGGCCCACCCGGTGAACCGGAAGTGCCATAACCGCCATCTACCCAATATACTCCATTTTGAAACAATGCCATTGTTTTATTAGCGGTACCAGGGGTAGTGCTAGTAGAAGTATGGGTATGGTAGACAATCAAATCATCCACTTGTATCCCCTCTAGGGTCGCTCCCGATCGATTGTTTGAAGACAAAATAAACGACAAGATAGCACCGGAGAGATGTTGCCCCGTCGTATTTAATTGCTCATCTGAAATGTCATTTGCAATGTCCTGTATTGCATCAGAGAGATCGGTATAAGTTGCATGGTGATCCTTCAATATTTGCGATATTGCCGCCAGCATTATTCCATAATCCTTTGACGTTGTCGTTGCCGTCGCGGATGAAGTAGCGCTGACATCTACCGGCAGGGTTGTGAGGATGTCCGTGTTAATGAGCTTGGAAACGGCCTTGTTTGCGGCATCAATATTTTCCTTCTTCAGTGCCCCCGCCCTTTGAACAGCAATTTCCGTTAACGGGGTAATGCTTATTGTCACTGATTGATTAACAGATACACTTGAAACAGCCGCCCTTAACATTGCCCCATTGGTGACCGTTGCCCCCGTCGCCTCGTCTTTATAGGTGCCGCCAGTCAGCTCGGCAAGTAAGGGACCAGAGTAATCTGTAACCTTAACCGAAAAAAACCATCCACTGCCGTAATAGCAGTGCCCAGTTCTCTTCCTTTCGCCCCGTCCTGGTTGACGGCATATACCATTACCTTCCCTTCAGAGATCGGCCCTTTGAAGGCAACACCGTTTATGGTTGAGACGTTGGGAACGGGTGGAATCGGATCTTTCCCGCACCCGCTGATAGCGAATGCGAAAACAATAAGACCCACGGTTGTGTTTAATGATTTGAAATATTTTGGCATGCTTTTCCTTCCTATTTTCTTGAATGTTTGGCTAACCAGATTGTCGTCTAAAACGATATTCATCCTTATGCAGCGCCTCTAAAGATGGGGTCTAATACGCACTTTGGGGTTCGTCAAACTGCCGACCGATCAACCGATTCATTAACGATAAAACTGAGCCAGATACGCTCCTGCACAGGAAGCTCAACGATTTCAGCAACTGATATTTGCTTCATGACCCACGGCCCAACGACAAAGCTAACTGGCACGCGCTTTTTGCACGTCCGTGTTCAGCGCATGGTTGGGCAAGTTTGGCTTTAATGAACATGTTTCTTTCTATCTTGAAATTCAAAAAATATCAAGAAAGCTATACCTGCTGTTGCTGCTATCCCAAGCGTGACAAAGAGATATACCTCCATTTTTAACCTCCCTCATCTTCTGGTGTTATAAAATATGCCAACAGAAGAAATACAACGAAGAACACACCGATCCCAATACTTGATAATAAAGAATACCTACCTGACACAATACTCCCAATCACACCTGCTGTCAGCGTATATTTAGCAGCATCACCAAAAATATTGCCTATAACTTTTCTTCGCTCCCTGTGCACAACTTGATTATAGCACAAGAATTAAGAGTCTAATAACCCAATCTGCCGGTTTGTGGTTTTGGACTGCTTAAGAGGCACGGTACTGGTTTCCGCCGCCTGCTTTAGGCCCCGGAATGCGCCAGGCAGGCCTTTGCGTATTTGATCACCAATAACCTAGCCAAAGAAGAATGATAAAGGGCCATCAAATGATACTCGGTGAATGATCGGTGAATGAGATGTATAGAACCTAGCCAGGGCGTTAGGGTTTACTCAACAGCCACGATAAGTGGAGTGCCGAAGGCAGTCCACTTATCAGAACAATAAGTGGAAACTTTTCCATCATATTGCCCAATATAGACTGAAAAAAATTCCATGATATCGGATACTAAATAAACAAACGGAAAGTCAATCTAAGTTTTAAACAATATATGGTATTTTTCTATCTATTATGATATAAGGCACAAAACATGGAAAACAAAGAAAAAGGCCCTTCTAAAAATCGTAGCGAGCGGCTCAGATGCAAAGGTTATTACACACAGGAACCGCAATGGTCGTAGTGTACATGAGGACTCCGAGTACTGCGCAATGCAGCAGTTCGGTCGCTAGGTTTTTAGAGGGGCCCTAAAGATATTCCCCGTGCAAAGAGATCACGCTACATCCCCGTCGTTCTTTCTCGTCCGGAAATTGATACAATCTTGAAACATCTCGAATCCCTTTATGACCTTGCGGTCAAACTGCTCTATGACTGCGGGCTTCGTCTCTTTGAATGCGTGGTCCTGCGGATTAAAAACTTTAATTCAAACACTTCTGGGTCACTCCGATGTGAGGACAACGATGATTTATACACACTGTGTCCCCAGCAAGACCATCAAAGAATTGAAAAGCCCGCTTGATTTTTAGGAGTACCCATTCATTCAGCTTTTCAAAGCCGTTTAAGAAAACCTAAAAAATGGCCGATAGAGAACTAGGGGTCGACCTATCCTGTTTCTCTATGGTATAACCATGCCGAAACGGTGCAACCAACGATGAAAAGGAACCGATGAAACGAACCATCAAAAAACAAGTCTGCTTAATGATCCTCCTTGGGTTGGTCTCAGAAGGAATCGGAAGTGAAGCCCTTTCCTATGAACGGGTGGAAGGCAAAAAGGCAAGCAAATCGCCCATGCGGGAAACCATCCAAAATCCATTGAGCCAACTTCCACTTTACTTCATACAAAACAACGGACAGACCGATCCTCATATCAAGTTTTACGAACAAGGCACAGGACATACCCTTTCCTTTACAGACAAAGGAGTGACCCTTGCCCTTCCGACAGAAACGATTGGTTTATTCCCCATGGGGGCAAGCAGGCACGTAAGACTGTCGGCGGAAGAAAAACAGATTGGCAAGATGAATTACATTATCGGTAATGACCCAAAAAAATGGAGAACCGGTGTCCCAACCTACGGTAAAGTGGTCTATCAATCGGTTTACCCGGGTATTGATATGAAGTTTTATGGGAACAATCGGGAGTTGGAGTATGACGTTATCGTTCAACCGGGCGCGCATCCCTCAACCGTGCGGTTTGGATATGAGGGGATTCATGGCCTGAAAATCACCTCATCCGGCCAACTTGAAATTCTGTTGAATAATGGAGCGTCTCTCTTTCAAAAAAGGCCTGTTATCTATCAGATGGTCAAGGGCCAACGGGTTCACGTGAATGGCGCGTTCCGCCTGTTGAATCACCCCAAGCAATATGGCTTTCAGGTGGCATCATACAACAAAGACTATCCGCTGGTTATTGACCCTGTCCTTGAATACTCCACCTATCTCGGTGGCGACCTGGATGATGTGGGGAATGGGATTGCCGTGGATGCCTCCGGCCATGTCTATGTGACTGGGGCGACCGCGTCTCCCAACTTTCCGGTCCTTTCTACTCAGCCTGGTTTCCAGGAGAAAAATGATGTTTTTGTCACAAAGATCAATGTGACGGGAACCTCCACACTGCTCTACTCCACTTATCTGGGGGGAAAGGATAATGATATCGCTTTTGGTATTGCCATTGACAGTGAAGGCCATGCCTATGCTACTGGATCAACGAAGTCAACAGATTTCCCAGCCCCCAATTTAATTAGCTCATCCCTTCAACCCGGTCGTGGACTGATTGATGCATTTGTTACCAAAATCAAGCCGGATGGGACACTGGCCTACTCAGCTCTTGTCGGAGGAATATTCGATGATATCGGTCGGGCCATCGCGGTTGATAGCATGAAGAATGCCTATATAACGGGCAGCACCTTTTCTTTCAACTTCCCAACAACGGAGTCCGCTTATCAGAGTAAGATTGCTCCGGACGGGCCAGGCGGCCAGTTGGGAGATGCCTTTGTCACCAAAATAGACCCAACAGGCACATCAACCCTTTACTCCACCTTTTTAGGGGGCAATCAGGCCGATAAGGGCCATGGCCTGACCCTGGATGGCAGCGGGGTCTATATCACAGGGGAGACGTCATCCGACAATTTTGCAACCACCACCACGGCATTCCAGCAACGTCGCGCCGGTGGGGGGGCCATCAATGCGGATGCCTTTATCACAAAGATAGATGCCAACAGTACCGGGACATCCTCGCTTGTTTATTCCACATATTTAGGTGGCGATGATGATGATAAGGGACTGGGTATTGCCGTGGATGGCTCCGGACATGCCTACGTTACGGGAAGGACACAATCTTCCGACTTCCCTGTCGATTCTACTTCACAGGGAAAGATTGGAAAATCGGGAACAGAGGATGCCTTTGTCACCAAGGTTGATCCAACGGCGTCCAAGCGGATCTATTCCATCTTCTTAGGTGGCACTGATTTTGATGAGGGGCGCGGCATTAGCGTGGATGCTTCAGGAAACGCCTATGTTACGGGAGAAACCCACTCCAATGATTTTCCCGTTCAATTGCCTAATCAAAAGGATAGCGCTGGAAGAGCTGAACTGTTTATCACCAAGATTGATTCTAAAGGGGGATACACCCCTTACTCCACCTATCTGGGAGGGGCCGGGGACGATGGTGGGAATGCCATTGCCGTAGATGGGACAGGTATTATTTACGTTACAGGAGAAACCAAGTCAATGGACTTCCCGACCACGCCTTCCGCTTATCAGAAGGAGCATAAAGGTGTTTTGGATGGCGATTCGACGGTGATCTTTAGGGCAAAATTTAATGATGCGATCATCACAAAGATCACGCCTGGGGACTTGGTTCCAGACACAATCCTTCCGACAGTCGAGTCGGTAGCGCCGGCCAACAATGCCGCCTCCTTTGAGTTGGTCAACACCCTCATCAAGGTGGTCTTTTCTGAACCGATCAATCTGACAATAGCCACTGAAACGGATGCCATTAAAGTAGAAGACTCCGATGGAACCGCTATTGAAGGAAGGCTCATCCGCGATCTAACCAATAGGGTTATCATCTTTATCCCCGATCTGAATGCCATTTTACCATCCAAGACCTATACGATTACCGTGACCACCGATATTCAGGATTTGGCCGGAAATAAAATGGAGAAGGCTTTTACATCGACCTTTAGCACGGTCACACCGCCTCCCCCTCCTGGGAAAAAGGGGAAGTGCTTTATTGCGACCGCGGCCTATGGAAGTTATCTCGACCCCCATGTGATGGTTTTAAGAGAGTTTAGAGATCGGCACCTGTTAACCAATACCCCAGGGCGTGTCTTTGTGGCGCTTTACTATGAGTACTCTCCACCGATTGCCGATTATATCCAGTCTCATGAGGGACTCAGGATGGCAACGCGGCTGGCCTTGACGCCCATTGTCTTTGGGGTTGCCTATCCCGGTGTCTCCGTTGTATTATTCGCCGCTGCCTTGGTCATGTACGGGGCGGTAATAAAGAGGCGAAGAGCCTATAACAACTAATGGAGAAAAAAGATGTGTAAATACCCTGGCTGTGTGAGTCGCTATAGTGCTGTTGTTTTTATTTTATTAGCTGTATTATCAACGCCGGTTTGGGCCGAAGAAATGGAGGTCCTACAGGAAGTAACGTTGACCACCTCTGTGAATTCGGAAAAGGTTAATGTCTGGCTTCCTGCAACCTTGATGTTTCACAAAGGGGACAAGGTGAATCTAACGCTTAAAAATGTCGCCACCAAGGATCATGGCTTTGCAATTGATGCGCTTCACATACAAGAGATCATTCCTATGGATCAATCGAAAGAGATAGTAATCGAGGTTACGGAGGTCGGTACATTTCCATACTACTGTCCGCTCCATCCAGCTCATGTGGGTGGGCAGTTGATCATTCAGTAACCTGTAAGGCATGTCCCTAACCCCTGTCTGGTGTCATTCCCGAGTGCTTCTATCGGGAATCCAGTGCCCTTCTCCCATTCCCTCCCCCGCAAGCGGGGGAGGGAATGGTGGGGGAAGCCATACCGGAATGACACCATTGTTCCCAATCTGATTTACAACGATGCTTAAAGCGGTCATTTTTGATTGTGATGGGGTGATCGTCAACAGCGAGCCAAACCACTTCAGCGCCTTTCAACTCACCCTGGCTGCCGAGGGAATTACCCTGACCCAAGAAGAATATAATAAAACCTACCTTGCGATGGACGATAAGACCTGTTTTGAAACCGTCTTAGCCGTCCATCAACGCCCTACCGATAAAACAACCGTAAAAAGGCTGATCCACCAGAAGATGGCGGTTTATAAGACCCTTTCCCAGGAGAAGCTGCATATCTATCCGGGTGTGACCGCTCTTGTAAAGCAATTGGAAGGACGATACAAACTGGCCATTGCTTCTGGCGCCTTTCGAGGCGAAATTAAAGAGGCGTTGGATAAGGCCCAAATCCGATCTGCCTTTCCGGTAATCGTAAGCGCACAGGATGTTAAACGATGCAAGCCCAGTCCGGAACCGTTTATAACGGCACTCGATAAACTCAACCAACTTCACCATGCCGCAACGATAGGGGGATTGATTCGGCCTGGTGAATGTGTTGTAATCGAGGACTCTATTCATGGCATTATGGCGGCCTCCGCAGCACAGATGAAATCCTTGGCGGTAACCACGTCGTATTCCAGAGAAGCACTGGAGGGAATTGCGGATATAGTGGTTAACAGCCTGACTGAGGTGACACCTGAAATAATGGAAGCGTTATGCAGGACGAATTAGAACGACGCATTGATCAACTTGAAGAGATCATTTTTAAGCTGGAGGAGAAAATCGCCTTGTTGGAATCTGATGTCCGGCTGCATCTAAAACGATATCTGATTGCGTGTCCAGTTTGCCATAAAGAGTTCGATCTTCTGGTGAACCACTACAGTATTGGCCTGTTTGATAATCTAGTTCATGTCAAATGCCCCCACTGCAATAAATCCATGCCCGTTGTTGATCAAGAAAACGGTGGTGTCCGTCTTGTGATCGATTGAGGGGTTCCCCGTTAGACGCTTTGTTGATGACATCACCGTTTTTTGCGTAGATAATTTGTTCTGAATCAAGAATCCAGAATCAAGAATTAAGGTTTTATTCTTAATTCGTAATTCATAGGCCTACAGTGACCGACGGAAGCTGTCCATTTGTCCCCACTCGTATTAGAAGGGTTGGCCGGCGCTAAGGTAATAGTGTGCTTTTTCTTCCTCAACGATGGGTGAATCAATGGGCCAGGCCACGTCGAATCGAAAGATCACCGGCAGAATCCCAAAAGAATCGGCAAACCAACGGACGCCAAGGCCGATATCCGATCTGAGTGTGGAAAGGGCTACGTCGGCCCTTCCATCCACAACCGCACCCAAATCTGAAAAAACCGCTCCTTGCAGGGTATGGGTCAGGGCTAGTCCAAACAAATTAACATCGGTTTCATACAGTAGAGGAAACCGGTATTCCAGCGAAAACAGACTAATCGCATCTCCTTCGAAACGCAAGGGGCTATATCCCCGTATTCCCCCATCCCCACCCAGGAAAAAACGGTTTTCACGGAAGAGTTCCCCGGAAGAAAATCCGGTCAAAAACCGGGCGCTGATTTCGTGATAATTTGAAAATGAAAAGAGCCGTCTTAAATCTAACTGGACACTTTGTAAATCATCATAGACGCCACCTGTAAGGCGTTTATCATATCCGAAGGTCAGTGCAAGATTAGGGTATTGGCCCGTCAGCCATTCCATATAATCCGCAAAAAGGGGGATATCGGGGTACCGCAATACATAGGCAAAGTGGGCCGTGCCCGCGGGGTCTTCCTCGATACCCCCAACTGCAGAACGAGGGGAGCGATAAGAAAATCCGGTGGTCAGCAGGTGTCGATTGGGAAGCGTTTTGGTATATCGAACATATCCCATGTCCCTCTGGGTCGAATGAAAGAAATCAATGCCCACCTGATCTCTGGGGTTATAGACGGGTTGGAATAAAAGGCCGACCTCGTAACGCAAAAAGTCGGTAGTCAGGTCGTAGCCTAATTGATAACGATTTAAAAGTGTCTTCCAGGGCTTGGGATGGCGATTGTTTTCCTGTTTGTGGTCGGAGGTTTTTCCCTCTGGGTCTAATATCACCGCAGAAATAGGGGAGGCTGTGATCATAGACGTTTCATAGCGCTCTCCCTCGCCATTCCATAACAAGGGGATGGCTCGCCCACTTTTTTCGTGAAGAACCAGTTTCACCGGCTCACTCTCTGCCCCCTCTTTTTTGAGATGGACGATTGTTTGATGTCCTGTCTCGACCTTCTTTTTTTTAACCCGCTCAATTCCAAAGTCAACGGGAGGAAACGTCCAATGCCTCTTTTCAACCAGAGGGGCCGTCTCCGGATAAAGATGAGCGATGGTATCTGCAAATCGAAGCGGTTCTCCACCACCCAGTTGATTTTTGTAATGCGTGAAAGCCTGATCCAGTTTCTGGCCTCCCAACTGTTTTTTAAGCCGGGTACTCCCCAAAACACCGAGACGCGCTGGTTGATTAAAAGAAGAAATTGTCTCGGTATCAATGGCCGACTCGTCAAAATAGACCTGACGAAAAAGGACTTTTTTGGAATAGAGGACCTGATCAATAAACGGAAAGAAAGCGACCGGGCTTAACCATGACTTTAAGTCGCCTCCTTTGGGGTGCCTACTCTTAGCGAACCGGTTCACTAAGAGGCCTACCATTGTCTCTAAAGCCCAAGGCTCTTCCCAGGGAAGTTGTTCCTGGAGCAAGAGTAAAAAGACCCCCTTGGCAATACGCATTTCATGAAACCGTTTTAATGGTCGGAGGACCTTAAAGAGTTTGGAGTCAACAAAAAGCAGTTTCGTCCCCGTCGTCACGAGGTCTTGATGAAGATAGGCATGGGTCAATTGCAATTCCATGACGGGAAGCGACCCCCACTCCAACAGAAAAAAAGAGGCCGCCTGCTCTGCCGCATTTAAAACCTGTTTGCCATATTTTTGATTTTGTATGGGCCCTGTGTAGGAGAGGGTTACCCCGTCTACTTTGATTTCTTCATGGATCACCTCTTTACCCAGGGAGAGCGAAAAGAAGGGAAGGGTGGCCGCCCCGAAAACGATCTTTTGTGTGGCGTCCTGATCCTCCTTTAAGTAAACGGTTGAAGCCGCGACATGAAATGATTTTGGGAGGGTTAACTCAACATGAAATTGGCTGGGAGAGGGCGGGGCATGTAAATCCCATTTACCGTTAATGAGGGACGGAAGATACGGGTGCCATCCACCCTGTAACGTAACCCAGTCACGAAAGGTGCCAAAGACACCAAACCGTTCTGGAATCTGTGTGACAAACTTGATATTAAATTCGAAAGAGGCCCCCGGTGGAACGGGCTTGTCTAATCGAATTTCCTGGATCGTCTTGATCTTCGAGATGGAGACAACTGGGATAGGGTTTCCCTCTGCATCCTGAATGGAAAGAATCTCCATCGATCCAGGATTAAATTGTGCTAGATAGACCTTCCGGTAGGCATCCCTGTCCCATTTTGGATCTTCGAGATACCGATTGGGATACAGAAATAAATAGATTTCTGAAAGCGCGATTTCTCCGGTATTGGTGAAAACAATCTTTTCCGTCCCTCGGATAAGATGGTTGCTCTCATCGTAGGTTGCCATAATTTCATATTGATGAGGGTTCGCGCGAACAAAGGCAGGTAGAAAGAGGGTGAATAGGTAGACCAGTAACGAAACCGCAATCAGATTTTTTACGGGTAACACGAACAGTTCTTGCGGATGTAATCGAGGGGCAGGAATTTGTTTTGACGTATCGGCTTGCGGGATCACCCTGGCTACTTTACCGTGACCCACAGCCTAATGTAAAGCGAAAGTTTTGATAGAGTGACTCTAAAAGCGTTGTGAGCGGCCTGATGGAAAATGTCATAATTAATTAAAATTGCAAAATGACCTCCGGGTGATAATGTTGATTTTGTAATCTGCAAGAACGACAAAATCAACAGTTGTTGATGACAGATGCTTCTCCATCCACAAAATAAAGGAACCTATTGATTACACGGATAAAAGAGAAACGGAGGGGTCGGGTTTATTTGTGTTTGCCTTTCATATCATTATATACGCCCGACTTTTTTCTGAAGTCAATACGAACCGCACTTGTATATATGCGCATTGCACATTGCCCTATCCCCTTGAAACATTTTACCGATGAGGTTATTATGGGCAAATTGTTGTAAGGGGAATAAAGGATGATTCTCTCTTTTTTTAGAGAGAAACGATAGAAGGAGACCGTCGTTGCGGATTGTAATATTGGGTTCGGGAAGGGTGGGGTCGCATCTGGCCAACGCCCTGGTTAATAAAGGCCACACCATTGTCGTGGTGGACGACAAGGACCGGAAATTCAAAAGCCTGGAGGATCATCCCGATATTCACCGTATCCACGGCAATATTTTTGATGAAAAGATATCCGACCAGGCCTGTACCGAAAAGGTTGATAAGTTTGTGGTCGTTACCGGCAATGACAACATTAATGTCATGGTGGCTCAGGCCATACAAAAAAAATATCAGATTCAAGAGGTCTATATTCGGATTTTTGATCCTGATCTTGCCGATGTTTACCGGATGCTGGGATTTGAAATCATCTGTCCCACTAACTATACCATCTCCGAGTTCATGAAATTATTGGGGCCAAAAAAGTAAGATGTATATTATTGTTGTCGGCGGAGGAAAGATTGGATACCATTTGACCAAGTTTCTTCTGGCGGAAAAAAACGAGGTGCTTCTTATCGAAAATGATGAGGCGCGCGTTGCCGAGCTATCGGCGGAATTTGGCGAGTCCGTCATGGAAGGGAACGGGTCGCGTGTTCCCATCCTGCGGGAAGGGGGCGCCAATCGAGCCGATGTGTTGGTTGCGGTCACCGGTGTGGATGAAGACAATCTGGTGATTTGCCAGATAGCAAAAACCGTTTTTAAATGTCCCAGAACCATTGCCCGTGTGAACGATCCGAGGGACGAAGCGCTCTTTTCAGCGATGGGGGTGGATGCCACCGTCAGCTCCACCCGCCTCATCAACTCCCTTATCGAAGAGCAGGTCAACGCCAATAGCACAATGATTCCGCTTCTTACCCTGTCTGCTGGGAACGTGGAGATTATCGAAGCGGACATCTCCTCACGTTCCGAAATGATGGGAAAGAAGGTGAAAGAGGTCAATTTGCCGGAGGGGGCACGTATTGTCGCCATCCTTCGAGAAACAGAGGTGGTAATTCCTACCGGTGATAGCCTGTTTGGTCCTGGAGACAAGATTATGGTATTGGTTAAAAAGGACGTCGAACAAGCACTAAGGAAAATGCTGTAGGGGCGCACGGCCGTACACCTCTGCAGAATAAAAAATCGAAAAAGGAGACAATGCACGAAAATCTAAGACAATCTGATCCGAAAGTGGCCGAAGCCATTGCCAATGAAGAAATTCGAGAGGCGGAACGTATCGTTCTGATCGCCTCTGAAAATTATGCCAGTCGCGCTGTTCGTGAGGCCCAAGGGTCGGTCATGACCAACAAATATGCCGAAGGATATCCGGGCCGTCGTTACTACGGTGGATGCCAATATGTGGACGTCGTGGAGTCGTTGGCCATTGAAAGGGCCAAGGCGCTCTTTGGCGCGGAGCATGTGAATGTTCAACCCCACTCCGGGGCACAGGCCAACATGGCCGTCTTTTTTTCCGTCTTAAAGCCGGGCGATACCCTGCTGGGCATGTCGCTGGCCCATGGCGGGCATCTCACCCACGGGTCGCCGGTCAGTTTTTCGGGGAGCCTTTATCGCGTGGTCTCCTACGGCGTTTTAAAAGAAACCGGTCGTATTGATTATGACGCCGTCGCGCGATTGGCCGAGGCAGAACGTCCCAAGATCATTGTTGCCGGTGCGTCGGCCTATTGCCGCATATTGGATTTCAAAAGGTTCAGGGAGATTGCGGATCGTGTAGGGGCCTATTTTATGGTGGATATGGCCCATATCGCCGGCCTAGTCGCGGCGGGGGTGCATCCCTCTCCCGTTCCTTATGCCGACTTTGTCACAACGACCACCCATAAAACACTGCGAGGCCCGCGGGGTGGGATGATTCTCTGTCGTGAACAATATGCCAAGGCCATCGATAAATCAGTCTTTCCCGGCGTTCAGGGCGGGCCATTGATGCATGTCATTGCTGCCAAGGCGGTGGCCTTAGGGGAGGCGTTACAGCCTGAATTTAAAATCTATCAGCAGCAGGTCGTCAAAAATGCACAGGCGCTGGCGCAATCGCTTATTTCAAAGGGGTACTCGATTGTGTCTGGTGGAACCGATAACCATCTCATGCTAGTGGACTTGACCCGACAGGGAATCACCGGTAAAGAAGCGGACGAGGCGCTGGATGCCGCTGGGATTACGGTTAATAAAAATGCGATTCCGTTTGACGAACGTCCTCCGGCGCAGGCCAGCGGGATTCGGATTGGGACGCCGATTGTCACCACACGCGGCATGAAAGAGCCTGAGATGGAAAAGATCGCCACGTACATAAATACCGTTATTGGCAATCGAAAAGATGAGGCCGTCTTGGCCTCGATTCGAGCAGAGGTGAAACAGCTCTGCGGGCAATTTATCTACAAGGGGTAAGTACGATGTATTGTCCCTTTTGTAGTCATATAGAAGACAAGGTGATTGATTCCCGGTTGAGTAAGGAGGGGGATGTTATTCGTCGGAGGCGTGAATGTTTTAATTGTAAGCAGCGGTTTACCACTTATGAACGGGTCGGCGAAATCTTTCCGATGGTGATTAAAAAGGATGGTCGTAGAGAGCGGTTTAATCGAGAAAAAATATTCAATGGGATGAAGCGGGCCTGTGAAAAAAGGCCGGTCAGTATTGATGTTCTGGAGACCGTGGTCGGCGATATTGAAAAGAAGATACAGGAGATTGGCGAGTCGGAAATACCCAGCCATATCATTGGGAAAGAGTTGATGAATCAACTCCAGAAGCTCGATCATGTTGCCTATGTCCGTTTTGCCTCGGTCTACAAAGAATTTAAGGACATCAGCGAGTTCATGTCCGAGATCAAGTCGCTTGCCCCCCAGTCGGTCGTTTCCTACGAACAGAATCCCAGCAAAACCATCGATGGGGTGCCTTTATAAAACCAACTCCCCTAGCCCCCCTTTAGTAAAGGGGGGGATAAGAATTAAAATGTTGGTGCAATAAAAAGTTTTCCTTTTAGACGCTCCCTCTTTAACAGGGGGGAAATCCAAAATCTCCCCCTTTGTTAAAGGGGGATTAAGGGGGTTATTGTTTTCGCTCATTATCTTTGATTTAGACGGCACCCTGGTGGACTCACGCAAGGACATCGCCGGTGCCGTCAACTTTACCCTTCAGGCCGTAAATCTCCCGACGCTACCGGAAGAAACCATCTATGGTTATGTGGGGAACGGGGTCTCCCGCCTGATTGCTGATGCAACGGCGGGTCAGGACGCGGCTGTGCGCGAGAAGGCCGTTAAAACATTCGAGAATTATTATCTGGCCCATCTAACCGATCACACCGGCCTCTACCCCGGCATGGATAAGGTCTTGGAGCGTTATCACGACAAGAGAAAGGCGGTGGTTACGAACAAACGGGGCAAATTCACGCGCAAAATCATGGAGAACCTGGGTGTGGCCAACCGGTTTGAACTCTTGATCAGCGCGGACGAAACCGGCGGTCATTTAAAGCCGGACCCCGATATGATCTATAGGGCGCTTGCCGAATTAAATGTTCCAGCCAAGGAGACTCTCGTTATTGGGGATATGATGAACGACATTTATGCGGCGCGCGCAGCCGGTGTGGCGATCTGTGCCGTGGGGTATGGTTTTGGATTGCCGCAGAGCCTCAAGGAGGCCAAGCCGGACTTTTATGCCGATACGGTTGATGATCTGATGAGACTCCCCCTTCTTTAGGTTGACCCTCTTTTAATCATTACCTTCGGAACGTAACAGATATGATGCGTGTTATTGCAGGGGAGTTTAAGGGCAGAAGGCTGGCCTCTCCTCGCGGTGCAAATTTAAGGGCAACGACGGATAAAGTCAGAGAAGCCCTCTTCAATATTCTTGCCGCTAAAATTGAGGGGGCCTCTTTTTTGGATATTTATGCCGGATCGGGCTCGGTCGGTATTGAAGCAATGAGTCGCGGGGCACGCCCGGTTGTTTTTGTCGACAACGATAAAAACAACATTCTACTCCTGAAAAAAAACCTGTTCCTTCTTCCCGATCATAACGAGGCTCACGTTGTTTACAGCGATGCCATCAATTATCTGAAAAAGAATAAGATTCATTTTGATATTATCTTTCTCGATCCACCCTACGAAGGCGGCGATCTTGAAGTCCTGTTGCAAACACTGGGGGGCTGTGATACGATGCCGCCGCAGTCCGTTGTTATTTTCGAACACTTTCATAAAAAGATTCTTCCGGATGCGGCGGGCGATTTCTCAGTTCTAAAACGATATCGGTACGGAGGGACGACCCTTTCTTTCTATGTCAAAAAATAAGGCAGTTGCGGTTTATCCCGGCACCTTTGATCCCATTACCAACGGTCACATTGATATTATTAAAAGGGCGCTTCATATATTTAAGAGCTTGACAGTTGCCGTTGCCGAGAGTGCCCGGAAGGCCCCCCTTTTTACGCTTGCTGAACGGATTGCAATGGTCAGAGAGGCCACGGCGACCGACGTGGGGGTTTTATCCGTCGAGCCTCTTCCTGGGCTTTTGATTGACTATATGCAATCCCACGGCGCCAAAACGGTTATCAGGGGGTTGCGGGTGGTCTCCGACTTTGAATATGAATTCCAGATGGCGATGATGAATAGAACATTAGATAAGAATATAGACACGGTTTTTCTTATGCCGAGTGAAGAGCACTTTTTTTT
>SBBA01000022.1 GCA_005239925.1 Candidatus Troglogloeales bacterium | reverse complement strand
TTAATGATGTAAATTGGCAATCTCTGGTGGTGGCGTATAAACGTACCAAGTGATCCACGTGCAAAATATCAACGTCACCCAGAAAATAAGCTTCCCCAGTCGCGTCTTTGATGCTTCATTCATATCAAATAGTCCTCCCCACTTAAACCCCATTTCCCTACCACTAAGAAGGGAAAAAGGGCTACATCCCTTTATCCTAACACAAGGGGACGTCATTGTACAATGGCAGAAACCCTTTGTCAAGGAATTTAGCCTGAAAAAATTATTGTAACAGGAGATTACGGTGCTTTCGGATTAACATTCTCCAGAAATTCTCCAGAAATACCACCTATTGCCTTGGGGTCTTGCCTCATGAGAAAATCAAACCATCAGATTCTTTGTCGATGACCTCTACGTTTTTTTGCGTAGATAATTTTTGTGTAACCTTATATACAAGCTCACAGCGAGCAACGGGAGCTGCCCACTCGCTCCCGCCCGTCCGCGGATTAGAAGAGGGAGATCAATGCCCGCATCCATCGGTTATATTCCAATCTTTATTTTTATTGCCGCTGCCGTTCTTTTTGGCGCAGGAACGCTCTTGCTCAGCTACTTTGTCCAGTCCCGCGTCTTCAATAAGGCCAAGCTCGCCCCCTATGAATGCGGCAGCGAGCCGATCTCCGACGCGCGTATTCCGTATCCGGCCCGCTATTATATCATCGCTGTTCTGTTTGTGATTTTTGATATTGAAATTGTCTTTCTTTATCCTTGGGCAGTCGCCTTCAGTAAAATTGGCATCTTTGGACTGGTCTCCATGCTCCTCTTTATCGCCCTCTTTGTGTTAGGATTTATATACGCTTGGCAAAAAGGAGGCTTAGAGTGGGACTAGGCCCCGACGGGGGCAACGAGCTAGCCTTCTCGTTGGTCGGTCTGGGCTTATGAATATCGTTACACTGGATAGATTATCTGTACACAAACGTATAATTAAGGGTACCATCATTAAAACAACACAACGCCGTCATTCCGGCAATTTCTAAGCCGGAATCCAGTGACTTTTAAAGATGCTTCTATAATGAGATAGTTAATATTATCAGCAAAGAGTTTATTCGATGAAAAGCTTAGCCGGTCAATTTGAAGCCAATTTTATTACCATGACGGTTGACCAGGCGGTGAACTGGGCACGTAAGGGATCGCTCTGGCCACTCACGTTTGGATTGGCCTGCTGCGCCATTGAGATGATGGCCGCCGTAGCCTCACGCTATGACATTGATCGGTTCGGCGCCGGTATCTTTCGCGGTTCACCCCGGCAGTCCGATCTCATGATCGTCGCGGGAACCGTTTGTCGCCGTATGGCCCCGATGATTCGCACCGTATATGATCAAATGCCCGAACCCAAATATGTCATCTCCATGGGCTCCTGCGCAACGTCTGGAAATATCTATAACAGCTACCCCGTGGTGCAGGGGATTGATCGGTTTATCCCGGTTGATATTTATGTTCCCGGCTGCCCGCCGACCCCAGAGGCCCTGTTAGAAGGCGTATTACGGCTTCAGGAGCAGATTATGACCCGAAAGGTTTTTGTCAAGGCATGAAAATTCCAATGGGCATGGAGGATGGCGGCAGTAATCCAATCGCACAGAAAGTTCAGGCCGCTTATCCCAACAGCTATATTGGGGCCACCCTCTTTCGAGGCGACCTTTCGATCCATATTCAGAAAGAGGCCCTCATTCCAATCTGTACGCTCCTTAAAAACGATCCGGAGCTTGATTTTGACTACCCGGTTCATATCACCTCTGTAGATTATATGTCTTCCGGTCAACCCACACGCATGGGTATCTCCACAGCGCCCAGCGGGCACTGTAAATC
Organism: Candidatus Troglogloeales bacterium; assembly: GCA_005239925.1. Taxonomy (GTDB): domain Bacteria; phylum Nitrospirota; class Nitrospiria; order SBBL01; family SBBA01; genus SBBA01. The sequence continues at coordinate 3,547 of SBBA01000022.1, read as the reverse complement.
GGTCGAGGCCGTCGCCCCGCGGTTTGAAATGGTATACGAGTTTTTCTCGATCCGAAAAAAACATCAGGTCCGAATCAAGGCGCGTGTTTCGGAGGCCGATTGCACCATTGATTCGGTGACTGGTATCTGGAAAGGAGCGAACTACCTAGAACGTGAGGTGTTCGATATGATGGGAATCCGGTTTAATAATCATCCTGAACTAAAACGAATCCTTCTGCCGGATGACTATACGGAAGGGTATCCGTTGCGCAAAGACTTTCCCGTGGAAGGCCGCGGCTGGCGTGACACGTTTGAATTCTTAGGTTCCGAGATGCCTCCGGTGCCCCCTGCAAACCGCCCCTAATCCGCCAATGGGCGGAAGCGAACGAACAGCTCCCGTTGGTCGCTGTGGGCGAGTAGATGTCATTAACAAAGAAGCTAACCCAGTGACCATAAGGGGAATCTCTCTATGGCAAAAGAAACAACCTCCTTCCTGATCTGCCCCCCTGACTATTACGGGGTGGAGTATGAAATCAATCCCTGGATGTGCCGCATTATCAAACCGATCTCCGGTCTTGCAGAGCAGCAATGGGCATCGCTGTATACCACCCTACAAGGGTTAGACGTAACGTTGGAACAAATTCCCCCTGTATCGGGCCTGCCGGATATGGTCTTTACCGCCAATGCCGGGCTGGTCGTTGGCAAACAATTTATCAGCAGCCGATTTCGATTTGAGGTACGCCAAAGTGAAACCCCTCATCATCAAAAATGGTTTCAGGACCGCAGGTATCAAATTATCACACCGCCTACCGATATCTATTTTGAGGGAGAAGGAGATGCCCTGTGGGTAGGCGAGACGCTCTTTGTAGGATGCGGAATACGGACAGACCGATCTGCACAGCCGTGGTTAACAAAGGTGCTTGATCGGCCTGTCATTACATTGGAGTTGGTTGATCCCCGGTTTTATCATCTGGACACCTGTTTCTGTCCCCTGGATGATCAACGTGTTTTATATTATCCCTCAGCATTTAGCACCGCTGCGCAGGGTCTCATCCAGTCAAAAATTCCGCGCCCCATTCCCATGAAGGAAGAAGATGCCGTTGTTTTTGGCGCGAACGCAATCGTGGTAAACAAGCACATCGTCCTAAATGGTGGCTCTGCCGCATTAACGAAGACGCTCATAGACGAAGGGTTTGATGTCCACTCTTTAGACTTTCGTGAATTTATCAAGGCCGGCGGTTCCGCTAAGTGTCTGATCTTGAGATTGACCTGATCCACCGTAAGGCATCCCTCCCCTAAGACGCCGCACACCCTGTCTCCCCACCCAGACGAAGGCATAGATCGTTATAAAGGGATCAATCAAATAATCCCATAAATTATCAGATTCAAAAAATCGCAGATTGCGCGCGATGATGGCAATCAAAATAATCATAGCAGTCATACGATGGCCCGAAAACCAGGTTATGAGAACCGCTATGAGCAACGGGGGTAACAAAAACATTGGGTTGTAACCAAACCGGTAAAGGTCCCACTTAGAAAAGCCGAGCGCCGTTGGATAAAGGACAATTCCGATTGCGGCTATGCCGTAGAGAAGAACGGATGAGTCACTTATCGAAAGAATGTCCCGGCGAAGAAAACGTTTTATGACAAATAGGACAATCAGGGAAAGGGTTGGGATGCTCAGCTCTCCAACTATGCCATAGAGGTAGGCGTAGAACGGCATTACAGGCTCTTTAAAAAAGCCGGGTTAAACGCCACGTGGCGAATTTGCTTTCTGTTGGAGCTATAGAGCAGATGAATGGTCAGGTCTTCCGCCTGAATCAACGAAGGGTAGGAAAGCTCACGGCTCTCGTTGGCGAGCAAATTTGCGCCCTCAAACGTATGAACAATCTTCCATTGCTTTCCGTTATCAACCGATGTGGCCAGGGAGAGATCGCCTCTGTTTTCTTCCGAATTATTAAATACAAGAAGTAATGTGCCGTCATGCAGGCGCAGCCCCATCACCGAAGAGTTCGGGTTGGGAAAGGTCAGCTTTTCCGTGGGAGACCAGCTCTGGCCGCCGTCTGCGGTATACGACGTAAGAATTCGCTTCGGCGTCTCTTCGCCACTATAACGCAGAAAGGCCATCCCTCGTATGCCATCAATAGGGACAATCGAAGGCTGTAAAGACGATCTTCCCCACGAGATACGCACCTTATCCAGAACGGTGCCGTCCGGCCCAATCCGTAGCAGCTCTCCGAATTTGCCAAATAGTTCATGATAGACCGGCAGGCCGAGCGTGCCATCTTGATATAAAATCGGGGTGGTTCTGACCAACGTGCTAATATTTAAAAAAGGTGTTGTCACAAGACGCCTTGCCGGCCCGAAGTGGGCGCCGTCGTCCGTGGAAGTTCGATAATTGATAGACCCTCCCGACCACCCCCCTACCGAGACGGTGACGTAGAAGAGCCAGACCTTTCCTGTGGCATCGGTCACCAAGGTAGGGTTTCCCAGTTTGCGGATATGGCGTGCCAGATCGGCCTCGGTTTCGGCAGGCCCCGTCAGCGGCGACTCCTTTTCCCATTCACCGGTTGTGCGATTAAAGATCGAACGATAGAGTCGTACGTCCCGGCCCCCTTCGCGGCTTCCGCCGTACCATACCGCCAAGAGATTGCCGTTTCGTAACGATGTGAGCGAAGGACTATGCACCGAAATAGAGCCTTCCTGATGGACGGCCCCCTGCTTGTAAAAAGGAACCGTTGGGACACTGGAAATGTGTTCGGGGTGTGTTTGAAAAACAAAGGCTGCATTGGCAGAAGACGAAAAATCCCCACGATAAAGAGGCGGAATAAAGGCCCCCATCAGGAGCAGAAGAAACAGGGCGGTAAGAATCTTTGTGGGTGGTATAGATGCCTTTTGCATAGATCGTTATTTATCGTGTGACAATGTCGGCAGCCCCCCGCTACGCGCAGAAGCAGTACAGGCGCCCTGCCCGTCTGCGGCGGCGGCGTGATACAACATATATTTGGACGTCTCGTGTATCCCGCTTAAGAATTTTGCCATTATAGCACCTCTTTCTGGGAATTTTGCAAGCATATTTTCCCCCGGCGTTTTTCCATTCAAATCAAAAAGCCCCTGATGGGTTCCCCCTTCATTCATCGTAAAGTAGAACTGATTGTCCAAAAGGCCAATCTGCGGGATCGCGCTATGGGCAATGGTAAAAACGGCCCGATTGGCATCAAACCGGGGGTCTAAAAGATCTCTCCCCAGCGTGGTCTCCTGATATTGGTCTAAGGCCAAACCGGCCAGCGTGGGCAAAATATCGGGCAGACTGGCCACCGTGGTATAGACCTTTCCCTCTGGAATCAGCTTGGGCCCGTAGATGACAAAGGGGACATGCAGGCCGTGGAGATTCAACTCCCGTTCCCATTGGGGCATATATTGCGTCGTTTTATCCATCATCCCATGATCGCCAAAAAAGACAAACAGAGTGTTGTCAAAGTATGACTCTTGGCGGGCCTTTGCAATAAACCGCCCCAGGCTGTGGTCTAAAAGACGAAAGGCGTTCCAGGCCTCAGCCGATTCAAAT
>SBBA01000034.1 GCA_005239925.1 Candidatus Troglogloeales bacterium | reverse complement strand
CGCATGGGATTGGCCACCTGCCCCAGTTTTTTCTGGAACCGAAGATTAAAAAGCTCCTTCCGTAACGTCTTTTCTTTTTCGGAAAGATCCTCCACCGGAAGATCAACCAGTTCCTTCGGGTCCATCTCTTAAATTACCTTTCGTAATACAAACTTGGTTTTGAGCGGCATTTTGTAGGCGGCCAAGGCAAGTGCCTTCTCTGCAATCTCCCGTGAAACGCCTTCCACCTCATAAAGGATGCGCCCGGTCTTCACAACGGCCGCCCAATATTCGACACCACCCTTCCCTTTTCCCATACGTGTCTCGGCCGGTTTTTTTGTGATTGGCTTATCCGGGAAAATACGAATCCAGACCCGGCCGCTTCGCTTGATAAACCGGGTAATGGCAATACGGCCCGCCTCTATCTGTCTTGCGCTCAGCCTTCCGGGTGCCATCGCCTTAAGACCAAATTCGCCAAAAGCAACGCTACCGCCACGATAGGCAAGCCCGTTCATCCGACCCTTCATCTTTTTACGGTATTTTACCTTTTTAGGCGAAAGCATTTATCCCCCTTCTTCACTGACACCTGAACCGTTCCCAGAGAGCGGCTCCGGAATATAATCACCTTGATAAATCCAAACCTTCACACCAATCTGCCCCATCGTGGTCGCCGCCTCGGCCAAACCATAATCAATCTTCGCCCGTATGGTATGAAGCGGCACGCGTTTTTCCCGATACCATTCCTTTCTCGCGATTTCCGATCCGGCCAACCGACCCGCACAGCGCACCTTAATTCCGAGGGCGCCCATTCGAATCGCCGTGGATACGGCCTTCTTCATAACACGCCGATAGGCGACACGCTTTTCCAACTGTAAGGCAATATTCTCAGCAACCAGTTGTGGATTCAGTTCCGGCTTCTTGATCTCTCTAATATTAAGATAGACCTGTTTCTTGGCCATGGCCTCAAGCTCGGCCTTCAGCTTATCCACCTCGACGCCCTTACGTCCGATGACCATACCGGGACGACCCGTATCAATGGTCACTTTGATTTGATTTTGAGACCGTTCGATTTCAATCTTAGCCACACCGGCCTGATAAAACCGTTCTTTCACCCGGCGTCGAATTTCGAGGTCTTCGTGAAGCAGCGTAGCGTAATTTTTCTCGGCAAACCAGAGCGAACTCCCCGTTACACTGTACCCTAATCGAAAACCAACCGGATGAACTTTTTGTCCCATATCAAACTCTATATTAAAATCTACGTCTTTTTGCTGACAACCTATTTAATAACCCGTATCGTAAACCCACCGCGACCAACGGGCGTGACGACGCCTGCGGGAGCGGTCAATTCGCCTCCGCCCGTTGGTGGCCTTCCTTCTTTTGCTGACGCCTTGCCCTCATAGCCGTTTTAGAGCCGCTGCCTTCTCTGGCGGAGAGCACCAACAGTACATGACTCATTCGCTTTCGGATGACAAAAGCGCGTCCACGGGCACGTGGCTGCATCCGTTTCATGGTTGGGCCGGAATCAACCGTGGCCTTGGATACCCATAAGAGATCAACGTCGCCCATTTTCTTTTCAGAGGCATTGGCAACGGCGGATCGAAGCAGCTTCGCAACCACGCGAGCCGCATGGCGTGTCGAGAACTTCAGGATATTCAACGCCTCTTCTGCACCCTTACCACGAATCAGGTCAACCACCCCTCTTACCTTCCGAGGCGCTATGCTTGAAAACTTTAAAATCGCTTTGGCTTCCATTGTTCTATCTTATGCCCGTCTTCATTATAAACATCTTTAAAAGTCACTGGATTCCGGCTTAAACATTGCCGGAATGACAATTGGTGTTGTCTGTGAGATCTTAATTCACCTTAGACATCCGCACTTTTTGTTTTAGACCGATCAACGAAGGGTTCCTCTCGCCCCCGCCCGCAGCCGGCGTTCCGGCCGTCGGGGCCTATTTTAATTCACCTGCCTTTTCTGATTTTGCGGCGCCATGTCCTTTAAAGAACCGGGTTGCTGCAAACTCGCCCAGCTTGTGACCCACCATATTCTCCGTCATATAAATGGGAATAAACTTTTTCCCGTTATGAATTGCCAGGGTATGTCCAATCATTTCTGGAATAATCGTCGATCGCCGCGACCATGTCTTCACCAGTTTTTTCTCACCTGACTCGTTTAATTTAACGATCTTTTTCATCAGGTGGTCATCTACAAATGGGCCTTTTTTAACTGACCTTGGCATTGCTACTTCCTTTTCTTCACAATAAATTTATCCGTGTCTTTTCGGCGGCGGGTTTTATATCCCTTCGTCGGCTGTCCCCATGGGGTGACTGGATGCGGATTTCCCTGGGCAGCCTTACCCTCACCCCCACCATGCGGATGATCCACCGGGTTTTTAGCCACACCACGAACAATCGGACGCTTTCCTAACCAACGGGTTCGTCCCGCCTTGCCAATCGTATAATTTGAATGGTCAATATTACCCACCTGGCCCATCGTTGCAAGGCAGGGAAGATGAACCTTGCGTACCTCACCCGAACCCAATCGTATCAGCGCCCATACCCCCTCTTTAGCCATTAATTGCGCTCCACCTCCGGCTGACCGAACCATCTGGCCACCCTTTCCCGGCTTTAATTCAATGTTATGAATCGTGCTTCCCAAAGGAATATTGGCCAGGGGAAGGGCATTACCTAGGTTAGGCTCTGCCTGAGGCCCAGACATGAGCCGGTCACCCACCTGAAGCCCGTTGGGGGCAAGAATATACCGCTTCTCTCCATCCACATAAAAAAGAAGCGCCAGACGCGCGGAACGGTTGGGGTCATATTCAATGGCCGCAACACGCGCCGGAATACCAAATTTATCTCGCTTAAAATCAATTATCCGATAGGCCCGTTTATGCCCGCCGCCACGATGACGTATGGTCATCTTGCCGACATTATTGCGACCACCGGACGGGGTGTAGGGCAAAAGAAGCCGCTTCTCCGGCTTGGACTTAGTAATCTCATCAAACGTGAGTCCTTGTGCGGACCGACGCCCTGGCGATGTTGGATTGTATGTCTTAACACCCATTCAATTTACCCTTCGTAGGGGCACGTTGCAACGTGCCCCTACCCTTCAAAAATTGTCAGTTTCTCACCTTTTTTTAACGTGACCAACGCCTTTTTCCAATCGGAACGCTTTCCAATGAACCGGTTTAACCGTTTGACTTTACCCGCAACGTTCACAATTCGAACCTTATCTACTTTCACCTTAAGCGTCTCTTGCACTGCCTTCTTAATCTCGGCTCGGTTTGTCGAGGGGGCAACGACAAAACAATACTGATTATGGGACTCCCGCAGCGTGGTGGACTTCTCCGTTACCAAGGGTTCAATAATGAGGTCGTGTCTATTCACGCCATATCTCCGTAAACCGTTCCAAATCCCGTCGTGTTGTAAGAAGCAGGTCGGCCTTCAGCACCGCATCAAGATTGATTCTGCGAATTTCCAGAAAGGTCACGCCTGGGATATTTCCCGACGCCCGCATCAAATCCTCCGTCTTTTGCATCACCAGAATCAATATCTTTCCTCTCTGTTCCAACTGCAACTTTTGGAGTAGGTAAACCATTGACCGCGTCTTCACCTCGCCCAACGTCATCTCTTCCAGAACAATCAGATTACCTTCTTTGACCTTGGACGACAAGGCCATAAAGAGCGCCAAACGCGCCTTTTGACGAGGAACCGAATAAGCGTAACTTCGCATTTGAGGGCCAAAGATTGTTCCGCCGCCTCGCCACAATGGAGACCGTCTTGAGCCGGCACGCGCACGCCCCGTTCCCTTTTGCCGCCACGGCTTTCTTCCCCCGCCGCGAACCAAACCCTTTGATTTTGTGGCTGCCGTTCCTTGCCGCATAGAGGCATACTGCATCTGATGCACCTCATGCACAATCGGGATCGAAACAGGTAAACCAAAGATCGTATCACTCAAGACCATGGTCCCCTTGGATTCGTTGAGGGTATTTTTAACCGCTACTTCGACCATTGTTACGCCTTCTTCACCTTCTCCACGACCTTCTTTATTTTTACCTTGGTAGAACGATGCACCACAACTAGCCCTCTAGGCGCACCCGGAACCGACCCTTCCACTAAAAGGAGGTGCTCTTCAGGTCGCACATCAACTACTGCAAGCCCCTGGGTTGTTACATTCCGACTTCCCATATGACCAGGTAGTTTCCGATTTTTAAAAACACGCGATGGAAAAGACGAGGCGCCAATCGAGCCTGGGGCACGATGAAACATGGACCCATGCGTTGCCGGACCACCGGCAAAATGATGCCGTCTGACCACCCCCTGAAATCCCTTCCCCCTGGAGACGCCGCTCACATTGACACGGTCCCCCTTTTTAAAAATATCCACCGTGACCGTATCACCAACATTCATGCCGGTCAAATCGCCTTTAAATTCCATCAGATGGCGCGCGGGTAAAACAGCCGCCTTTTTAAAATGACCCGAGATGGCCTTCGTTACACGATGTTCGGCCACCTCATCAAAGCAAATCTGAGCCGCCTGGTACCCTTCTTTTGCGATAGTCTTCATCTGAGTGACCTTGCTAGGCCCCATCTGAAGAACCGTCACGGGAATCAGCTTGCCCCCCTCTATGAAGACCTGCGTCATACCCAATTTATATCCCATCAATCCGTTGATCATCTTTAATCCTTAGGATTTCAATTCAATATTAACGCTGGTGGAGAGATTCAACTTCATTAAGGCATCCACGGTTTCAGGCGTCGCCTCAACAATATCAATCAGTCGCTTATGCGTGCGAATTTCAAACTGCTCCCGCGATTTTTTATCAACGTGCGGCGATCGCAAGACCGTATATTTACTAATCTGTGTCGGCAAAGGAATCGGCCCGACCACCCGCGCCCCCGTTCGTCGCGCCGTATCAACAATATCAATAACAGACCGATCCAAGAGCCGGTGATCGTACGCCTTTAATCTTATTCGAATCTTCTGGTTCATTTTATCTAAAAGTTTCTTACAGGCCCTTTAACCCATCCCCACCTAACCTCCCCTTGAAGGGGAGGAAATCTAGTTCTCTATTTAATAATTTTGGAGATAACTCCCGCACCCACGGTGCGGCCCCCCTCGCGAATGGCAAACCGTAAACCCTCGGCCATTGCAATCGGCCCAATCAACGTTACTTCCATCTTCGCATTG
>SBBA01000194.1 GCA_005239925.1 Candidatus Troglogloeales bacterium | reverse complement strand
GAACTCTTCGACGGTAGAATTCTTGCCTCCCACTTCTCCGATTTCGCCTCCAACGGAAATGGTTATTCCCGCTGGTTCCTTGGCCCGCACCGTTTGGGTTAGCTCGACCCCCACCTCGAAATTATCACGCTGTTGCTCGACCAGGGTCGGGCGATCCAAATCAACCAATGTGGAGGCGTCAATGTCAATATTGAAAAAACCGGCCCGGATAGCCGTTTCGATCAGTTTGTGAAGCCCTGCTACCTCTTTTTTGGGGTTCTCCTTGAATCTTTTCGCATTGGCCTGAAAGTGATCCCCCTGGATAAAGAGCGGCCCGCGAAACCCCTCCTGCAGGGCCGCCGCCGTCATGACGGCGGCATATTCCGAGGGTGACTGATGCGTATAGTCCATTTCGGACTTGGCGATCTCCAATATAAAGGCGCCTACATTTTTTTTATTAACCACTCGAAAGATAGCACGAGCCGTGTCGTATGCCATGCCGCGCACATTAATCGCAGGCACCGTAAAGCCGCCTGTTTCACCCCGACCAATAGCCTGGTAGAGCGGCTGAATTGAGGATAAATAGACGCCCATTTCCGGCGCGATCACTTTGATCATCCATCGCGCCATTCCACGCATGTCGGCCTTGTCGTGGAAGACCGCCGTATGGGTCAATTGGTCAATGAAGGGGCCGCGGACAGCCTGGGGCGATAAGACGCGAACCGCACCATCATGAATCTCAATGATACCACGAAGGGTATCGTTTAGCTGGCTCATGGTTTGGAACATCATTTTCTCCTCCTTTTTAGTTCGGTAAAAGATAGGGCATTATTTTACAAGTTTGATGAATTCGTGTATCATGCCGGATTACAATGACGGATTGCAACGGGAATCGGGTTTTTGCCGTTTTCTTTTATTCCCCTCGTCACATGGCTTGCCGATGCCATTGGGCACCTCTAAAAACCGTAGCGAGCGGCCCAAGTGCAAGACGCACGGAGCGGAGGAACCGGGGTGTACGTTATGTACATGAGGATTCCGAGCACCGCGCAACGCAGCAATTGGGTCGCGCAGTAGGTTTTTAGAGGTGCCCATTTACTACCCTGCTTTCCCTATCTTAAGGCAAGGAGGGGGAACCGATTTAAGGGATGATTGACCTAAATGATACTATGAGAAGGATACTTTTTGCCTTAATCATTCTTCTTGATATTTTTGCGGTGGCGGAATGGCTATCACCGATGGCCGGTCTTACGCAAGGATCGGTTTCCTCCCTTGTCTATGCACAACCGGCCTCCTCTGGCTCTAAAAAGGACGCAGACCCGGATCGCCGGGAACGCCGTGTTTATGTTATTAACACCCCCGAAGATTTTGATCGCCTGCTCCTGGACATGGGAGATCCCAGTCCGGAGGTGCGGGACGATGCCCGCCGCGCATTAAATGAAATGGAGGACGTGGCCGTCCCCGCCCTCATTCAGTTGGGCCTGTGGAATCAGAATGATGTACTTCGTAAGAATGCCATAGCGGCGCTAGTAAAGATTGGTCCCCCCGCTATTGATCCACTGATTAAGGCCTTAAAGGGCAAAGAGCCTCGTGTTCGCGCCGGTGCGGCACAGGCCCTGGGCGTTCTTTCCGAGAAGAAGGCGATTGCCCCTCTGGTTGAGGCCCTTGCGGATCGAGAGACGATTGTGCGACAGGAGGCGTTTAACTCCTTAAACGCGATTGGCCCCCCTGCCACCAATGCCTTGGTTAAGGCGTTGATTCATCCTTCTCCTTCGGTGCGAAGAAACGTGTCGGTGATCCTGCGGCGGATTGGTCGTCCAACGGTGCAGCCGTTGACCCAAGCCACCTCACATGCCAATCCGGGGATGCGTGCCGCTGCCACCCGGCTGTTAGGCCAGATCGGCGATCCGGTGGCAATTCCTTTTCTTGTTAAGGCATTACGTGATCCACAGGAGGCCGTTCAGGAACTGGCTGTTGAGGCGATTGTCTCCTTTGGCCAGAAGGCAATCAACCCCCTAGTCACAGTCTTAAAAGCAGATGAACCGGCATTTCATGATAGGGTCTTCTCCGCATTAACGGGTATTGGGAAACCTGTCATTCCAGCATTATCTACCCTTATTCAAGATAGTAAGGTGGATTACAATGTGCGCGCCAAAGCAGGAGGGATTTTACGTCGACTGGGGTGGGAGCCTAAAAGTGGGCCTGAACAGGCCTGGTTGCATATTGTGATGGGAGAATGGGACAAGGTTCCTATTGCCACCCCGTCTATTCCCCCATTAATGACCACGATGGCCAACGCATTGGAGCCGGTCCGAAAGGCGGCATCCAAGACCATGGTTTCCTTTGGCGCACGCGCGGTTACGCCATTGGCCACGGAGATTCTCAGGCAGAAATCCCCGTTTTTTCATCAAGGGGCCGCGACGGCATTGGGGGATATTCGTATCCGGGACTTTCTTGCCGTAGAGGCCCTGACCGGACTGTTACGTGATAGCGATTCGCCTCCCGTGCAATTTGCCGTTGTAAAGGCCCTGGGCAAGATTGGTAATTATATTGCCATCGAACCGCTCCTGAAGGTGGCCGAGGACAAGGAACGGCCTATGCGTATTCGGATGATGGCCGTAGATGCCCTGGGAAGACTGGGAGACCCTCGTGTAACGGGGCGGATTGTTTCTATCCTTAGGCGGACAAAGGCGCTTCCTTTCCAAAAGGTGATTATTCCGACGTTGGGTCGGCTAGGTGACCCTGCCGCCGCCCCGCCTCTTATTGACCGATTGGCCGATGAAAATGCCGACTTGCGGAGACTAGCCAGTCAGGCCCTCGTCAAGCTACGTCCTGTTCCCATTGCCCTGCTAATTGATGCGTTGGCCGATCCGCGTCCTTTGGTTCAGAAAGGGGCATCGGCCTTGTTGACCAAGATTGGTGAGCCAGCCGTAGACCAATTGATTGCCACGCTGAAAAAGCCTGACACCCTCCCCGGAATCAAGGCCAATGCGGAGTTTTTATTGATTAAGGTCATGGAAGCCCTGGCCGGGGATGCCAATGTCATGATTAAGGCGTTGGATGCCCCGTCCGATCGTGTGAGATTGTTGGCCATTCAATCCTTAAGTGATATCAAAACAATTAAGTCGGTGCCCCGTTTGCTGGATATTGCGGAACAAGAATGGCGTTACCCCAAGCATCTGCGTGATGCCGCTAAGGCCGCGCTTTCGAACGTGAAGAGTACGGTAAGCCCAGCGGAATGGGATGCGGTCGTAGAAGAAAACCGTTTTGCGCGTTTTGCGTTTCTTGCGCCAGTCGGCCCTTTGTTGCTGGGGCTGTTTTCTGCGTTTTCGGGTTATTGGCTAACCATGTCATTGATTGGAGTTCTTCTTTCTTTTCTGCTTCGGCGTGGGCCAGGCCGCCCCCGTTTTTTTGCCCATTTAGGGGAACAAATCATACATAAAAAGGATACACCTGTTTTACGAGCGCATGTTCAAAAGATGTTGCGTGCCGGGTTTTCCACTTGGCAGGCAGCCCTGTTGCCGTGGTTTCTTCTGACCTCTGGAATATCGGCCTTCCTGGTCTGGGCAAAGATTATTTACTCCATTGCCGCAACGTTTGCTGTATTGGGAGGACTTCTTGCCGTTGGTCTTTGGATGCAGTCGCCGTATGGGGTGGAACGGGTCAGCCAGGTGCTTGATCAAAGAAAGAGGCTGTCACGATTCCTGTTTTTCCCTCTTGTTTATTTGGCCCTACTGCTCTTCCCTGCTACAGGAGATGTGTTAGGGCAAGAGGAAAGCGAGACCCAAAACGAGTCAGCGCCAGTGGAGGTCAATACCGCCCCCATACCCACTCAAGAAGAGGATATGACGCCGTTGGCCAGGCTGCTTTCCAGTTTCTCACGCACGGAGAGAATAGATCTGCTTCAAAAGTTGGGCGAACAAGCGGCGCGGTTTCCACCGACCGATCCCCAGGAGGTGTTGAACATCATCTTTAAGGAAGCGGAGTCCCATCTGGGCGACAAGGCGAATACGCGATCCTTTTTGGCAACGCTGGCGCCCATGGCCATGCAGCTATCCGAAACGGTTGAAGAAATTACCGAGACCCTGGCGAAGATGCGGGCCCTGGTAGGTGGATCCAACTCCCTGGTGAAACTCGAGCAATTTTTCAATGAGGTTCTTGCGGCCGTTGATTCCAAGGTGTTAAAAGGGGCGTTTCCGATCATCCTGGAACTGCTTCAGGCCGGATTCTTTCCCAATACCGAACTGATCGAAGAGGCCAAGAGGGCTAACGATCGCCCGCTTTTGTATTATTCCTGGAGGGAAACCGTAACGACAAAAATTAACAAAGGCCAGTTTAATATCAGCGATTCAATGCATATAGCGATCCACTATACGGCGTTTCGACAGTTAGCGGAAAAGAGCCAAATCATGACCCTGCTTGAATATCGCCCTCTTTATAACGATTATAAGCGAGTTGTGGAACGATGGAAGAAAGGAAGTCAGAAGAATGCAGAACATGGAAGACGTCTGCGCGAGATTGCCGATCAATTTGGTAAGTTTATTGCCAATATCAATGAACGGGACTGGATTTTGGTGAACCCTTGGCTTACGCGACGATTGCAGGAGGCATTTGGTAAGGAGGATCACCCGGCCAATCAGTTATTTATTATCAATAAGACGGGGGTTTGGATCACCCCTGCCTTCGATTCGATTGGCGATAAGATTCCAAGGAACCTTCCCCAAAAGGTAACTTCGGAGGAGATGACTCCGGAGACTGCGTCGGCCGGGTAGTTCGCTGAGTAAAAGAGGAGCAGACTGATAGTGCTTTAAGGTTATGATTAGGGTATGACTACCATCAATCCTTCAAGTACAATTTCCAAGCAGCTTTTATTCCTATGCCTCATTTTTGTTGCTCTTGTAGCCTGCGGCAAAAAAGACGGCGGTAGCGCGGGTGGGAAGGGGGCAAATAGTGGAGAAAGTAATAACACGGCTCCACAGATCATCTCGACGCCGGAGCGTTACGCCACGGAAAACAAGGCTTATATCTATAAAGTTAGCGCAATCGACGATGAAGGCGATCCACTCACTTTTTCCTTAACGAATGCTCCAAGTGGCATGGAGATTCACCCAACAACTGGAACAATTTCTTGGATACCCGCCTCTTCACAGGGAGGTGAGAACTCCGTTGAATTTAGTGCCAGTGATGGCAAAACAAATAGCTCTCAAACATACACGGTAACAGTAGAAACCAGTAAGGTTATTGCGTCCGGTTTCATTTCGGCTAATGATGGTGGAACAATTGAGGTAACAGACCCGGCTAGCCCTTTCTTTCAATCTAAGGTTGAAATATCTTTTGGCGCCTTACCGCAAGATACATCTGTTTCTCTCTCGCAAGTATCGAATCCAAGCTATCTCCCCAATTCAACCCCCGTACTTGGGATTACCTACAGTTCTACATCAACTCCTGTTTCTCTGGATTCAGGTTTGCAAAAGGGATCGGCTCTCAATCGAGGCACACCAAAAAGTAAACCCATCCGAATTATTTTAACCTATACAGATACGTTCTTAAGTGAAAACCACTTAAGGGAAGAAGACTTGAACGTTTATACGACAGATGTTCGCAGGTTTGCTATGACAAATACTGATAGGACTATATTGGGTTATTGCCCTTCTTGTACTTTGGAGGATGCTGGCCCATGGAGAGAAAAAGTCGATGCAGAGCATGATAAATTAGCAAATTCATTTTTAATCCATGTTGATCGTTTACCATCCCACACATTTTATTATTCCATTGGAACGCCTGAATGGAATTCAGCCAAACAGAATAGATACTTTGAGGTTATAAAAGGGTCCATTGATGCATTTCGTGTTAATACAACAGGCCGTAATCTCGTTATTGTACATGGAATTCTATCTAGTTCAGATGTATTTGTAAGAGGGAAGTCTCCAAGTGATCTTATTGTTTATGTTAAAGGTTTTTACGATAACATCCTATTCTACAACTATCCATGGTCTGAATCTATTTACGACAATGGCAATGAGCTTGTAAATATGATTAATGCTATTGATCCACAAGGGCAGTTTGACATTATTGCTCACAGCATGGGAGGCGCAGTTGCCCGCTGGGCGATTGAAAACTCGCGCACAACAATACATGGAGTTGATGGCATTGGTGGTAATTTTGCCAAGCCAAGCATGATTGGTCTTTCGTCTAAAGTGAAGAACCTCTTCATGCTTGCAACACCCAATTGGGGCGTGCCCTTCACTGGGATGGAACGGGTTATCGCGCAAAATTTATTCGGTCCAGGTCCACGAGAACTAACTTTTAACAGTGATGGGACCCCTTCGCAGTTTCTTAAAAATTTGAATAAGGGTGACCCCCAAAAAAGAAGGGGAAAAACGGCTTACCATCTTTATACAGCCAAGACACTCCATGGCTGTAACCCTCAATATAGCAAGCCATATCAATTTGTTATTATTGGTGGAGTGCCTGCCCCCAGTCAGTGTGTTAAGGGGCATAGCGGCATTGGCTTTGACCAATGGTCCGATCATATACCCACGGTAGGATTACGATTTGTTGACTTTGTTCCTGTACCAAAAGATAAAGAGCTGGAATCGCTTGGTCTTAACACAAGTCCAAACTCATCGATGACCTTCGAGGGGTACGACCATTCAACCCTCCACACGCAATGTATGACATTGAATGGTGTTTGCAATGAAATCAGAAAAGTGCTCAGGGCCACACGCGTTACTGCTGTTGCTGAACTTGATCCTCCTCCAGCATTGCCACTTCCACCCCCAAGTTGTATGGCTCCGTCAGCGCCTAAGGTTCAGTGGATTAGTGGGCTGAGTTCAACAGGGGTTACTATGGCTCAACGAAGCGAGACAGGGAATTATGATGTAACATGGAGCGGTGTGGGCACGGACGCAACCTATACCCTGGAAGAAGCCACGAACGATTCATCGTTCATTAACCCGATTAAGTATCCTGGGCTTACTGTCCTATCACAACGATTCAGCGGTAAAACGACAAGCGCT
>SBBA01000211.1 GCA_005239925.1 Candidatus Troglogloeales bacterium | reverse complement strand
CGCCGGGGTCTTTCCCACGAGGGCGATAATCCATGAAAACATAAGGGGGTCACCCAGTTGCAACAAACTGGAGGCCTCTTCAATACGAACGGTTTCAGACGAAGAGACGCCAATGCCGATAGCGATAGCGGCGACGACAAAGCCGGCAAAGGGGCCTGCGGCGCCAATATCCAGCAGGGCCTGTTTTTTCATAATAGGAGAACGCATGCGAATAAAGGCGCCAAAGGTGCCTATGCCATAAGGAAACCAAGGGCCAGGGAGAAAATAAGGTAAGGAGGTTTCCACGCCGTATCGTTTTGATGTGAGATAATGTCCCATTTCATGAACGAAAAGAATCAGCATCAATGTAAATGAAAACGGGATGCCCCAGACGAGGTCCCATGGATTTTGGATGGGGTTGCCGCCCTCCTGGTAGCTTCCGGCCATCAGGGTGGTGATGCAGGTCAGAAAGAATAAGACAAACGGAATAGCACGGCGGACATGGGCCCGAAAGCCGGTTTCGATATGGGGGAGGGGCGCGGCTCCTCCAGGAAGAGGGCCCGGCCCTGCCATCGGCCCCACCTCTGGCCAGGTCCGGTCAGGAGAGGACATTCCGATATCCCCCCGTTGCGGCGCCGTAAAATCCAAACCCGGCCTATAGAGCGGTTTATTTTCTTCTTCCATAGATTCTCTGTTGGTGACATCTACGTTATTCGCGTAGATAATGTGTATGACTCTATCTTGCCCAGACCGACCAACGACCGGAACGCCGGCTGCGGGAGGGCTTGCCCGCTGTGGCCGGTGCCACTCGCTTCCGCCCGTCGGCGGATCAGTATTGGGCCCTTATGTCGCCGATTTCATTCAGGGGTAGGGTAAACAGGCTTCCCGCTGTTTTAAGAAAGACCTCGTCTTCACTGGTATCTACCAGGGTGCCCTTATAGATTGTCCCATGAAAATCCACTTCAACTTCCTTTCCCTTTAATAGTGCCAATTGATTGTCAAACAAAGTCGTTTCTCCCCCTTATAATGAAGGGCCATCGATGGCCCGCTTCCACCTTTATTCTATCACAGATATTGTCCTAAATCCTGTTCTGGTACGATCTTCTCGTTCACTTTAGAAAAAAGGTCGAACAATCTGTTATTTTTTAGTTTTAGTATTCCCTGACCTGTTTTGACAAAGCAACCGCTTTGTGACAAGGTAACGGCTTTAGAATTGCAGTCGGGGCATGACCACAATAAATCCTTCAAACACAATCTCTAAGAGGCTTCTGTTTTTATGCCTCATTTTCGTCCCCCTCTTTTCCGGTTGTGGGAAGAGTGGGGGAGATAAAGGTAATAATGGTGCATCTCAAAATAACACAAATTCGACGCCTGTCTCTTCAATTCTTACTCTAACAGCAGATATTCCCGCATTTATTGCAGACGCCTCTACTACTTTAACAGCTACAGTCTTCGTTCCTTCCAAAGGGAAAAACTCCAAGACTTCAACTGCGTCTTCTTCCCCACTTCATGTCAGTTTAGAACGCCTTAATGCAGAAGGGGTTGTTATCTCAAAGTTGGGAGATTTACATGATGATGGCTTAAACGGTGATACAACTACTGGGGATGGCGTCTTTTCCATACAGACAACATTTCAAGAGCATGGATCAGAACCGGTTCGCCTCAGGGTAATGGCCGTGAGCGACCCTTCATTGTCCCCAACGACATCTAAAACCCTCATTATTCCTGTATACCAGATTCCCTCTATCAACACACCATCCGACTACAATCAGGTCGTCAACAATCTCTTTGTAAACCTTGTTACTTTTAAGGATACTTTTGTGAAGGTAAATAGCCTTCTATCGGATTCTCAACCCTCTGCGTCCAATCATAAAGAGATTGATACGTTGCTTGAGACATTAACCGATAAATCAATGCTTGCCTATACAAACGTCGTTGCCCTTAAAAAATTTGGACATGATCAAACCATTACGTCTTTAAAAACAGGGCATAACAAACCAAGGTCTTCTTTTGGGTGGCTAAAGGACGGCATATGTGCCATTCCTTTTTTGGGCGCCGGATGCACAATATCAGATATTGGTCAGGTTGGAGAAGACGCAATTAATCTTGGAGAAATTGTTAGGAAGAATGGGGCTGATCCCAGGGTGCCTCCTGGAGTCCGAAACTGTCTGTTGCAAGTGATGTCCGAGGAGGAGCTATCTGACCCTGACCCTTTGTTAGAGAGTATGAGGGGGGCAACCTTATTACATTGCCCTAAAGGGTCTGGTGGATTTTTAGATACGATGGGGGATATGGCAAAGATAGGAACAAAGTTTGAAATAGGTCAGGCATTTAGTCCGGTTACCAATGCAGTAGGTGGTATTATCACGACGACTATTGAAGGAGGGAAAATAGCCGTTCAGACCGGAGTCAATTATATTTCGGGTAAAGTGATTGACTGGTTCGTGGATGATAGTGGTGAAGAAAAAATTCGAGTCTCAGAAATATCAAGCCCCACGCCAACAATAGATGTCCCCAAGGGAACCCATCATTTAATCGTGTCGTATGGTGACGATACGGCCCCTTCCATTGTCCCCAATGTGGCCGTATCACAGGGAATCAGTACACAGATTTCAGCACCACCAGCAAGAGGTACAACGTTTACTCCCCCCCCGCCTCCCGCACTCAAAGACATTTGGACACCCATTACCGCTATGGATGCCCCAACAGCAAGGGTTTATCATAGCGCGGTTTGGACTGGTTCCAAGATGATTGTTTGGGGAGGACTAGACCAGAGTGCCAGCGACACGTTCAATACGGGTGGAATTTATGATCCAGTTACCGATAGATGGAGTGCCATGACCACCACGAATGCCCCGATAGCAATGTATGGTCATACGGCAATCTGGACCGGCTCTAAGATGCTCGTCTGGGGAAGTACCAGTAGTAGGCCCTTAGAAGATATTGGCGGGGTCTATGATCCAGAAATCGACAGTTGGAGTGCCATTACCACTACGAATGCACCAACAGCAATATATGGGAGCACGGCAGTCTGGACCGGTAGTAAAATGCTGATCTGGGGGGGTGGCACCAACTCAGACGTCTGGGAGTATGATCCAGAAGCCAATAGATGGACTACTATCACTACAACCGGGGCCCCAACGGCAAGGGATGGTCACACGGCGGTCTGGACCAGCTCCAAAATGATTGTTTGGGGAGGCTATTCTCCTAGGGGTGCGAGCTATAAATTGAGTACTGGTGGGGTTTATAATCCAGTGGCAAATATCTGGAGCACGATTACCACCACAAATGCCCCGGAAGCAAGGGCTGCTCACAAGGCAGTCTGGACAGGTTCCAAGATGCTTATTTGGGGAGGTAATGGTGAGGGTTGTCACTGTAACATCTTCAATACTGGCGGGGGCTACGATCCGGGAGTCGATAGCTGGAGTACCATCACCACTACGAATGCCCCGGTAGCAAGGTATGGTCATACGGCAATCTGGACCGGCTCCAAGATGATCATCTGGGGAGGTCACCAACAATACTACACTGAGATAAACGTTTCCAACACTGGCGGAGTCTACAATCCAGAAGTCGATAGCTGGAGCACTATCACCACTACAAATGCCCCGATTTCAAGGAGTGCTCACACTGCAGTCTGGACAGGCTCCAAGATGATTGTTTGGGGAGGTTTTACTCACAGCGATGGCAGTTTCAGCCGCCTAAATACCGGTGCGATTTATGAGTAGATAAAGAAGAGGGCGATCAAGATAATGTGACTGTGCCAGTGCTTGATAACTATTTTACGCAAGGGGATACAATGGAAGAAGCGCTTTAAAATGCGAAAGAAGCAATCGGTGTGCTGCCTTGGAGCTTGAAAAATTAAATGAGATTATTAAAACCAAACCCGACCTGACCATCAGGGGAACTGCGGCGAACCCGATCTTGTTGTATCTGCGCCTGGAATGATTCCGATTGTCTTTCATGCCGCAAATGTGCCGCTGGGAACAACCATTTCCGTCACCGCGAAGCCGGAGACCGATGGGGCTATGATTGGTCCTGTAATCAGCAGTGCCCTCACCGGCACGGTGGGGAATTCAACGGCAACGGCCAACGTGACCTTTCCCACAGGCGGCCTGTACTTTATCGAGGCCCGTGCAACCTTTGCGTTGCCGTAAGAGGGCCAGGAAATTGTATCAATAAAACAGGGGGAGTATAATGGCCATATGAAAGTAAAGACATCGATCACACTTACAGTCGCTTTGATGGCCGTTTATATCCAACACAGTCTATTTCCGATAGGAGGACTACAAAATGAGGTTTAATATTGTTCTAGATAAAGCGGAAGAGGGTGGATTTAACGTGACCGTACCGGCGCTTGATGGTTGCTTTACGCAAGGGGACACAATGGAAGAAGCGCTTGAAAATGCGAAAGAAGCAATCGTGTGCTACCTTGAGGGGCTTGAAAAATTAAATGAGATTAAAACCAAGCCCGACCTGACCATCAGGGAAATAGAGGTCGCCATTTGAGTAAAACATTTTCAGGAAAGCAGGTTGTTAAAGCCCTCCATCGAATCGGTTTTGTAATGGATCACCAGAAAGGAAGTCACATCTTCTTGCATCATCTGGAAAAAGGTAAGACGGTTGTTGTGCCTAACCATAAAGAACTAAAAAAGGGAACCCTCCATAACATCTTAAAAAAAGTAGACTTGACGGTTGAAACCTTAAAAGGACTCGTTTGACTGGGTTCAGTCCAACCTCCAATCTTAGGGGGCCGTAATTACCAGATTGCAAAAAACAAAAAATAAGAATATCCTGCTCGCCTCTTCCTTTACCGGATTTTAAGAAGTATGAGTCTTATCTGGACAGTTGAGCATTTGGAGCGTTGGACCAAAAGCGAGCATTCGCGCGTCCGACACTGGGCCATTGATCGGCTCAAAGAGCAATTCCCAGATCAGGCGGGGCCGATCATTACCCCCCTGCTTTCCGACTCGGATGACAATGTCGCCACAAACGCCGCATCCTTTTTTGTCGATCACCCCAACTCTGCCGTAGCCGATAGCCTCTTAAATCTCTTTCAAAGAGGATCGCAGATTGTCCTTTGGCAATCTGCGAAGGCGATGTCCTTAATCAACGATTTCAGGTTCGTCCCCATTGCAATAGAAAAACATATTACCCCCTTATCATCCCTGTGGAAAGTTGATCGGCTTTTACGGTTAATCGTATCGCTTAAAGCGACAGAGAAGCCAGCCCCGGCCACTGGAATTACCGCACTACATGACTTTTTAGAGCAGAAAATACCCTTAGATAAATCGAAAAAGAAGGATAAGCGTGATACGGTTTCTCATGCGATAGACATTCTCCTTACCTGTAAAAAACAGGAAGAAATGGCCTACCTCATTCAGTACCTTCTTGCCTCGCCCTCTCTTAAAAAATGGGGGTATATCCCCTTACTTCCGTTTATCGATCTGGTCGGCGGCAACTATACCGAAAAGGGCATAGAAAAGGAGATCAAACCCCAATTGCGTCGGCTCAACAGTGCGATCTGGGAAAAACTACCCAAGGCAGAACGGCGTCATTGGGAAAAAGACAGCTACCTAGTGATCATCTATCTTCTGCATAGAGATGCAGAAGAGACTTATCAGAAAGCCAGGGAGGCGATACCGCCTGCGGTTCTGACGACATGGGAGCAGCAGGAAACAAGGCCGTTTATCTGTCTCCGCCTTCTTCGTGCCTTCGTGGAATCCTACGATCTTATTGAACAGGCACCCCCTTTGATACAAAAACGGTTTGCGATGGTCTCCATGGCAATCCATCATCAATTCATAAATGCTGAATCCTGGATGACGAAATTGCCGGAGCAGATGACAACGGAAGAGCAGATCGATCTTCTGTTTGCCAATCGAAGCGATATGGATGAGGATAAAAGCCTCATTAACATCCTGTCTCAGGTAGCGCCTCCCGAACCATTGATAGAACGGGCGCTCCGGGAGATACGTGAAAATCCAGACGGTTGGGGGGTGCTTCGGGCCATTCGACTTTTGGGACGTCTTCGTGCGAAAGAGGCTCTTCCTATTTTGTTTCATCTGCTTCAGGAGCCGGAGGAAGGCGACGGCCTCATGGCGAATGCCGTGGAAAAGGCGCTCAGTCAATATGGCGAAATGCTGCTTCCCCCGATCGAAGCGATTTTCCAAAAGGGGGATGAAAAGGAGATGGCAGAAATTCTGTATTTTCTTGGCGATCTTCCTTATTCGGAAACCGTTGCCCTAATCCTCTCCCATATAGATCGTCTTCATACCATCAATCGGGAGGGGCTTCTTGAGGTGGTTGAAAGGATCGGTGCGGCTGATTTTATCCCCTTTATCAAAAAACAGATGCGGGCAGAAGAGCCGGAAGAAGCGGTCTATCTTTTACTCTGCCGACTTCACGGGGTGAACGACCCGGAACTTTCCCGCATAGAGACCTTTTTTTCCGACGCCCAACAGCGGATGACAAACAGGATGCTTCAACTCCTATCGGGAGGGCCGAGTGACGAGACGGAGTGGGTCGGGAATGAGGTTGTTCTTCCCCTCTGTTGTCTTGATTGTGGTCATACCTATACCTACCCTGTGCGGGAGGCGTGGATGGACCCGGAAATTGAGGACGCCGAATGCCTCTATATTCCAGAGGAAATTGTTTGTAAAGGGTGTCAAAGCATCAACCGATACAAAGTCACACCGCAAGCGAAACTAACGGCGTTCCACTATCTTTTCTCCATGGACAATCTCATTAAGGCGGGTAAGGCCCAACCCCATGAGGGGGCCGTCCAATTCCGTCCGATGATGGTGGATGGTCGTAGGATGTCCCCACAAAAAGGCCTGATTTATTATCGAGAGAAGATAGAAGCATCGCCCAACGATCCCGGCCTTCGGCTGGGGTACGGCAACCTGCTCCTTTTTTTGGGACGAATCGAAGAGGCCAAGGTGGAATTTCAAAAAGGGTTGACACTCGATCCATTTGCCATTGAGGCCATCCACTCTCTTGCAGAGATCGCTATTGATGACAACAATCCGGAAGAGGGGTATCGCTTAATCAAAGAGGGGTTGGCGCTTTTTAACCAGGGGAATTTTTATCGGTTAGCGGGACAAACAAAGGAGAAGATTCTCGCCCATATGGAAGAAACCCGGTTGGAACTTCAGGAGGAACTCGGCATTCCATCAACGCCACTCTCTCCCCCTGTTGTTCGAGCGATCAAGATTGGACGAAACGATCCTTGCCCCTGTGGGAGCGGCAAAAAGTATAAAAAGTGCTGTATCGACACGGAGACCCCATCGCTTCAATCTCTT
>SBBA01000077.1 GCA_005239925.1 Candidatus Troglogloeales bacterium | reverse complement strand
TACAGGATAAAGGGTGCTCCAGAATCATGGTGTTTGTTTCCCTTGCGGGGTATACCCCTCTGCCCGCAGCGCTTGCATGAGTTGTTCCACCTGACCGGTGTCCACCAGGGCGACTGTTTCCGACAGGCGTCCCAGGAGATAGCGTCGTATTTTAGGATGATGGGCCAGCTCGGCCAGCAACGTCGGGTCCGTTACTTCCAACACGGCAGCATTCAGATAGAGATCACAGTGCGTGGGTGTCAATAGCGGGAGGAGTTGGTCCATGGAATTCATCACCGTCTTGTCTCCGGAACGATTTCTGATTGATAGGAATAGCCCTGTTCCGTCAGGAAGAGCTGGCGGTGATGCGCGAAATCCTCTTCACAGCTATCGATGGAAACCAAGGTATAAAAGTGGGCCTGACGTCCGTCCGCCTTGGGCCGGAGAATTCTCCCCAGTCGTTGCGCCTCCTCCTGGCGGGAACCGAATTTTCCGGACACCTGTATCAGGAGATCGGCGTCCGGCAGATCCAACGCAAAGTTCCCAACACGAGAGAGAATCAATTGCTGAATCGCTCCCGTTCGAAACTGTTCATACAGTTCCTCTCGCCTGTGGGCCGGTGTCGTGCCGGTAATCAGCTCGATCTTCATCTCTTCCGCCATGGTTTTCAGCTGTCCGATATACTCTCCGAGGATCAACGTTCGTCTTTGGGGGTAACGCTGGATAATCTTCTGCGCCAGTTTGATTTTGTCGGGATTTTCCGCGGCAATCCGAAATCGTTCACGGCGCTCCGCCACGGCGTAGCGCATTCTCCAGTCGGAAGGCATCGGAAGCCGTAATTCGTAACAGACGGCCGATGCAATAAATCCTTCTTTTTCCAACTCGCGCCACGGCACATCGTAACGCTTCGGGCCGATCAGCGCAAAGACATCCCCCTCTCGACCGTCTTCACGAATTAAGGTGGCCGTTAACCCCATCCTTCGACGCGCCTGTAATTCGGAGGTAATCCGAAAAACGGGGGCGGGAAGCAGGTGCACCTCGTCGTAAATAATCAGCCCCCAGGATCGGGCCTGGAAAAGGGCAAGGTGGGGAAACGCCGCATCGGCATTGGGCCGCCAGGTGAGGACCTGATAGGTTGACAGTGTAATCGGGCCGACCTCTTTGCATTCACCGGTATATTCCGAGATCGCGGATTCGGGAACCTCGGTCTTATCCAGTATCTCCCGATGCCATTGTTTGACGGAGGTTAAGCTGGTGGTTAAAACCAGCGTGGTCTGTCCGATCAGCGACATGACGGCCAATCCGACGATGGTCTTTCCGGCGCCGCAGGGAAGGGCGATGACGCCGCTGCCTCCTCGCGCTGACCCGGCCGCGTAAAAGGTATCGGCGGCTTCCCGCTGATAGTCCCTCACCAGGAAGGGGGGACCCGACCGGCAAAAGGATCGAAGAACAATTGGAAAGGGATCGCCTTCAACATATCCCGCCAGATCTTCGGCGGGATATCCCGCGGCAATGAGCGCTTGTTTCAGAACACCGCGATGCGCCGGTTCCACATAAAATTGAAGCGGATCGATCCGACTTCCCAACCAGCGACAGACTTCCTTTTCCCGGACAAGCAGTTCCGCGAGGGGAAGATCGCTTACCGAAAGGATCAGCCCCTGTTCATGGCGTTGCAGTATCGCTCTGCCATAGCGTTCCGCCAGGATAGGAATCTGCTCGGCCACCGACTCCGGAACGGGATAACGGGCATAGTCCCGAAGGACACGCACCATGTCTTCCGCGCAAAGTCCCGTTGCGCGGGCGTTCCAGATGGAAAGTGGGGTTAGCCTGAAAGTGTGGAGATGTTCCGGGCTTTTGATCAGCTCCGCGAAAGGGGCAATGGCCGCGCGGGCCTCTTCACTCCGTGGGGTATGCACATCCAGAAGGATCGAGAGGTCGCTCTGAATGATGAGTGGATTGTCTGCTTGCTGTGCCACAAAACTTTCAAATAGGAAAACCGCGAAAGTGTACAGCAAGGCGGTTTTCATTTTCAATAGGACTTATTTTAGACTCTCTGTTGGTGACATCACCGTTTTTTGCGTAGATCATTTTTGTGTAACGACATCGGTAGGCCTAGACCGACCAACAGCCGGAACGCCGGCTGCGGGAGGGCTCCGTTTGCTTCCGCCCGTTGGATTAGGTAGTGTCTGAACGAAAACCCTTTTTTCCTGATTTTTGCAGCCGAGCTTTATTTGACACAGAAAGAGCCGTTCTTTTAGAATGCCAAGAATAACCAGGAGGACACACCATGACTGAACAAATCTTTTATACCGTCACCGATGAAGCGCCAAGGCTTGCGACATTTTCCTTACTCTCTATTGTCAGGGCATTCACGAAGGCCGCGGGCATTACGGTGAAGACGGCGGATATTTCTCTTGCCGGAAGAATTCTGGCCAACTTTCCCGACAACCTGAAGGCGGATCAAAAGATTCCGGACGATCTTGCTATGTTGGGTGAGCTAACGAAAAGTCTGGATGCCAATATTATTAAATTGCCCAATATTAGTGCCTCTGTCCCACAGTTAAAGGCCGCCATTAAAGAACTTCAGTCTTCAGGGTTTAACGTTCCCGATTATCCCGAAGCGCCGAAAGACGATACGGAAAAAGAGATTAAGGCCCGATACGGGAAGGTTCTGGGCAGCGCCGTGAATCCTGTTTTAAGGGAAGGGAATTCCGATCGCAGGGCCTCCGTTTCTATCAAAAATTACGCCAAGAAAAACCCGCATAAAATGGGCGCATGGAGCAAGGACTCCAAGACGCATGTTGCGCATATGAGCGGTGGCGATTTCTACAGCACTGAAAAGTCGGCGGTGGTCAGCGAAAAGGGAAACGCCAGGATTGAGTTTGTCGCTCAGGACGGAAAGGTGACTGTTCTGAAGGAGAAGGTTTCTTTGAGCGCGGGAGAGGTGATTGATGTCTCTTCAATGAGCTGCAAAGCCTTACGCCAATTTATCGCAAAAGAGATTGACGATGCGAAAGAAAAGGGTGTGTTGTTCTCGTTGCATTTGAAGGCCACGATGATGAAAATCTCGGACCCGATTATGTTTGGCCATGTCGTTTCGGTCTTCTATAAAGATGTTTTTGAAAAACATGCAGCTACGATCAAAGAACTGGGTGTGAACCCTAACAATGGATTGGGGGACCTTTACGCCAAGATTGAAAAACTGCCTGCCGAAAAGAAGGCAGAGATCGAGGCCGATATCCAGGCCGTTTACAAAAATCGGCCTGAAGTGGCAATGGTGAACTCGGATAAAGGGATTACCAACCTGCACGTGCCAAGCGATGTCATTATTGATGCCTCCATGCCTCCGGTGATTCGAGAAGGTGGGAAGATGTGGGGCCGGGATGGCAAGCTTTATGATGTTAAGGCGGTGATACCGGATCAGTGTTATGCCGGTATTTATCAAGCGGTGATAGAAGATTGTAAGCGCCACGGCGCGTTTGATCCTAAGACAATGGGGACAGTTCCCAACGTGGGTCTTATGGCCCAAAAGGCGGAGGAATACGGCTCACACGATAAGACCTTTGAGGCCGCTGGAAATGGAACAATCCGTGTGGTGGATGCTTCAGGGAAGACGCTATTAGAACTTGCCGTGGAAACCGGCGATATCTTCCGGATGTGTCAAACTAAAGATGCGGCAATACAGGACTGGGTGAAACTGGCCGTCACCCGTGCAAAGGCCTCTGGGATGCCAGCGGTTTTCTGGTTGGATAGCAAGCGGGCACACGAGGGAACGCT
>SBBA01000148.1 GCA_005239925.1 Candidatus Troglogloeales bacterium | reverse complement strand
GTGTCATTATCATCGTCCGGGTCGCAGGCATCGCCGAATCCATCCCCATCGGTATTGGTCTGATCCGTATTGGACATCAGCGGGCAATTATCCGCCGCATCCAGAACGGTGTCATTATCATCGTCAGGGTCGCAAGCATCGCCGAACCCATCCCGATCGGTATCGGCCTGGGCCGTATTAAACGTCAACGGGCAGTTATCCACTCCATCCAGAACGGTGTCATCGTCATCATCCGGATCGCAGGCATCCCCTAACCGATCTCCATCGGTATCGGTCTGGGCAGGATTGGACATCAGTGGGCAGTTATCCACTTCATCCAGGACGGTATCATTGTCATCGTCAGTATCCAGGCAATCCAACGTCCCATCATGGTCCGTATCAAGAAGCCCATGACATACCTCATGTGCCCTCTCAGGGATCGTATAAAGATCGAGAACCCCATGTTTTGCAGATGCATCGATTGTTCTTAATATGCCTTTAGGGCCGGCCCGGTGTGTAAACCCCGTTCCCTGCATAATTGCCCCTACGGGAAAGGTTCCAAAATGCTCCAAGCCGATGACATGCCCTACCTCATGAAGAATGATAGTGGCAAAATCAATCTTCGATGGATCCACATCGTCACTATTGCCTGGAATCCCATCGCGACCATTCGGGGCAGCATCGAGTCCGTAGTACCAGCCTGTAGTTGCACCCATATCGGTGTCGTCATCAATAATAATGTTCAGGCCGGGTGGGTCAGCGACGCCCGGAATATCATCAAAATAGTCCCAACAGCCAAGAGCGCTGGCCGGGCAACCCATTGGTGCACTTATGCCCGCTTCTCCTAAAATGATATGGACTTCATGGTCACCTGATTCTACCCTTTCCCAATTTACGCTGGAATGCCACGGGACGCCTGTCCCTGGGACGTGATCGTTGTCATTCCCTGGCCAGTTTTTATCTCCACCACCCGTGCCAGCCGCTACCCAAGCCTGGAACGCCTCATCAACCCTGGCAGTGGCGCCGGCGTTCCACGCGGCAGCTTCTGCAGGGGTAATATCTCCCCCTGCGACAGCGGGGTGAATGTGGTAGCGCGCAGGAACATCTTGGTGTCCATGCGCAAACGGCCGATGGCTTGCCCGTCGCAGAATACGGCTATTGGGATGATACGTCCTGTCGTTCTGCCAAGTGGCGAAAGCCCTGTATGGAGGTATCTGGCCATGGGCCAAAACGCCGCGTTCTGGTACATGGCCGGTTCGGTGTTGATGCTGGGCATTTGGGGCCGCTGGTCCGCCAGTGGTAACAGGTGGTTTTGGGACATGCCCATGTGGAGGATTATTGAACACATCGGCTTTAGACGTACCTGCCATAAACACGGCGATCAGGACAATCACGAAAATAGTTCTACAAAGCGTTTTATACATGGGTCTCCTTTCATTTTATTTCTGTAACACCTCAAGCAGCTTGGTCAAGCTTGGGAGAGATCCGTAGCACCCATCGTTGCCATCCACGATTCTAATAAGCGAATTTCGTGCCACACATAAAATGTGAATTAAAACAATGTGTTGCTATTTTGTCTCCCTCTATTTTCTATAGAATTTCTAGAAATTTCTAAGAATTCTTACGCGTTGGGGGATGAAACTAAGATGTGCTGCTGGGAGAAAGGGGAGAAAATACAGACTCTGGGCGTTGGAACTTGGAGATATCATCTATGCTACAATACCCGATAGACATTTATAATCAGAATAGCTCTTTCAGAAAATTTGTGCGCATGGATAGGCTGTGGGAAAAAAGGTTGGCTTTTAGACCTAAAGGATGACACGATGACTCTCGAAACAGTGCTCAGCAAACTTAGCCACAGCGTGAATTCTATGATAAGAAAGAAGACTCAAAGCTTAGAATCATGACGGTGGATAGTATCTTTTTCGCTTTGGTTATCGATCCTAAAACCGACAAGGCAATAACCCTTTACCGAAATAGAAGGAGGGTGAAGCGATGGATTTAAACGTTGCGTATGATCTGTTTAAAAAAAGGTTGATTCTAAAACAGGAAGCATCCTTTTTTATCGGAAGGATATGAAAGGTATTCCTGATAACGTCATTGAAGGGGATGGCTTCACTGTAGAAATCAAAGACAATAAGGTTTTCTTGATCGATATTTTTAATTCGCGGAAAGTTCTTGGAAATCTGTTAAAAACCATCGACCTGAAAAAGACGGCTTAAAGCCAGCAAGGGGACCTTGCTTTATCCCTAAGAAAGTAGGGCATTGATTATGGTTAAGAATCATCCACAAATGATGAACAACCCACACGTTACGTCTCCCGTCGGCGGCTTTGATGTCTGGCGCGTGCGCCAGGAATTTCCGATCCTCAAGGAAACGGTTTACGGCAAGCCACTGGTCTATCTCGATAGCGCGGCGACCAGCCAGAAGCCGCAGCGGGTGATGGATGCCATGTCCCATTTCTTCCTGCGGGAAAACGCCAATGTGCATCGGGGCGTTCATTATCTCTCTGAACGGGCAACCGAGGCATACGAGAACGCCCGCGTCAAAGTAGCCCGGTTTCTTAATGCCAAACATGCTAACGAAATTATCTTTGTTCGCGGCACCACCGAAGCCGTCAACCTGGTTGCGGCAACCTTTGGCAAGGCCCAGGTTGGCCCAGGGGATGAGGTGTTGATTACGGCCATGGAGCATCACTCGAACATTGTTCCCTGGCAGATGCTTTGCCAAGAGAAGGGCGCCCATCTTCGCGTGACGCCAATCAACGACGCCGGTGAGCTCATCCTTTCTGAAATGGAGCGTCTGATCGGCCCAAAAACCAAGCTGGTGGCCGTCACGCATATCTCAAATGTGTTGGGCACCATTAACCCTATTCAAGAAATTGTAAAGATGGCGCACGCAAAAGGGGCGCCGGTTTTTGTAGATGGCGCGCAAGCTGCGCCGCATCTACCCATTGATGTGCAGGCGTTGGATTGTGACTTCTATGCGATTTCGGGGCACAAGATGTATGGCCCCACCGGTATTGGCACCCTTTATGGCAAGCGTGAATGGCTCGACGCCATGCCGCCCTATCAAGGAGGCGGCGATATGATCTTATCGGTTAGTTTTGAGAAGACCGTTTATAATAAGCCGCCAAACAAGTTTGAGGCAGGAACACCCAACATGGCGGGCGCCGTTGGCATGGCCGCGGCAATTGACTTTGTCATGGATGTGGAGCACCATTCGCTCGTGACGCACGAGCATGATGTTCTTGCCTACGGCATGGCCGCGCTTTCTACCTTTCCCGGTCTTCGGCTGATCGGCACCGCGTCTGCTAAGTCCGGCGTTATCTCCTTTGTGCTCGATGATATTCACCCGCATGATATCGGAACGATATTGGATCGAGAAGGGATTGCCATTCGCACCGGTCATCACTGTGCGCAGCCGCTGATGAACCGGTTTGGACTGCCTGCCACGGCCCGCGCATCGCTGGCCTGTTATAATACACGCCACGATATTGATGCGCTTATGGCGGGTCTTGCCAAGGTTCGGGAGGTATTTCGATGAACGACGAATTGCGAAATCTTTATCAGGAAGTGGTCATCGACCACAGCAAACAACCCAGGAATTTCAGAAAACTCACAGACGCCACGTGCTCCGCAGAAGGCTATAACCCGCTCTGCGGTGATCAACTGACACTTTATGTAAAGCTTACAAACGAGGTCATTGATGACATTGGTTTTACGGGTTCGGGGTGTGCGATCTCGAAGGCCTCGGCCTCGCTCATGACGGCGGCACTCAAAGGCAAGAAGCAGCAAGAGGCCTTAATGCTTTTCAATCAGGTGCATATTCTTCTCACAGAAGGACCCAATGGGCGTGTCCCCCCAGATACACTTGGCAAGCTGGCGGTGCTCTCTGGCGTATGGGAGTTTCCGATGCGCGTGAAGTGCGCGACCCTGGCATGGCACACACTCCGAAACGCCCTTGAAGGAAAAGAGATACCGGTTTCAACCGAGTAGGGGCGGTTCGCGAACCGCCCCTACTCTTACTATGGGTTCAGATGTTATAATTTGGCTATGTTAACATTGAAAGACAAAATATCGGAAATGATTCATAACCTTCCTGAGGGTAGTACCTTAGAGGATATACAGTATCACTTATATGTCCTCGAAAAAATAAGAAATGGCCAACAAACCATTAAAGATGGGAAGGGGGTTACAAACGAAGACGCCAGGGCTAGATTAAGCAAATGGCTTTAGCGCTCATTTGGTCTCCTCGTGCCCTTGCCGACATTGAAGACATTGCAGAGTACATCAGTCGAGATTCGGCTATATATGCCGCATCGACCGTTGCCAAAATATTTGAGGCCGTTCAACCACTCATCGATTACCCCAGAATGGGGCGTGTCGTTCCTGAAGCAGGTATTGAGACGATTCGGGAATTATTCATCTTTCAATATCGTTTGATCTATGAAATCACCGGCGAGGAAATTCATATTCTTGCTGTTGTCCACGGGAAGAGAATTTTAAAGATAGATTAAAACAACCATTTCCAAGAAAAATCATGCAAAAGACAACATCACAATTTCCGATTATTCTCAAACGAGACTGTTCCGCAATCCGCATCCCCAGTGGGGAGAGTATCACGTTGATGAAGGGAAGTTCGGTGGTAATGACCCAGTCTCATGGCGGCAACTTTACCGTTTGTAGTGATACATTCGGTCTGGCCCGCATTGGCGCCTCCGACGCCGATGCCTTAGGGTTTAACCGGCTTACGACCGATGATACGCCCATCAAAGAAGAGGTCTTTAGTCGGCAACGTGTTATAGAAAGGCTCAAAACCGTTTATGATCCGGAAATTCCCGTGAATGTTGTGGATCTGGGGCTGATTTACTCCTGTGAGGTCTATCCGCAGGAGGGTGGCCATCGCGTGGAGATCAAGATGTCGATGACCGCGCCCGGTTGTGGCATGGGAGATATCCTCAAGAAAGACGCCGAATCCGTGGTAAAAAAAATGTCCGGTGTCGCCGAGGTGGACGTGGAGATGGTGTGGGATCCGCCGTGGGATCGAAGCCGTATGTCCGAGGCCGCCCGCCTCCAGCTTGGGATGCTATAATGTCGGATCTTTCCCCTTCCACCAGCAATTTGACCGCTTCATCTTGAACTGTTAAGAATCAATGGGTTTATTGTTGGGAGCGATTGATTCCTCGAATCAGGCGATAGCACATCTCCGCCGTTGGAACTGAGAGATTCAACGCAGTGGCCCGGCTCACCACATATCCCAACGTCTCTTCGACCTCCAACGATCGGCCCCGTTGCAGATCAACCAGAATAGACATTCGATGGATCGGGGAGAGGTCTTTCAACTTTTTCCCCAACTGGTGGAGTGTTTCGATGGCCTCGGATTCCGTGACACGGGAGATGGTTCTCACCATGAACGGTTGATCTTCCAGCTCAATCCCTTGCTGGATGGCAATGGCCGCCGTCTCCCGCATCAGTTGAACACCGATTTTGGCCGTGTCCGGATCCAAAAAGAACTGATGGGTCTTCATTCGCGTTAGGACGGACAACGCCATCGCGCCAATCCAGTTTACAAATTTTGACCACTCGATGCCCCGAATGTTGGGCGTCGCAGTGGCTTTAATCCCAGCGCGGGAGATCGCCTGCACAATCTGGTGAACCCGTTCGGAAACACCCTGCGGTAACTCTCCGATATAAACACATAGATTCAGAGTAAACAGCGCCAAGCCGTCCGGCAATATCTCCCCACTAAACGAAGCCGCCGTACCGACCGTTTTCTGACCAAAGGTTGTGAGTAGTTGCTCGTCCTTCAGAACACCGTTTTGAAGGGACAGGACTGTTTTCGCGTCAATATGACGTAATGAGGCCAGCGTTGCAACCATATCATAGGTCTTTACGGCAATGACAAGAACGTCGGTGCTATGGATTGCTTTAGGATCGGTAACAATCGGGCAGGTCACATTAAACTGATCAAGACCACAAAGGGTGATCCCGTTTTTCTGTAAATAACGTGCCCGTTCTCCCCGTGCAAGAAGCAGCACCTCTTCGCCGGAGCGCACCAAATGCGCGGCGAGAATGGACCCCAGCGCCCCCGCACCGACAATGACAAATCGCATTATACAGGCGCCTCCCTCGCATGCGATCGTATTCCTTTTACCTTTCGAAGGTAGGACAAAACCGACTGGGCCACATAATCAGGCGTCAAGGCGCTTAAGGCCCGGCGTCCCTCACGATCAGAGAATATCAGCGCAGCGGTTGGGGAATAACTGGGCGACGCCGTTGTCCAAGCTGCACCGCTTACATTGGTTGCGCCGTTCCCTGTTTGCGCGGCCTCCTGTTGATTGAGATATTGGGCCAGTGGTTCCATTGGCAATGTGGCAATGTGAGGCCGATGTACCGTATCGGCCCACGCATAATAACGATAAAGAAGCTCATAGCGGTACCGCCCCTCCCTCCGTTTACAATCCTCAATCACCAGAAAAAGATCTCCCTTGCAGAAGGCGTCAATGGCCTGCCTTTCCGGCAAAACCTCTTCAACAATAATGGTCAAACCCTCCTCGTCATACTCTTCAAAACCAATGGCGTCTCTTTTAAAGGCCGTCATCGAGGCCATCACACGGTCAAATGGCGCCTGCCAAAGCAACTGATATTGATCTTTAATTTCATAAAGGTTGGGAAGCAGCGGCAGGATTGTTTTATACCAGGCGACCTCCAGGGGGCCGGGGATTTTTCTCCAAAGAGAACGCAGCGGGGATTGATTCGAGATCAATCCTTTGATAAGCAGGTCAATCTGCACCCCCTCTTCTGATGAGAATGCACAAAACCCGCCTGCCTCTGCCGCGGCAATAAGGGTGTGCGCCATCGGCTGGGCCGCGCTGGGATCAAGCAGGGTAAAGACGGCAAAAAGGCCGTCGGTACTAAAACGGCTATTCGTAATAATATTAGCATTGGGGAACAACGATTGACGATGCGGATTCGCCATATAATTGAGTGCGATCTCCGTGGCGGTATCGGCCTTTAAGGCGTTGGGGGTTTGATTGCCCTTCCAGTGGCTTAGGTGGAAGCTGTTGGGGGCAAGCCCATCCACTGCGATTTTGCAAACCGGCCGCATCGCCTCTTCGTAAAAATAAAAGACCATTTTGCCACTATACCAAATTTATCATTTCTTTTGGGAGAGATTATTCGCCCAGGCGCTAACAGGCATTTCGTTTCATAAAATTATGTCTTAAGGCAATGCTAAGGGATATTCTTCCTGCATTACCGAACAATACCACGTTTAATTAATTGCGACCGAAGGTCTTCGACGCGGCGGCGATTCACCCCCAGATCACTGTAACCAAGCCGTGATGCAGAGCGAACATCTATAACAGCATTAGCGGCTTTTAGATGCAGTTCAAGGTCGTCTACAAAGCCAAACAGGGCGCTCTGACATTCCGCATGAAGGTAATTGTCCGTCTGGGTCACAATTGTTGTGCGGGGCAGTTCGGATACCGACAATAACATCCCCTCCCATCCTTCCTGAATGGGAACGGTTAGGTTAAATGGTAAAACGGAATGCGTGGCATCGGCAGCCTCACTGGATACACAATTAGGCGAGGCCGGACAGGGGGCAAGATGGGCATTAACAACCCCCAGGTTTTTAGGGCGCGATCCAGTACAAGAGAAGAGGGTTATCATGAGGGTGATTAGCACGAGAAATCGGATCAACATTGAAAACAGCTAAGAAGCGTTCTGCCTCTTTTGATTTTTTGTCCGTGACTATTATTTTGCACGAATAACTTATTGCATGTAACCACAGGCCTACCGCGACCAACGGGAGCGGTCAGCTCGCCCCCGCCCGTTGGCGGGTCTGGTTCGCCACGGACTGTATGGCCCTTGCAATCTCTTCCGGATCGCCCAGATAAGTGTGACGAATCGGCGATAAGTCCCCGTTGAGTTCATAGACAAGCGGGATCCCCGTTGGAATATCCATCGCAACAATCTCTTCCTCGGAAACATGATCCAGATATTTAACAAGGCCGCGCAGGGAGTTCCCGTGGGCCACAACCAGCACGTCTTTTCCCTCACGCAGCGAACCCGCAATTGTCTCATGCCAGTAGGGCAGAAGTCGTGCGATGGTATCCTTCAGGCATTCCGTCCTGATCGTCCGGGCCTCCGGTGGATATCGTGGATCGTTCTGCGGTTGATAGATGTTTTCAAGGGAGGAAACCGGTGGAGGTATATCAAAACTACGTCGCCAAAGTTGAACCTGGTCTGCACCATACCGCTCTACCGTTTCAATCTTGTTGCGTCCTTGCAGGTCGCCGTAATGACGTTCATTCAGCCGCCACGTGCGATAGACGGGGACCCACATGCGATCCATCTGCTCTAAGATAACCCACAGGGTTTGAATGGCACGTTTCAGCAACGAGGTATACGCGACATCAAAGAACACCTTTTCTTTCATCAGCGACTGGGCCGCTTGTAAAGATTCATGCTGCCCTTTCTTGCTTAACGGAACATCCACCCAGCCGGTAAACCTATTTTCCCTATTCCATTCGCTTTCCCCGTGCCGCACTAAAATTAATCTTTTCATAAGATACCTTATCTGCTTTATCTTACCTGTTTGTTGTACATGTCCTTGGCGTAGGTACTTTAATCCTACTTTCCGGCAAACTGCAACCCACGGGCTTTTAGAGGTGCCCTATGATAAGATAGTCCGTAACATGAAAAAAAACTCTAATGCATTTTTAAAAATAATTCAAAGAACTATCCCTCTATTGCTGATCTTACCGCAATTGGTCTCTGCGAGTGAAGTGGTTGAACAAATCGTTGCTGTAGTGAATGAGGAGCCGATCTTTTTGTCTGATTTACGTCGAGATGAACTTTTTTTTGGTGTGGGCACGGGCGAGCCGCTGATGAAACAGGTACAGCGACGCGTGGATCACCATCTGCTGCTGCACGAGGCCAAACGATTTATCCCGGAGCCTCCTTCCGAACAAGAAGTTGATCTGGAGCTACAGAAAATACAGCGTCACTTTAAGGATAAACCGACACTCCAGGATCAGCTTAAGAAAACAGGAATGGATGCAATAGAATTAAGAGGGTTGGTTTTGGATCGGATGTGGGTCAACACACTTCTGCAAGACCGCATTCGTTTTTTTATTTTTATCACCGACGAGGAAGTGGAGCAATATACCGTGCAGCACCCCAATGATTTTCCCGGGATGAACCCGGAAAAAAGGAACGAACAGATTCGGGCGATTTTAGCGTCAGAGAGAGAAAAGATTAAAACCAATGAATATATTGCACAGATTAAGTCTCGCGCCAATATTCAAGTTTATATCAAAGACAGAGATTGAAGAAAGAACCTACAAAAAATCGGAAAGATCGGCATTATGATGGATTGTATTTCCATCCCAAGGGCGTGGCGGAAAACACAACCATGACGCGATTGTTTTTCACATTTCGGATTCCCGTACCTTGTCCCTCACAGATATCGCATGGCTCACTGTAATCCAGGTAGGTGTATCGAATTGTACAGGTAAGCCAGGATAAAAATGTGGTGGCAATACTGGTTGTTGCCCCATTCGAAGCGGTTTCTATGGTAGGGCCGGAGAGGGTCTGATGTTTCTTATGTTCGAGTTTTAGCGCGAAGATTGATTTGGCGCTGATCGGATGGGATAACTCCGCCGTGCCCCCTTGACGAAGGGTGAGGGCCGCAACCCCCCCCGTTCCCAATTCAGCCGTACGGGAATACCCCATTTTAAACAGGGTCAGGTGAACCTTTTTTGAATAGCCGATTTGTGCAATCAAGTTCCGGTTTCTTCCTTCCACCCAATTTTCACCAAGACCTCCGTACACAAACGATGTGGGATCAAACGCCTGTTTCCCGCTCACAAAAACACGATGTGCCGTTACATTTTCGGCCCGTTCAAAGCTGGTCTTTAAGATACCGTAGGCCGCCGAAACCGTTCGTATACCGGAACGGATGTTATATGTGCCCGACAAATCGGTATCGTGTGCCATCATGTTATCAAAATCAGACCTGTTGTAATGGGTCATCGTGTTGGTATAGGCAAACGCTGTATTCCATTTAGGGGACCAGAGGCGGCTGGCCTTTATCGCGGCACGATTTCGAAAGGTTTCTACCCGTCCGATTGCCGTTTCAAAGAAATTTGTATCCGTGTCGGTCAGGGGAACCGCGTGGAGCTCTGGTGAATATTCCGCAACCTCGGTTAGGCGCACTTCCAACCCGCGAAATTGACGAGAAAGCATCGGTAGGCCCATATCAAAGGTTATTCCCTGTCGGTACCGGTTCCTCTCGTTGTTTTTTAACTGTAAGGTAATTCCGCCAAAATAACTTCCAGAAAGAATCAGATCGCGGGTTTCCTGTTTAATCAGCAATACCGGTGAGAGAATGGTGGTGAAGTCCGATTTTAAATTATGTTCTGTGAAGAAAAAGTTGTCGGTGTATTCCTCTGAAACAGATAGGGACGGGAAGATCACGGTGGTTGCCTGTGCAACCCTTATTGGAATAAAAATAAAGAGTAGGACAAAAAAAAAGCAGACGGCGCGGCCCTTCATCTCTTGGGTAGATATCACTTTGCGCCGAAGCCCATCAAGACCACCCGAATGGTGTCCGTAATAATTGCGAGATCAAACAGAGGAGAGGAGTGTTTGATGTAGTAAAGGTCGTGTCCAAATTTCTCCTGACTCTCTTGTAAGGTAGATGAATACTGAAACCTAATTTGGGCCCACCCTGTTAACCCTGGTTTAACTGTAAAGCGAAGCGAATAAAATGGGATTTTCTCACGAAGTTGTTGTACAAAAACAGGACGTTCAGGACGCGGCCCCACAAAACTCATCTTCCCAGTCAGGATATTGATCAGTTGAGGTAACTCATCTAACCTGTACCTTCTCATAAAACGTCCCAGGCGCGTAATACGGGGATCGTTGCATTCTGCCCAAACCGGGCCGGATACCGCCTCGGCCTTATCCACCATGGTACGGAATTTGATGATGTTAAACGTCCGTCCATACCAGCCGACCCGTTCCTGACGATAGAACACAGGCCCTTTGGAGTCAAGTTTAATAAGAATGGGTAGAATGAGAAAGAATGGCAGGCTCAAAATCAATCCCAGTATCGAGAAGCAAAGATCCATAGCCCTTTTGGTGATATAAATCAATTTGGATCGGCGAAACCCTTCGCCGAAAATAAGATCGCTTGGTCTTAAAAATTCCACAGGAACGCGGCCTGATATCTCTTCATAAAAAGAGGCGGCATCCACAACAGGGATACCGCTCGCGCGCAGCGATAAGAGGGCCTCAATAGGGAGTTGGGTTCGGGGATTGTCCATAGCGATAACCACCTTCTTAATCCCCTCCTCCCCAAAGGTATCAGTGATTTGGTTCCACTCCTTCATCACAGAACCTGGGGAGATCGAGTCTAATTTTGAATGAACGACGCCGTAGTCGCTACCGTGATACTGCTCTAATGCGGCAAGAATACGTTCCGCGATCACGCCGGATCCAATCATGAGGATCGGGGATTTGTTTCCCTTTGTGAATCGTTGAACGCCGGTGTCGGTTCCGATAAAAAGCGGTGAAAGCAAAACCCCCTCCGTGAAAAAAAGCTATTTCCATTTGGAAACACACCCCCGTATGGATTCCTATGGATCAAAAAACACCCTGATTAAACGATATCATTTTTAAAAAAAATGTCAAGTTTTACATCGTTACCACTCACCTCATACACTGATAATTTCTTCTAGGTAATTTTAAAAAAAATGGGTGCTTATACCACTTTAGTAGTAATAATACGATCAAATAGACTTAAAACAGCGATAAAGTTATGAAAAATAAGGTAAAATAAAATGTACAATATTGTGGATAAATTTCTAAGAGATAAAGAACTTGATTCATTTTTATCGGTTTGGTAGAGTACCCTGGTTTTCCACAGACTATCTCCTTTATTATTTTTGGTATCGTGCCTTACTCACCGACTGTTTTACGGAAAATACTTAAAGATAAAGGATAAAAAAGTTATAAACAGGTGTTGATAACTCTGTTTATAACTTATTATTAGTCTCTGGGTGTGACATCACTGTTTTTTGTATAGATAATTTTTTGTAATGACATCGGTAGGCCCAGACCGATCAACGGGAGGGCTCCGTTTGTTTTCGCCTGTTGGCGGATTAGGGGTATTGTGTTATGACGCCGTTAGAATTGGATACGATATGGGATAGTATTTTAGGTTATGTGGGACAACTGACTGGTCGTGATAATATTTCTCCTTTATTTTCACATACTAAGCTTATTTCAACTGACAATGGTTATATTGTCGTTTCTGTCCCCAACCGTTTCTTGGGGGATATGATCTGTGACCAGTACTATGATTTTTTTGTGGACGCCATTAAAAAAGTACTGGGAGTGGTAGAGGTTCAGATTCAGTTTGTTATTGCTGGACATGAGCAGGAAAAGTGGCGAGATGCCCAGTTTATTGAAAAATCAGATAAAAAGCGCAGTGGGATTAACCCCGCCTATGATTTCACCTCCTTTGTTGTGGGCACGGGAAATCAATTTGCCCATGCGGCCTCTCGAAAGGTGGCGGAAAGCCCAGGTACTGCTTATAATCCGCTTTTTATATATGGCGACGTCGGTTTAGGAAAGACCCATCTGCTATCGGCTGTGGGTAATTATATTAAAAATCAAAATCCAAAATACCGCATCGTTTATATTACGGCAGAACAGTTCACCAATGATGTTATTCACTCCATTCGTCATGAAAAAATGGTCGAGTTTCGAAACCGGTATCGTAATATTGATATGCTTTTAATTGACGATATCCAGTTTATTGCCGGAAAGGAGAGAACGCAGGAGGAATTCTTCCACACCTTCAACACCCTATATGAAGATAATAAACAGGTGGTCTTTTCCGCAGATCGCCCTGCTAAGGAAATGTCTGATATCGAGGAACGGTTACGCTCCCGATTCGAGATGGGCCTTGTGGCTGATATCCAACCCCCCGATCTTGAAACTAAAATTGCCATTCTTTATAAGAAGGCCGATGCGGATGGTATTTCTCTTCCTGCTGATGTGGCTGATTTTCTAGCAAGTCACACCCGGTCTAATGTTCGCGAACTGGAGGGGGCATTGATACGGTTAGGGGCGCACAGTTCCCTGATGGGCATCGAGATTACCCTGGCGTATGCCAAGACCGTGCTCAAGGATGTTATTGTTGAGGTCAACAAGGAGATTACCACTGAGGATATCATTCGTGTTATCCTAGAGCGCTTTCCAATCAAAGCGGCGGAACTGAAATCGAAAAAAAGAACCAAGAATCTCGTTTTTCCGCGGCAGGTAGGGATGTACCTTTGTCGAGAATTAACCAAGTCATCTTTCCCTGAGATCGGCCTGGCCTTTGGTGGGAAGGATCATTCTACTGTGATTCACGCCTGTAAACAAATTGATAAGGCAAAAGACGAAGATCACACACTTAAGACAATCTTGGAAAGTCTGACGAAAAAGCTTCGGGAGGAACGACGATGAAATTTCAAATAGAACGCAATAACCTTCTTTCGGGTGTGCAACAAGTGGTCGGTGTGGTTGAACGAAGAAACACAATGCCCATTCTTTCACACCTTCTTATTTCCGCTACCCTACAAAAGGGGGAAGAGCCAGAGGGAAAGGTCTCTCTTTTTGCCACCGATATGGAGATTGGCATTCGCGATCATTATCCAGCTCAGGTTACGATTTCAGGCCAAATCACCTTACCGGCCCGAAAACTTCTGGAGATTGTTCGTGAGCTTCCGGAAGGGATGGTCAAGATCACACAACAGGAGAACCACTGGATTTCCATTGAGTCTGGCAATGCCATTTTTAAAATAGCTGGTCTTCCACCAGATGAATTTCCTTCCTTTTCCCAACCCGGTGAGGAAGAGAACGCCAAGACCGAGATTAACCCGGAGATTTTATCTCGGCTGATTCAAAAAACCGTTTTTGCCGTAGGCGAAAATGACCCGCGTTATATCCTCAACGGATTGCTGATTCAGATGCGGCGGGTGACCGAGGCAAAAAGCGTGATTCGTCTGGTTGCCACCGATGGCCATCGGCTGGCCTTGGCCGAAGAGGTTATCAAACGGCCTGCGGCCTGGCCTGCGGAAGAGTCGGTCATTTTACCCAAAAAGGCAATTTTGGAGATCAAACGGCTAATTGACGAAACATTAAAAGGAAAGGGGGAACAAAAAACCGAACCTACGATGGCCCTTGGAAGGGGGGTGTTGACCTTTCAGTACGGCACAGCCACGTTGTCGGCCCGCCTCCTGCAGGGAAATTATCCGAACTATCAACAGGTCATCCCCAAAGAAAATCACCAGAAGATATCGGCCAGTAAGGTGGCTATTCTGGGCGCCCTGGGGCGCGTGTCGATCCTGTCCAGCGAGAAGACGTCCATTATCAAGGTCAGTATAGAAAAGGGGCAAATTGTTTTTAAATCGAACAGCCCGGAAATGGGAGAGGCAATTGAAACCGTGGCGACCTCGTTTGACGGGGAGCCGTTTAATAGCCTGTTTAGCGCCAACTATCTTCGGGATATTCTTCTTGCGTTGGACGATGAAGAGGTGGTGTTTGAATTCAAAAATGCCGAATCGGCCTGTCTGATTCAAGAAAAATCGGGCCGATTCTTAGCGATACTCATGCCCAGACCGACCGCAGGCAGCGCCTCGCCCAAAACGGAAGGGCCCCGTTCGCCTCCGCCCGTTGGCGGACTAATCGTCCCGGAGGGGCATGAGTATCGCTAAGAATCGGCCCGATTTTTCTTGAATCAGACAGGCCGATTCGGCATTTTTG
>SBBA01000062.1 GCA_005239925.1 Candidatus Troglogloeales bacterium | reverse complement strand
GGACTCACGAACGATAGCAGAAGAGAAAAGGATAGGTTATCACTTACAGACAGCCGCATAAAAAAAGGGGAATTGTCAGATTAAGTCTTGACAAGTACATATTCTGGTGAGTTGGAATTTCAAGCAT
This sequence comes from Candidatus Troglogloeales bacterium, assembly GCA_005239925.1. Lineage (GTDB taxonomy): Bacteria > Nitrospirota > Nitrospiria > SBBL01 > SBBA01 > SBBA01. The sequence goes on along the minus strand of SBBA01000062.1, from coordinate 2,399 downwards.
ATTGTCAATCTGGATCGCATTCATAGATTTAATGCGGTTAATCTTCGTTTAGGGTATCCCCTTTTGGAAATCCGATCACCCTTGGAGGTCTGGAACGATGAAAGTGAAGACATTTGATGCCGTAAAACTGATGCGTGAGCTTCGTAATAAACTCAGCGAAGACATGGAAGATATGACGTCCGAAGAGCGAGTACGTTATATTCAGGATAAGGCAGCCACTACTCCACTAGGGAAGGCGATGGTTAAAGGCGAGCACAAAGCTGCCCAACAAATTGCTGAACACGGACGCGGCAAACAACGCCGCGCCGGTTAGCTTTGTCGTTATGCGGCATGAGTCTAACCGGATATTGACAAGTGTCACGTTACAGAATACACTCAAGGGGTGATCAAGACATTTGCTGACAGGGACACTCAAGAATTATACGAGAAGGGAAAAACAAAGCGATTTCCTGCAGAAATCTGGAAAAGGGCGTTACGGAGACTGGAATATATCGATTTGGCAACGTGCTTAGCAGATTTGAAAGTCCCTCCCAGCAACCGACTTCATAGGCTCGAAAGGAACCGAAAGGGGCAGTACTCCATCTCGGTAAACGATCAATGGCGGATTTGTTTTCGGTTTGTGGACCAGGATGCTTATGACGTCGAGTTCACTGATTATCATTAATGAATGTGAGGTGCCAATGAGTATTCCTAACAAGAGAGAGAGAAAGATTTGTCCCACCCATCCGGGGGAAATGCTGCGCGAAGATTTCTTGCCGGATTACGGGTTAAGCGTGTCGGACCTTGCTAAAGCGATAGGGGTGTCGCGCCAAACCGTAAATGAATTGCTACAGGAACGCCGTGCAGTGAGTTCCGAGATGGCGTTGCGTCTCTCTCGTCTGTTTGGCAACACCCCTGAATTTTGGTTGAATGCCCAGCGGGCGTTTGATCTCTGGGGTGTAGCAAGGGATATAAAAAGTAAGATTGAGCGTATTGTGCCATTGAGTGCCAGTGCCGCATAACCTGTACTTGTCAAGACTTAATCTGACAAGTACATTTGATACACGACGCTCATTTTGAAAGTTGGGTTAAGTTATTCTGTAGGTATGAACTGCTTCTTTCCAAGGTAAAACCTTTACCCCTGAAGAAAGGCAGCGTGGGGAAGGGTCCGACAAGGAAGCCACCACAAGGGGAAGGTTAGGAAATCGCTCTTTAAAAAGGCGCACCGTGTGACCCTGCAGTTCTCCCAGACCCGACTTACATTCTATAGCCAAAAATGGTTTCCCATTCCGCATCGCAAGGATGTCTATTTCGTGCGTTCCCTCTCGCCAAAAGGAAAACTCGTCCGGTTTCCTTTCATAGTCACGAAGACGTGTTAATTCACCAAGAAACCATGTCTCAAAAAGAAATCCCCTCTCGATTGGCGTAGGAGGATCATGGAGGCGATTTTGAATGGCTCTAACCACACCGCAATCAAAAAAATAAAACTTAGGTCTGGCCTTCCTTCGCTCACTTTTGTCCCAAGGCCAAAGAAAGCGGCCCAAAAGGGTGTCTTCCAGAATGGAGAAATACTCTTTAACGGTGCTGGAGGGTACGGCACACTCTCGAGAAATATTTGAAAATTCGATGATCTGTCCATTGCACTGGGCCGCAACGTTCAGGAATCGCTGAAACGCCCCAATATGACGGGTCAGGGCCTCGGCCTGAATTTCTTCTTTGATATACGTGGTGTAGTAGGAACGCAACCGTTGGCACGCCTCATCCTTGTCTCCATTGAGAATCTCGCGCATAATATGGGGGAGTGTCCCGTAGTGTAAAGCGGATGAAAGATGAAAAGACGTTCCAATCTCATCCACTGTCAAAGGATGAAGATGAAGATCAAGTGCGCGGCCCCCAAGAAGATTGGCGCCTCCCCGTTTCAATTTTCTGGGACTAGAGCCAGAAAGAATAAAGCGGAGTCCCAACTCTTCAATCCCCTTTTGAACATAGTCTAAAAGGACGGGCACACGTTGCACTTCGTCTACAATAACCAACGCCCCCTTTGGCAGCGGCATCAACCGTTCCCAAAAAAACCGAGGTGTTTGCCTCAGCTCCAGCTCCCTTTCAGGGTCAAGGAGATCCACATAGAGTGCTGCATCTAATTCTCGAAGAAGAAACGTTTTTCCTGTCATTCTCGGCCCAAAAATAAAAGTCGACGTTTTGGGGTTTTGCAAATTAAGCATCCGTGAAAATCGCATATCTTATAAATAACATAAATATGTTATTTAATCAATTTAAATAATATAAACTATGCTTTTTTTATACCAAGAACCAGTATTATCTTCAAAATTCGTAACTATTCAGCCCATTTTGTCTGAATCATCGGGATGATGTCTCATCCCGTGTCCATAAAGGCAGGATTCTTGCCCTGGAAAAGCAAT
>SBBA01000019.1 GCA_005239925.1 Candidatus Troglogloeales bacterium | reverse complement strand
TTTATCTTTTGCTTTCCCCATTGCATATTGAAAAAGAGATCGACCGGCTTGTTAAAGTTTTACAGAAATTCGAGAAAGAACGGGCCTCTCTTGAAAATCGGTTGGGCATGCCCGATTTTGCAAAGGCCCCTCAGGAGGTGCAGGAAAAAACCCGTCTCCGTTATGAGGAGTTAACGCAAAAGAAAAAAGAAACAGAGGCGCAGCTTACACAATTTCAGGGATGGGTGTCATAAGTGGCGAGCCGCGTCATGTGCACATAGACCGTGAAAGGCAAAGCGCCAAGTTCTGGCTTGACACTGATGTATCACTAGAGCAGAATTACGAGTATAACCGTAAAGAGTTGCGCGACATCGAGCGTGTTTTACGCGATAATTTGGAGGTGTTAAAAAATGAATGGGACGCATTCTGCAGCGGTCACACTCACGCTGGCTAAAGTCGTGAATGTGATTGTTACAGACGACACGTTGTCTGTTGATCTTGAGGACGGGCGCACCGTTGCTGTTCCCATCGGTTGGTATCCCCGCTTGGCCTATGGTACACCCGCCGAGCGAGCCAATCTTCAGATCAGCGGTGCGGGTTACGGGATCCATTGGCCTGACCTGGATGAGGATATTGGCGTTGAGGGGCTTGTGCTAGGCAAACGATCCAGGGAAAGTACCGCCTCATTTGAACGGTGGTTAGAGGGGCGAAAATAATAGCCATTAAAGATCGCCATCCAACAATGCGTTGGGGGGCTGAAAAGGCGGGGGGTTCGGCATCTGCAAAGGCCCGGGTTTGTTGATTCCAGAGGTATACTATGTTGCAATACAAAGCAGGCTATAAATTCGTGGAAGGTGGCGTCCATGCTCAAGTACTGGACTTTCCAGCAATCATTACTTGCGGCGTTGACTTGGCCGAGGCCCGTCAGCTCTTAGCCATGGCACTGATTGATGTGGCAGAAACATATCTAGAGGCTGGAGAGCCTTTGCCCCACCCCAATCCCGGATTAACCAATGTCGAAATGGATATCGAGGAACCCATTTATCTGCATTTGCAAGCAAGCACCAAAGTAAGTGAGATTCCAGCCGGTGCAATCGCTCCATGAAACGCCAGGACCTGGTGTGGCATCTTCAACAGCATGGGTGCCGACTCCTACGAGAGGGACATAGCCACTCGGTGTGGATTAATCCCACAAAGGGACGACGAAGCAGTTTGCCGCGCCATCGGGAGATCAAGGAGTATACGGCCCGAATGATTTGTCGCCAACTAGATATTCTCGATCCGTGAACATTAAAAATGGCCGAATCTTTTCTATTACAAGAGATTGCAAAAAGGGGACTGTCCGAAGACCTGATCTATGGGGATCGGACCACGGAAAAGCTCTTTCCTCGTCCTATCCCCGCGTTGGGAGACTTGATCGCCAAGGAAGAATTGGTGGTGGCAGGCCTCGACCTGTTCCAGACCGTGTTTGAATTATTAGACCCTTCTTTTCGATTCGAGATCGCGATAGGCCAAGGAACGGTGGCAGCCCCTGGGACAACAATAGGACGGCTCGCGGGCGATGGTCGCGCCCTGTTGAAAGGGGAGCGGGTCGCCTTGAATTTCCTTCAGCATCTTTGCGGCGTGGCCACATTAACTCGTCTGTTTGTACAAAAGGTTGCCGGAACCAAGGCAAAAATTGTGGACACAAGGAAGACCCTGCCGGGGCTTCGTATTTTGGAAAAAGAGGCGGTGCTGCTGGGGGGCGGGTATAATCATAGGTTTCACCTGGGCGACCTTATTTTAATCAAAGACAACCATATTGCCCTGGCCCACGGCATCGTGAATGCCGTCAACGCGACACGCGCCACCCTTTCGCATCCCCTTAAAATAGAGGTGGAGGTCGAGACGTTTGACCAGGTCAAACAGGCGATTGCCAGTGGCGCCGAGATTATCATGCTGGATAATATGTCGATTCCAGAGATTAAACGGGCCGTGGCCCTGATTCGAAAAAAGCGGCCTCAAATCGAAATTGAGGCCTCGGGGGGAGTCCATCTTGAGAATGTGGCAGCCATCGCTAAATGCGGGGTGGATATGATCTCCGTGGGATCGCTTACCCATTCCGCCAAGGCCTCCGACATTAGTTTAGACATAAGCCACCATGGCGCCACTTGATCTCCAAAAAATAGAAGCCTGGATTAAAGGCCACGCACGTGTTCGTGAACGGGTACGGGAGGTGCTTCTATTTGACCAAGTGGATTCCACCAATCAGCTTGCGCTTCAAATGGGCTCGGCGGGTCTCCCTGGCGGCGTGCTTATTATTGCCGAGACACAAAACAAGGGCCGAGGCCGGTTTAACCGGGAATGGATCTCCCCAAGGGGCGTCAATCTCTATCTCTCCCTGCTGCTTCGGCCTTATCAACACACGTACGACTTTCCCCTGTTCTCTCTGGCAACGGCGACGGGCCTGGCCCAGGCCATTCGATCCGCGACCGGGCTTGCTGCCAGTGTCAAATGGCCCAACGATATTTTGTTGGGGGATAAAAAAGTGGCTGGTATTTTGTTAGAAGCAGGCAAGACAAGCGGTGAGGCCCCTTATCTTGTGGTAGGCATCGGCGTCAATGTGAACTGGGATTTTTGCGATATTCCCAAAGAACTCCAGGCCACTTCGCTGATGGCCACCTTGGGCCAGCCGGTGGATCGCACCGGCTTGATCAACGACATCCTGATTGCCCTGGCCGCACAATACCAACTTTTGGATAGGGACAAAAAAGAGGAACTGATCCATAATCTCTCGGAAGTTTGTGTCACGCTAGGAAAGCCGGTACGGATTAAAACGCCGAACCAAACATTCGAGGGGATTGCAGAGACCATTTTAGAAGATGGCAGCCTCCTTTTACGATTAGGCGACGGAACCAAGCGGAAGGTTCTATTGGGGGATGTAACGCATTTA
>SBBA01000118.1 GCA_005239925.1 Candidatus Troglogloeales bacterium | reverse complement strand
CCTTCTTCCCGAGTTGTAAAATGCTAGACCTCGCTTTCGCTGACGTCTCCCTTCCCATTGTCCGCAATTACTTTCCATAGTAGGTCGTGTTGGCCGAAAGTCCGGCGGCGGCATGTTTTATCTCTGTGCATGGGCCGGCGCGAGGCTGGTTAAAAATTAATTCCTCTACGCTGCTAATTTGACAAGCGTAGGAATGTCCAGATGTTTGATTAAGGCGTGGGTGAGTCCATCAACTTGTCTTGGTGAAGAATGAGGGGAGGCAAATAGGGCATCTAACATTCCCGTAACAAGTCTTTCTAGCGAGTTAACACCCTGATCTGTGTAATGAGTTATTTTGAATCCAACAATATCACTACTAATCAATGACCTCTCCATGTAGATATTGTTTCCAAATGCCTCATAATAAACAGGTTGTTCGTCCTCAAATCGGAGCATAAGGGTATCCGACTCATCTGAGTAACCGATGTGGAAACGGGACTTCTTAATCCGTGAAACTCTCTCTGGAATTTCCTGAATCAAATCCGGACGCATTTTTGAAAACAAACGCTTAAACCCGATAAAAGTAAAACCACTTAACATGGGAGGGTTTGGAACCAAACGAATCGCGAGCCAGCCCTCAATATCAATTGTAACTGCTGGAACAGGAGGTCCAAAGGAAATGTAAAGGACATCTCCTTCCGGATCGTACTGATGTCGGACATCATTAAATTGTTGTTCAATTACAAAGGCCATATCTTTTCCCCCATGTTTCGGAAGGCTTCTACAGCAAAATACGCCGTTACGACAAAGCTGCCAGATTCACGAACAAAAACCCGCAAAGGCAATTCTGAAATAATCTCATTTCCAATCTGAACATTTCGATACATGCGGATATAGATTCGCGTGGTGGAATCTCGCATACTGAGAAAAACATTACCGAGCTGTTTGAGGGTCTCAATGAGCCAATTCTACCTTCCCTCAAGCTCAGGATGGTTAGTAAGAATATGGTTCCTCCAATGGTAGACGGCACCAATCCAACCTCCCCAAGTCATTCCAACGGCGTCACAAGAGCGAGACAAAGCCTCTACAAAACGCTGTGTTCAGTAATGGCATGGCGAATGCGTGATTAGAAAACAGACCCCTTGTCCTATTAGCGGTTCACAATTCAGGAACATCCCGGGCCGCATGCCAAACCCTTGTGATTTCTACAAGTTGGCGTTCTTTTATCAACTGGTAGACAATGCGAACTGGCCGTCGTATTACCTCGCGCAGATTTGAGTCATTAAATTCGAGGACCATCCGGCCAGACTCAGGAAATTCCGTGAGGCGTTCGACCAAGGAGAATATGCCCTAGCAATACGGGTACGCAGGTCCCTAAGGTCCTGGCGGGCGGTGAGGGACCAGGTTAATCTAAAAACCATTGGGCAAATTCCTTTCGCACTTTTTTGTGCGGTATGCCCTTACCTGCATTAAGCTCCTGCAAACCCATGCGAACACCCGCAATGAAGTTAATGCGCTCCTGAATATCCTCCCAAGTAGCGTCTTCTGGCAGGCTCTTAAGGGTTTCAATGGCCGTTTGCTTTGTTGTCATAGCCGAGAGAATACCACAAGACAAGTCTGCTGTAAATCTTCGAATTGCCTCAACACTATCCATTTTCTGTAGACTTGTTTCGGCTCCATTTTGTTCATCAATTGATAATGTGATGGACTTAAATGTTAGCCATTCAAATCTTTCATCGTTCTTTCGTTTTAAGCGCACCCAACTTCTTCTCCTCCGAAGACAAACGATGTCATTCACCTCTCGACTGCTACCGAAGCCGAGGTTACCCATTTTCCCGACGTCGGTAAAATGGTCGGCTGTCTGATGCCCAGAGACTTCACAGGCCGTTTTGACTCGGAAACAACGTTGAGAACCTCAAGTTTGCAGCCTCCTACCGACCCACAACTTGCCCCTGAAGTTTACCGCTCATATAAGGTGCATCTGTTTTTTGTCTTTTTCAGCGGGGACGCTGTAGTCATAAAATCCCTTGCCGGTTTTTTGGCCCAATAAACCGGCCTCGACATATTTGCGCAGTAGAGGCGCGGGGCGATACTTGCTGTCACCAAACTCGGCAAACAAAATCTCCAAAATATCAAGACAAACATCCAAACCAATTTGATCGGCCATTCGCAGCGGGCTTGTGGTTAGACCGGCGGCGATCTTTACGGCGCGATCCACCTCATCAATGGAGCCTACCCCTTCCATAATGGTAAAAACAGCCTCGTTGATCATCATGAGCAATATTCGGTTAATAATAAATCCAGGAAAATCCTTAGAGACAATAACACCCTTCCCTAATTTTTCAACCACCTGCCTGGTTCTGGAATAGGTCTCATCCGACGTATGAAAACCGCGTGCCATTTCAACGATAGGTGTGGAATAGGCGGGGTGTATAAAATGAATGCCTATAAACCGCTCAGGCCGTGAGACAATCGAGGCCAACCGCGTAATAGACAATGAAGAAGTCGTTGTGGCAAACAAGGTCCCCTGTGGACACATTTCGTCCAGCATTTCAAAAACCTCCATCTTGATCTCCTCTTTTTCCGGCACTGCCTCCAGGATTAAATCTGAACCAGTGAGGTCTTCCGGTCGGGTGGATGTCTTAATATTTTTTAAAATCTTTTCGCGAACCCACTCCGTCAGCTCTTTTCTCTTGATTGACTCATTGAGATTCCGGGTGATCTCAGCAATTGCCTCCTCCAAAATTTTAGAATGGATATCATGTAAAACAACGTGAAACCCCGCCGTCGCAAAAACATGGGTAATCCCTCTCCCCATCTGTCCGGCGCCCACAATACCAATCACATCCATATTCATTACATCCGCCATATTCCTCCAAAATCATACTTGCACAAAAATGAGAAATTGATTATAACATGGGGTCGTTAAAGAGAGATAGAGCAACAATAACCCCTTACTCCCCTTTTGAGAAAGGGGGAAATGAAGAAAGGACGTTAGCGGAACCCTTCCTTGCAAGATCGATTTTTAAAAGCCTGTTTACGCCAGCCTGTTGACTGCACACCGATCTGGATGATGCGCCAGGCGGGGCGTTACATGCAGTCATTTCGCTTGCTCCGCGCAAAACACTCGCTGCTGACCGTCTGTAAGACACCCGAATTAGCCGCTGAAGTGACCCTGCAACCGGTTAATCGGTTTAACCTGGATGCCGCCATTATCTTTGCCGATATCCTCCTTCCCATTGAACCGATGGGCCTGCAACTCGATTTTATCAAAGGTGAAGGGCCTCAGATAGCCAACCCGGTTAAAAGTGAAAAAGAGGTTCTGGCGTTAAAGCCGGTTGATCCTTATACCGATCTCTGTTTTGTCATGGATGCGATCCGAATGGTTCGTCCGGAGCTCAAAATTCCTCTGATTGGATTTGCAGGTGCGCCCTTTACCCTGGCCTCCTATATGATTGAAGGCGGCCCCTCCCGACATTATATAGAGACCAAACGGATGATGTACGACGCACCATCGGTATGGAATACGCTAATGACCAAATTAACCTCCGTTTTAGTAGATTATCTTCTCGCGCAGGCCGATGCGGGTGCTGCGGCCCTTCAGGTGTTTGATAGCTGGATCGGCGTGCTTTCGCCGCTCGATTATCGTGAGTATGTTTTACCTCATATGAAAACCCTTTTTGCAGGCCTTAAAAAATGTAAGACGCCGATCATTCACTTTGGAACCGGTACGGCCACCCTTTTGGAAATGCAAAAAGAGGCGGGCGGCGATGTGATTGGATTGGACTGGCGCACGCCGTTAGATGACGGTTGGAAGAAGGTGGGCTATGATGTTGCAGTTCAGGGGAATTTGGATCCCACGGCTCTTTTAGCGCCGTTTCCCGTGCTTGAAAAACAGGTGGATGATATCTTAAGGCGTGCCGAGAATAGACCGGGTCATATCTTTAATCTGGGCCACGGCATTTTACCGGAGACAACCGAAGAGAGTGTAGAAGCCGTTATCGAGTGGGTTCACAAAAAGAGCATCCGGTAAACATACCAGAAATCTCCATCCCCGACTAATGCTTTGACAATTGAGAACGTTTCTAAAAATCTACTGTGCGGCTCAATTGCTGCGTACGATTTTTAGAAGTGCCATTGGGTTTGTTTCACTCGTCTTATATCATACACTTGAGGAATTACTCGAACCTCAGTTCACTCACGAATTATTTTGAAGAGGCAATGATCTACGCAAAAAAGCGGTGATGTCACATACACAGAATCTAACACGTCAGGCGACTCTACGCTTTCACAACGCCAAATGCGAATTCGGATCATTGGCCATTTATGCAATACGCCCTATTTGTTCTCGAATCAGATTAACTGTCCTTTGTGTTGCTCCTCGATTCTCATCAACAATTCTTTTTGCGTTGGCCCCCAATTCTTTTGCTAGTCGGTCATCAGAAAGAATAGCGATGATCTTCTTTGTTAATTCGGAAGACGATTGCACGGTAATAGCCGCTTCTTCTTGTAGAAATCGGCTTGCAATCTCTCTGAAATTCTCCATATGGGGGCCGAACAGAATCGGTTTTGCAAAAAATGCCGGTTCCAGAATATTGTGTCCTCCATGAGCAACGAGTGAGCCTCCCACAAAGACAACACAGGCAAACTCAAACGTTCTCGCCAATTCTCCTAAAGAGTCTAAAAGAATGATGGTCGCATCCCCTCTAAGATGAGATCGCCGTGTATAAGAAAAACCGCTTTTTTCAATAAGCCGTTCCACTTCATCAAATCGTTCTGGATGTCGTGGCGCAATTAGAAGCCTTAACTCTGGGATTCCCTCCCTTGCTTGGCGAAACGCATCCAGCACAATGGCTTCTTCCTGTGGCATGGTTGAGGCTGCAATCCATAAAGGCTGGATTGAAGAAAGATATTTTATTAAATCCTTTGGAAGCGGGGGGCCGCAATGAATGTCGTACTTGAGATTTCCCACCGAGAAAACCTTTTTGGGATCAACCCCCAACGATTTTACCCTTTGACAGTCTACTTCGGATTGCATGCTAATCTGGGTATAGTTGCCAAGAACGGTTTTTAAAAAGGATCGAATCCATAAATAACGGGGATACGACTTGTCTGAAATCCGTCCATTGATCCAAAGCACGGGAATTTTTCTCTGGCTGCATGCGTGAAGAAAATTGGGCCAGATTTCAGTCTCCGCAATGACAACCAACTTAGGATCAACCCTATCTAGCGTGCGCCGCACGGAATAATGAAAGTCAAACGGGAAGTAAATGAGGGTATCCATTTTACCTCCGTGGGCAACCTGTTGACCCGTTTGTGTGATTGTAGAGAGGACAAGCGACTCTCCTGGCAGTTCCTGTTTTAAATGAGTCATTAAATATTTCATTGTCAAAACCTCACCGACGGAAACGGCATGAATCCAGATTGGTTTTTTGAGATTTGGCCTATCAAAAAAACCCATCCGTTTAGCAAAAGAACCGATCCGCTTTTTAGGAGACAACAACAAAAGAGGAAGCGCAAAAAAAAATAAAAGCAAGGTATATAAGAAATACATAGGTGGAGATGGCCTCTTATTATCAAGGGCACCTCTAAAAACCTACTGCGCGACCCAATTGCTGCGTTG
>SBBA01000108.1 GCA_005239925.1 Candidatus Troglogloeales bacterium | reverse complement strand
GGGCCTACGGACTAAGAGACGAAGACTATCTTCGGCTGAAAATCCTAACGTGTACCCTCAAGGAGATATAAAATCACCCACACTCTTACGCGAAGACCCATAACTTTAACCATATTACTGTAGGCAGCAAACAAATAGAGATTTTTGCTTTGGATAAAAAAGACAATAAGTATTCGGGTCAATCAAGCGTCAATATTAAAAAAGACAGCCATATTACTGTTGATGTTCAACTCAACCCTCACAACCCTATTGTTGAACCTAAAGTGTCTGATCCAGGTTCTTCTGTTGATTCCACAATTCCTGATCCGGTTTTACCCTCCCGACCCTCTAACAATTTATGGTTCCTCATTGACGCACCAAATACCCTGACAGGAAGGAAACAACACATGGCAGTCTGGACCGGTTCTGAAATGATCATCTGGGGAGGGATTGATGCTAACAGCTCCTTGCTCAATATTGGCGGGATTTATAATTCGGCAAGCGGTACCTGGCGTACTACCGCAATCACGAATGCCCCCATTGGAAGAACAGATCACACGGCAATTTGGACCGGTTCCAAGATGCTCATCTGGGGAGGTTCTAATATCCACAACGGGGGTCCCTTAAATGATGGCGGGGTCTATGATCCAGCTGACAATAGCTGGACAACAATCACTCCCTTGAATGTCCAAATAACAACTGCGGATCACACGACAGTCTGGACCGGGACTAAGATGATCGTCTGGGTAGGCGAGACAGGCAATAATACTGCCTGGACTTATAATCCAGAAACCAATAGCTGGAGCGCTATCACTACCACAAATGCCCCTGCACCAAGATATAATCACACGGTAGTCTGGACAGGTGCTTCAATGATCATCTGGGGTGGTTTCGATAATGACAGCTACTTAAATACCGGCGGGATTTATGTGCCGTAGGGAGGGAATGGACAAAATCTTATCCTGCCTTGATCCCCACCTTCACCTTTTGACCCGCCTTTTTGGATTGGATGGGCTTGCCCAGTCGAAGGGTTCGCTCCACCCCTTCATTGAGGAGATATTTAATATACCCCTGATAGGGCATATCCATCTCGGTTGAAATGGCCTTGATATTTTTATAAAGCTTTGTCGGAAGCCGAATACTGATGACCTTCGTTACCCCCTCTTTAGGCAGTCTTAGTCCCAGATCAGACAGACGAAGCGAACGTGTTGGATTGATAAAATGTGTCGTGTCTGTTTCATCATAATCGGTTATTTCAGATTGATTCTTCTCCATAGACGCCCTTTTCTTTCTTTGATGCCGCTCGCGTGGAAATAATCCTGACTTTTTTTATTAGAATAGTAAAGGCAATCATTAATACCCTATGGCAAACACCCTTGCCGTACGCAATCCATCGTCTTTCTCTTATGCTGCTATGCCGCAGGTCTTCAAATATCTTTAGGGCACCTCTAAAAACCTACTGCGCGACCCAATTGCTGCGTTGCGCGGTGCTCGGAATCCTCATGTATACCGCATACATTGCGGTTCCTGCGCTCCGTGCGCCTTGTACTCGGGCCGCTCGCTACGGTTTTTAGAGGTGCCCTTTAGGTTTGGATCATAAAAGGCCGATTCAGCCTCAAGCGATGAGACGCCATGTTTTTCTTCATTCTTTTGAATATTCCATTGATCCCAGTCAAAACAAATATCATCCACCTACTTATTGTATCGAAGCCATGTGTAGTGTCAAACAATACGTAAAGGTGGAAGTGTACATGAGGACTTGAAGCCCTTCGCAATGCAGAAATCCGGTCGGGACGCCGACTGCGGAATGATGACAGAGACTTTGCCGTAGCCCTGGCCCCACGGCCTTGTTTTCCCAAGCCTTGTTTGATATAGTCAGGCCATGAAGCAGATCGTTCAGTCGGTTTTTAAAAAGGTTACGCTCGAGATTGTCTACCAGGCCGTTGATGAGCGGGCAAGCAGTATTCATGCGCGCATTGATCGTCTGGAAAACGAGACATCTGCCCGTTTTGATCGACTGGAAAACCGGATTGATCGATTAGAAGACGATATCCGAGAAGTTCGAACCGAAATGAACCGACGGTTTGAAGCCATAGACCAGAAGTTTGCTGCCATGGACCAGAAATTTGCTGCCATGGACCAGAAGTTTGTTGCCATGGACCAGAAGTTCGCTGCTATGGATCAGAAGTTCTCTGCTATGGATCAGAAGTTCTCTGCTATGGATCAGAAGTTCGCTGCTATGGATCAAAAATTTGATCTCATCAATGCACGGTTGGATCAGATATTTACACTGCTTGCCAATCAAAACCGGCGGGATTGATAATCTGGCAACCGATAGCTGGGCCGTCATTATCACCACAAATGCCTCCGCGGCAAGGAGTCGCCCTACGGCGGTTTGGACAGGTTCTAAAATGCTTGTCTGGGGAGGCTCTGGTCACAACACCGGTTCCTTAAATACCGGGGGTATTTATGAGCCGTAGAGAGAGGGGCGTGTGGCCACAGTAGGAGCAACTTTCCCCAGCGTTTAGAGGAAAGGATTCACGATGCGTATTTCCTCGATGATCTGACCATGCTGAAGGTCTTCGCTGTAGAGAAGGTCACAACCGGATAATAGGGCGGCGCTGAGGATATTGGCATCCCAAAGTGAAAAACGGTACTGCTTCATGATCTCTAGTGTTTTCTTAAAAGATGCCGATGTCTCGTAATATATATTCCATGTCAACAGGTCAATAACGGCCGCACGGGCCGCCGCATCGTCCATTTTGTCTGATAACCTTCCCGTTACGGTAACAAAAAACTCTTTTAGCACCTGAAGACTCAATACGCCTTTGGAACTCTCCCAAAGCGTTTCAACAATCGAAAGAGCCTTTGTCTTTTTCAGAAGATTTGCGCTGTCAAAGCAATAGACAAGAATATTGGTATCGACAAAAATCCTATCGTTCATGAAGTTGGTCCCGATGGAATCCCCTTTTTTCGTAATTAAATTGGTAAATTCCTTTCGCGCGTTTGAAAAAATCCTTTTTAGCCGAAACGGTTTCCTGATTGCTTTTTACGATTGTTTCGATAAATTGGGCAAGCATCTGCGAAAGACTAGTATCTTTTCTGGCCGCTAAAACCCTGGCCTCCCTGGCTAGCCCCTCCTCCAACGCAATGGTGATATTTCTTTTCACGAATAACATGCTACACGAATTTCTTGTGAAAAGCAACGCGCTTACTGCTAAAGCCCGTCACAGGGTTGAAAACAAAAAACGGTTTAACGTATCCTTACTGCCAACCTATCTGGGAATACAACACTTCCCCCCTGTATGCACATATCGCGATCTTGGACTATATGGGAAAATCCTTTTCGGAAGAATTTCAAAATCTTGAAGTACTCGGCGAAGGGGGCATGGGCCGTGTCTATAAGGCCACCCAAGCCATCGGAGACCGACACCGAACAGTCGCAATCAAAGTCCTTGGCCCCCAATATCAACAAAAGGAGGCCTACTTAGCCCGTTTCGATAAGGAGGCCGGTATCATGGCCGGCCTCAATCACCCGAATATTATCCAGGTCTATACCTCCGGGAAAGACAACGACGTCCCCTATATCGTCATGGAATATTTTGGGGGAGTCAACCTGGATATTTTGCTTAAAAAGAAAGGACGGTTCTCCCAGGAAGAAACGCTTAAAATCGGGATCAAAATTGCCGAGGCCCTGCAACATGCGCATGACAGAAAGATTATACACCGCGACCTGCATCCCGGAAATATTATGATTATGGAAGAGAGCGGTGACGTGAAGGTGTCCGACCTGGGGGTTGCAACTGTTATGGACCAGGAACGTCGGGAGGGAACGCGCATCCTGGGCATCCCCCACTACACCTCTCCCGAACGAACGCAGGGTAAAAACGTTGATGGCCGGGCCGATCTGTACTCCCTGGGCATGATTCTTTACGAGATGGTCACAGGCCACTGTTACTTTAAAACAGGCATGAGTGATTCCCAGATCATGGTTCAGATCGTTGATAAAAAAGAATTCTCCTGTACCTATCCAGAAGGTGTTGCACATCCGCTGCTTTGCGCCCTGATTCGGGACCTGATCAAAAAAGATCCGAATGACCGCGTCCCTAACGCGGCAACGTTAATACAGCGAATAAGATACATCCTCCATGAATTGGACGCCCCACCCTCTAAAGCAAATCCCCTCCTCTACATCGTAGGCGTGGGAGCCATCATTTTATTGATAGGCGGCATGGGGGGTTATTTTTATTCCAATCGTAATATGTCTACAACAAAAGATGAAACACCTCTGTTACTCTCCCCTCCTCCGC
Organism: Candidatus Troglogloeales bacterium; assembly: GCA_005239925.1. Taxonomy (GTDB): domain Bacteria; phylum Nitrospirota; class Nitrospiria; order SBBL01; family SBBA01; genus SBBA01. Next base: position 40,399 of record SBBA01000108.1, on the reverse strand, counting down.
CCCTATCAAAGAACCTGGAAGCCACACCTGCACGAAAGGATAAAAGAATTACGCCGTCATCTCCATCCCTTGTCCCACAGATGTCAACCCCTGTAAAGGTAAAGCGTGTAAACAAGGAGGCTATTACTCAGCGTTTTCTTCCGTTGGCCTCAGAAGAATCAAAAGAGAAAGAAGCGCCATTACAAGAATCATTGGTTGCAAAACAGTCTGACCCGGCAGATTTAGAAAAAGGAAATGCCGACGCCATCAACAACATCAAGGAGCAACTGACCCAATTAAAGGCCCATTACGAAAACCACAATCTCGATTTGCTTGTCAGAAATACCGTTTTCTCCGAAAAAAAAGAGCAATTTTTGAATGAACTTTTTCGCCATTACCCCACCATCGAGATTTCGATATCCGATCCTTTATTTACAAAACAGAACCAATCGGCTATGGCTGTGCTAACGATTCAACGTCTTATTGATAAAGAGGGGAACCAGGTTATCCCAGGGGAAAAATGGAAACAAACGACATTGGAGATTCGAAGCATTGAAGGCCAGTGGAAGATTTTCTGGTAGAACACTATGAACTTAGCCATCTTCCGCATTTGAGACCTTCATCACCTCTTCTGCGGCATAAAACACTTCGTCAACGGAAACCCCCGTCATACAGTGATGGTTCACGGGACAAACCGAAAACGAACAGGGGGAGCAATTCACCGGGTGATAAATGGCCCTGCCAGAGGCCCTTCCGGGAAAGGACGCCTCCGGCAGGGTTGCGCCAAAGATCGTGACATACGGCACACCAAAGGCAGCGGCAATATGGGTGGGGCCGGAGTCATTTGAAATGCAAAGACGGCAGAGAGAAATCAACGCCATCATCTCCCGAAGCGAGGCCTCTCCAGCCAACATCACCGCCTTCTCCTTCATCCCGTGCAACACCATTTCTGAAACAGAACGATCTTTTGGCCCTCCTAAAATAAGAACCTTGGCTCGAAATTTTTTGACCAGTTGATCAGCAACAGCCGCAAAGCGTTCTGGAATCCATCGTTTTGCGGATCCCGTTGCCGTGCCTGGACAAACGCCAACAACAAAGTCCTCCCTTGATATCCCTAACGACGCCAATCGTGTTTGCGCCGTATCAACCTCTTCTTCTGTAAGGACAAGATAGGGAGAGCACTTCGGTATCGGTATGTTTAACAATGAGACCAATTGCGAAAAGGCCTCTCGTTGATGCTGCGGGGCCGTTTTTCTTGGCAGGGCGCGGGTTAAGAGAAAGCCCCGCCCATCGGTATCATATCCAAGCCGTTCCGGTATTCCAGAAAACGTGGCAATCAAAGCCGCCTTGATGGCATTTTGAATGAGAAAGGCCATGTCATACCGTTCCCTTCGTAGAGAGGCAACCAACCTGAAGAATCCAATGAAACCGGAATGAATTCCCGGATCTTCAAAAATCCTGATGCGATCAATAGTTGGATGGTGCATCAGGAGGGCCGACACGGCAGGCTTGGCCAACAGGGTTATTTCGGCTTTGGGAAAGTGGGACCTTAAGGCAGCAAGCGCAGGGGTCGCCATAACGCCATCACCCACCCAGTTCGGGGCGCGAACTAAAATCTTCTTATATATTTTGATAGGGCTTGTATTATTTCTCATTAGTCCTCACCTACACAATGGAAAATGGACCTGCACATAGGTTAGTCCAGGGCTTGTTCTGGCTGCTAAAATTCATTGTCCTTACCCATCCCAACGGGGTGGGTTGTTGGCTGGGGCCCCTGGCCCCTCTGTGTTTTCCATCGGCGATGCACCCAGAACCATTCCGCAGGATAACGCGCGACGAAAGACTCAATTGTTTGTGTAAAAAGCGCGGTCGTCTTTAAAATATTCTCCTGATTCCCGCCGCTCCTGACAATCTGTATGGGCTTCTCAATAATCATGCGGTGACCCAATTGCTCCCGTACCATAAATATCGGAATGACCGGCGCGCCAGACCGAAGCGCTAAGATGGCGAGGCCTTTATTGGTTGCCGCAGGGTGCCCAAAAAAATCAACAAAGACCGCGTCCTGAATCACCGTATTCTGATCCATTAAAAAACCAACGGACTCTCCCTCCCGAAGCAGTTTTAAAATCCGGTGCACGTCGGTTCGTTTGTTTAAGACCCCCATCCCGTTTTTCCTGCGCCAATCCTGAACCATTTGATCCAGGTAAGGATTGTCGAGTGGACGAACCGTCGCATGGATACAATGTCCGTAAGACCAAAGTAGTTTAGGAATGATTTCCCAATTGCCAAAATGCGCCGTTAAAATAATCACCCCTTTTTTTTGGTGATGGGCCTCGATGTAATGGGAAAGGCCGTCCACGGCAACCCACCGTTGCATCGCCGAGGCAGTCAGGTTGGGAAGATAAATTGATTCGACAAGAGAGCGGCCCATGTTCTTGTAAGAATCGCGTGCGATCTGATTTAACTGCTGTGGATTCTTTTCGTGGCCAAACGCGCGCTGTAAATGTTCCATAGCACGCTGCCGATGTTTGGAATCCATCCAATACGCCAGATCACCCAGCAGGCTTCCTACCATGACCCCCAACCGGAGGGGAAGAAGCGCAATGAGGCGCGTGAAGAGGTAGACAATAAAATAGACGATTTTATGTTTCATGTTGTCTTAATAAAAGGCCTATTGTGAAAAGAAAGGAAGGGTAGATCAATAACGTGTGGCAGGTCCAGCCTTATCAGTCATTTTTATATGCCAATCCGCCGCGGGCGGAAGCGAGCAAGCCCTCTCGTTGGTCGGTCTGGGCCTTCCGATGTCATTACACGAAAGTTATCTACGCAAAAAACGTAGACGTCACTAACGAGAGTCTAATCTTATTATTAAATGGCTGTCAATGACTCCAGATCGCTCTTTATAACAAGAATTGTGTTGCTTTCATCTGTAGCTATAAGTATAGTAGTGCGCAGAAGAAGTCCCCTGATCAACCTCCTAATTTCGATAAAACGTATGTACCTTCCTTTTATCTTATCGGTTATCTCCTTACAGCGATATCAAACCTGTTGTCGATTTTTCGGTTGCTTTTCCGTCTTCGCAAGCCTCTTCTTTCTCTTGGGTTGCAATGAAAGAACCAACTATAATTATAATTACACTCCCTATTCCCCGCCCTCTGCGCAGGTGGAGTCGCAGATTGACCCTCCTGGGGTCACGACAATCGTACGAGGATTACAAAATCCAAGTCATCTCAGAACAGACAGCACCTATTTATATTTCTTTGATACGTTTGAATCAGGCGATAAAGAACATTTGCAGCGGGTGCGTATTGCAGATGGCGTTGTTGAAACTATTGTAGAGGACACCTGGTGGGTCGGCGGCTTTCTGGTTAATGGAGAATCGGTTTATTTTACAGAAAGGGAAGCTAGCAAGGACCCTCTTGGAAACTCCAAATATTATATTAAGGCGATTAAAACAACCACACGAGAGATTACTGTCCTTGTCGAACAAGAAAATGGGTTTGGCAGAATTGTAACCGAAGGAGAACACGTGTATTGGGTTGATGAGGAATGTGTAAAGGCAGCCAGTGGCTCTACCTCTCTTATTGCTTATTCCTGCACCTATAAAATAAAAAGAGTTGTAATCAGTGGCGGCGTTCCAGAAATACTTGTTTCCGGAGTGCCGTCCGCAGGAGAACTTGTCGTTTATAAGGGAGTGCTCTATTGGATCGACTGGGGAACAGCGGATCAGGACTACCAGATCAAGAAAATGCCTGTAGCAGGTGGGCCAGTGGAGACCCTTGCGAGTGGGCTAATGGGCCATCATTATTCTCACTCGCTCTTTGTTAGCGACAGTAACATTTATTGGGACGAAAGAGAGTGTGTCTATAGTGAACAGAGGCATCAGCGGTGTGAAACTGTGATTAAGACCCTCAACACGCAGGGCCAGAAAAAAACGATATTCCGGATACGTGATCGGTATGGTTTTTATTTTACGATAGATGGAGATGATCTTTATTGGACCCATGAAAAAGGGGTTGATGATCGCGGGTTTTCGAAAATAGCAATCATGAAACAATCCCTCCTGGGGGGCGAAGCCATTTCGTTAATTACAGACCGCATACGTATACTGGATTTCCTTGTAGACAAGGAGAATATCTACTGGACAGAACCGGATGCCAATTCGGTTGTCATTCGGAGACGTTCTAAATAAATAGGCTAGATCGTTTCCCTTGAGTTGTATATTTTCCCTCCGTTCCGTGCGTATTCACGTAACACCTTGGTAGCCTTTTCTCGCTCCACCTCACGGACTACCGCAATTCCTCTTGCTGCAAGAGCAGCTTGCCAAGCGGCCACTTTAGCCCCTTCATCAAAGCCGACAGAGCGAACATCAGCGTCGGTAGCCGCCGTAATGACACGGCGTATTCCAGACCAGGGAATCGCGCCAAAACACATGGCGCACGGCTCGGCGGAAGAGACCAGTTCGTGTCTTGCCGTTCCCCCACCCAAATCGTAAGTGGCAAGTTTCTTCTGCGCAATGGCAATGGCCACCATCTCCGCATGCAGAATCGATGAACCCTGGGTGGTCACCAAATTCACGCCCAGTGAAACGAGCCTTCCTGATTCGATCTCAAAGACAGCCGCTGCAAAAGGCCCTCCGGTTTTTTGAACGATATTGTTTCTCGCGGCCGCAATTACAAAGTCCATCCGCTCGTGAACATCCTGGATAGTTTCTGTATTGCGTATAAACTCAGACAACCACTCCGGCAGATCAAATTGAATATGATGGGGTTGTTGCATGATGGCGTTTTATATCGGGTCGGGGTGAGAGGATTTGAACCTCCGACTCCCTGCTCCCAAAGCAGGTGCGCTACCAGGCTGCGCTACACCCCGAATCCGCCGACGGGCGAAGGCGAACAACAGCTCCCGCTGGTCGCTGTGGCCATACCGATGTCGTTACGACCAAAATTATCCACACAAAAATGTAGATGCTGGCCACAGACAGTCTAAAAGGATAGAGTGCATGTTATCATCTTTTCTTTAAAATCGCTATAGTCGCGCGAAGGGCGTTTCCCCGGTGACTTACCCTGTTTTTTTCGTCCTGCGTCAATTCCGAAAAGGTCTTGCCGTATTGCGGCAGGTAAAAAATGGGGTCATATCCAAACCCACCCTCCCCTGTTTCGACAAGGGCAATCTTCCCTTCACAGAGGCCTTCCGCGACGCCTGCAACGTTTCCATCCGGGTCGCTGATCACAATCGTACAGATAAATCGCGCCTGCCGTTTTTCATCGGGAATATTTTTTAAGAGATCCAAAACTTTTTTTCGATTATCGGCATACGAAACATTTTCGCCTGCATATCTGGCCGAATAAAGCCCTGGCTCGCCGTTCAACGCGGCAATCTCCAATCCCGAATCATCTCCCAAGGCCCACTCGCCCGCGGCCTTTGCCACGGTGGTCGCCTTGATCTCGGCATTTTCACGATACGTCAATCCGGTTTCCGGCGGGAGCGTTATATGTGGATAATCCGAGAGCAGGCGAAGCCTGATATCCGGCAACACACCCAAGATAGACGATATCTCTTTTCCCTTGTCCTTATTGGCCGTGGCCAGAATCAGCATCATGTCAGATTCCCCAGCATCTCTTTTTGCCGGGCGACCAATTGCTTGATTCCCTTTGATGCCAGCTTGAGCATATGATCCAACTCGGCCTTTTGAAACGGCGTCTGCTCGGCGGTTCCCTGCACCTCCACGAATCGCCCCTTGCCCGTCATCACGACGTTCATATCCACTTCTGCCTTGGAGTCCTCGGCATAATTTAAGTCGAGTAAAAGTTCTTTATTTACCTTGCCCACACTGATCGCAGCCAAAAAATCGGTAAGGGGCAATGCCTTAATCTTGCCTTCTTTTTTTAAATGCCGTAAGGCGTCAACCAATGCCACAAAGGCACCGGTAATGGCCGCCGTTCGGGTGCCTCCGTCTGCCTGAATCACGTCGCAATCAATCAAAATAGATCGCTCCCCCAATTTCGGCAGATCAATGATGGATCGCAATGATCTGCCAATCAATCGCTGAATCTCATGCGTTCGTCCCCCCACTTTTCCCTTGGCCGATTCCCGCATGATCCGATCTTTGGATGATCGGGGCAGCATCGCATATTCCGCCGTAATCCAGCCCTTACCCTGATTCTTCAAGAACGGTGGGACACGTTCCTCCACGGTGGCTGTGGCAACCACTTTGGTATCCCCCATTTCAATTAAAACCGATCCTTCTGCATGTTTGATATAGTTGCGGGTGATTTGTACCGACCTCAGCTCTTCTTTTTTTCTTCCATCAATACGCAACGGGCCTCCTTCTCAAATGATGAAGGTGGGATTATAGCCTTAGAAGTCTTGAAGATCAAACTGTTTAAATGCGGTTGATCGTTATGAGTTATTGTGAAATAATGGGATTAACGGATCATATGAGAAATACCCCTCTCCTGGTCAACGTTGCCATTGCCATCATTGAAAAAGATCAGAAGCTGTTGATTACCCAACGGAGGCCAGATACGCACCTACCAGGTCTTTGGGAATTCCCGGGCGGAAAACAGAATCCGGAAGAGACATTAGAGGAATGCCTGATCAGAGAAATCCGAGAGGAGCTTCAGATTGAGATTGAAATCAAACGACCCTATGGTCAAATCAGATACTTCTACCCGGATCGAGATATCATGCTACATGCCTATCTTTGCCGTTTAGTCGGTGATCCCCCCGTGCTTTCCGAGCAAAGAAAATGGATTGCCCTCCACGAGCTTTCTTTATATGCCTTTCCACCGGCAAATGACCCGCTGATTCTGGCATTGTCCTCAGGCAGAGATTCTTTGTAGGGGCGAACCTTTGTGTTCGCCCCATTTGGAGTAAAACAAATGCGTCGCTATGCCGCCTTAATTTTCGATTTATGCGATACCATCATGCCGTATTGCAGCGACCGTATGCCGAAGGTAATTATCCGGGGCGAGACGATCCATACCACGACACCCCTGCTCTATGATTGCTTTCGTGAGCACGGCATGGATATGGGTTATGAGGCCTTTCACGATTGTTTCGTAGCAGCCACAGAATCAACGGCGGCGTTGCGGCTGTCCGGCGAGGAAGTTTCTTCTTTCATCCGCTTTGCGCGTTTTCTGGATTTGCTTCAAATCGCTCCATCCGAACAAAGGGCTACTTTGCATAACACGTTGATGAAGACCCACTTAGACCAGGTGGCAAATTGTCTTTATTGCCCTGATGAAAACAAGGCGCTCCTAATGGCCTTAAAACAGGAATACCCCATCGGTCTAATCACCAACTTCGACGATACGGAAACGGTTTACACGGTTTTGGATCGGGAAGAGATCAGGGGCTTGTTTGATACGATTCTCATCTCGTCGGAATTTGGCCTCAGAAAGCCTCGGAAAGAGATTTTTCTGGCGGCCTGCGAGCCTCTCGCCATTCACCCTAACCAGGCCCTTTTTATTGGAGACAGTATGTCCTCCGATATAGCGGGGGCGAATGGGGTCGGCATGGATACGGCTTGGATTAACCCCGATGGCGTGATACCTTCCGAAGAGGCCCCCCGGCCTAATTACATTCTATCGCATCTTTCCGAATTGATGCCCGTACTTTAAAGGATATTTCAAAACGTCTCTGATACGGGGAATGATTTTTAATCGGTGGCACCGGAAACGATCAGTTAAATGGCGGTGTAGGGAGTGATACCTTAGACGGTGGACCTGGTGTGGATCAATGTTCCAAGGGCAAGGACAGAGACATTGATATCGCTTTCAACTGCGAGAAACATAGAAGTATTCCTTAATAAAAAACAACCCACCCTTTAAGCGCAATGCCCTCTTGTGCTAGTCTTCTCAAAGTAGACGGGAGGTTGACACAAAGGTGATCGCATTCTCTGTTATCTTCTTTATTTTGGGGCTTCTGATTGGAAGTTTTATCAACGTCTGTATTTATCGGCTTCCCAAGAAGGAATCCATTGTCGCCCCTCGCTCCTACTGCCCTTCGTGTCAACATCCGGTTCGATCTTACGACAATATTCCCGTATTAAGTTTCCTGCTCCTGCGCGGCCGGTGCCGTGATTGTCACGCGGTGATCTCATGGCAATATCCTGCAGTCGAGTTAGTGCATGCCGTGGGCTATCTCTTGATCTTCAATCAGTTTGGGTTATCTATCGAGACCCTGGTCTACGCCATTTTCTTCTCCGCCTTGTTGACCATTACCGTGATTGATCTCTACCATCAGATTATCCCAGACAGCATCTCGTTGCCCGGTATTGTCATCGGCTTGCTTGCGGCATCTACCGTTCTTTCTACCGGCCCGAAGGATGCGGTTATTGGACTGCTGCTGGGGGGCGGGCTATTTTATGCAATTGCGATTCTGTCCGTGGTTCTCTTGAAAAAGGAGGGGATGGGGGGCGGCGATATCAAACTGGTGGCCATGATTGGCGCCCTTCTGGGTTGGCAAAAGGTGATCCTGGTCGTGTTTCTGGCCTCAGTCATTGGATCCATTATTGGGATTGTCTTAATAGCCACCCGGTTACGAGGCCGACAAGACCCCATTCCGTTTGGCCCGTTTCTCGCGATGGGGGCCATCATTGCCGTCTTTTTCGGGGACGGTATCATTGACTGGTATGTTTATCGTTTATGAATAAAAACGGTCGTCTCTTCTTCATTCTCTTTCCCCTTTTTGTCTTTGGCTTATTAACGCTTTCCTTGCTCTACCAAAACATGACATTAGACGCGCTCTATGAGGCGAAAGATCAGGATGACCGTCAGCAATTAAAGCGACTGGGTGAGGCCGTAAAGCAACAACTGACCAAGAAGCGGAAGGGTCAAGAAGAGCCTTATGATCTTTATCTCATGGCCAAAGAAACCGGCGCCAAACAGATTCTTTTAATTGGGAGTGACCGCTCTCTTTTGGCCGATTCCACACGCGAGCCAGAAAAGAACGAGAAAGTTCCCTTGTCCATACCCCTTCACAAGGCGTTAGCAGGGGAATCCCAGTATCATATTTTTGATGAACCCTCTGATACGCCTTTGGGAGAAATATTTCTTCCTATAAAAGAAGGCCGTGTGATTCACATTACAACCCTGCTTCCACCGATAAAAAATTCGCCTGCAGATTCTCTTCTTATTTTTATTAAACTTTTTGGATGGGGCGGCGGCGGTATCCTGGGTTATTATGCCCTGCGACTTCTATTAAAACGTTCCTCTACGGACACCCTCACGGGGGCAGGCCAACAGGAGGAGGGTGGTCTTCTGGTGAATACCTTTCAGGGTGTGATCCATCAACTCAAGGAAAAGGAACAGGCGCTCACACAGATGAACGAAAACATCCTTCGAAGCGTGACCAGTGGCGTTGTGACGTTTAATTGTGAGGGTCGGGTAACCACGGTGAATCCTGCTGCAGAAACAATTTTGGGCCGTCAACGGGAGGCGATGTTGGGTTGCAGTTGTGAGGCGCTCTTTGGGGAGGGCCTGGCGATTTCTGTTCATCTGAACGAAACGCTGGCTCAAAAAAAAGAGGCGATTCGAGAAGAGTGTGAAGTGGTGCAACAAAATGGCCAGAAAAAGTATCTGGGGTTTACTACCTCGGCGCTTCGGGATCGGAGTGGAACAATTATTGGGGCCATCATTGTCTTTGTTGATCTGACCGAGATGAAGGCCCTGCAGGCACAGGTTGAGCTAAAAAAGCGGTTTGAGATGATGGGAGAGGTTTCGGCCTGGATTGCCCATGAGTTTAGAAGTTACATGGGCACGATTATGGGGTATGCCAGCTTATTGTCCAAGTCGTTTGAACCAAAGAGCTCGGAGCAAGAGATGACACGCGCCATTTCAAGCGAATGTGTCGCGATGGATCGGTTAATTACCGATCTACTCTCTTATGGAAAGAAGCCGTTGCTTACGCTTTGCCCAATGCCCCTCACGCCTCTGATAGAAGAAGTGCTGAATAAATTCAAATCCAATACGCCCGATGTGCGATTTGAGACGGCATTGGAGGCGTCTGAAATAGCGGCAGATCGGACACTGATTCGGCAGGTCTTTTTAAATCTGATACAAAATGGAATTCAGGCGATGGACAAGCGAGGGGTAATGCATATTGGGCTGGCTCATTTAAGAGATGGATCGGTTGAAATAAAAATATCCGATTCGGGCCGAGGCATTCCCGCCGATCAAATTGATAAAATTTTTCTTCCCTTTTTTACAACAAGGGAGCAGGGGAGCGGGTTGGGGTTGGCCCTGGTACACAAGATTATTCTCTCGCACAATGGAACCATCTCCGTAGAAAGCAAGCCGGGGGAGGGGACCACCTTTACGATTACCCTTCCGGCACGTCGGTTTTAAGGGTAAAAAAGAAGAGGCATAAGTAGACGATGTTTTAACCCAACACGCGCAAGATGTTTTGATAGAACGCGATACCCCTACCAAGTGGTTGGAGCGTGTGCTAATCTCCCCTGAAAAAACGGAAGCGGACCCTATCGATACTGAAGTAGAACACCGTATGGGAAAGATTATTGAGTATGGAAATCGGGTATTGCGAGTGGTGTACAATAAGAAATCACAGCCGATACCGATCATAACGATTTACTTCGACAGAACCATGAAAGGACAATGATGAAACTAAAAGCGGACGAAAAGGCGGATGCGCTTTATTTGCGTTTGGATGAATCAAAGATTGTAGAATCGGAGGAGGTCTCTCCTGGTATTGTTCTCGATTTCAATGAGCAAAACCAAGTGGTGGGCGTGGAGATTTTACACCTTTCAAGACGCACCCCTCGCTTGAACCTGCGAGAGATACAGTTCCAGACCGTTTGAGACATCCCTATTTTTACTCAATATGGAAACGATTCTTATTATAGAAGATGTAGAAAGTCTGGGACAGATGCTGTCGCAGGCGGTAACCCGCGCAGGCTTCAAGGTGATTCTTGCCTCAGATGCCGAGACGGGGATTGCAAGGCTCATCGAAGACGATGTAGGTTTGGTCGTTACTGACTTAAAACTCCCGAAGAAAAGCGGACTGGATGTCCTTCGATCGGTCAAAGAGCATTCTGCTGAAATACCCGTTATTCTCATGACAGCGCATGGCAGTATCGAGATCGCCGTTGCCGCCGTTAAAGAAGGGGCCTACGACTTCATATCAAAGCCGTTTGATCCCGATCACCTTCTCCTCCAGATCGACAAGGCGCTGGAAAAGAAACGGTTGTTGATAGAAAACCGCATTCTCAAAGAAAATTTCAAGGACCAAATCGGTTTTCCAAAAATCATTGGGACATCAAAGGGCATGCACGATGCCACGGAGAAAATCGGTAAGGTGGCCAAGGGGAAAACCACCGTGTTGCTTTCCGGAGAGTCGGGGACCGGAAAGGAACTCTTCGCCCGTGCGATTCATATGCTTTCCCCAAGGCACGACAAGCCGTTTATCTCCATTAATTGTGCGGCCATCCCCAGGGAGCTTTTAGAGAGCGAGCTTTTTGGGCATGAGCGAGGGGCCTTTACCGGCGCCGTGGGGCGACGGCTGGGTCACTTCGAACTGGCCCATAAGGGAACCCTCTTCATGGATGAAATCGCAGAAATGGATTTGGCCCTTCAGCCAAAACTCTTGCGCATCCTGGAAGCGGAGGAGATGATGCGTGTGGGAGGAACCGCCAAGGTCAAGATTGACGTTCGTTTGATTGCGGCCACCAATCGGAATTTACTGCAACGGGTACAGCAACGGCTGTTCCGCGAAGACCTTTATTATCGGCTCAATGTCTTTTCAGTGATGATTCCTCCCCTTCGAGAAAGACGAGAGGACCTTCCCGCGCTAATTGACCATTTTATCGCGCATTATTCTAAAGAATTAAAGAAGGAGGTTATAGGAATTTCTCCGGAGGCGATGAATCAGATCAATAAACATCCCTTTACGGGCAATGTCAGAGAGCTGCAAAACTGTATCGAACGGGCGATTATCTTGTGCGAAGGCCCGCTGATTGGCCCGCAGGATTTGGGTCTGATCTCAACCGGATTGGCATTAGATGACATTCCACTTGAAGCAGGGGAGGGACTACAAGCCGTCAGTACGGCCGCCATTCGATGCGTAGAGTCTCGTGTGATTAAAAAGGCGCTTGCCGAGATGGGCGGTAACAAATTAAAAACCGCAAAACAATTACAGGTCAGCTACAAAACGTTACTCACCAAGATCAAGGAGTATGGTATAGAAGAGAGGGGATTTCTGTAAAGACCGTAGGGCACCTCTAAAAACCTGCCGCTTTTGGCTCAAATGCAAGGGCTACTACGCACAAGAACCACAATGGTCGCAGTGTACATGAGGATCCCGAGCGCTGCAGGCGTCGTCACGCCCGCAGGCGTCGTCACGCCCGCGCAACGCAGTAGTTGGGCCGCGCAGTATGTTTTTAGAGGCGCCCAAAAATTTAAATATTGAAAGGAGACCCATTGATGAGCACATTTACGCTTTATCCCATGAAAGAAATCCGGGTGATTATTCCGGGCGAGCACTTGAAATTCGTAACCGATATTCTCGACGAGATAAAGGTTACCGGCTATACGATTATTCCCAATATATCGGGAAAGGGAAGCCACGGGCTTCATGCCGGTCATCCGATGTTCAGCGAGGTTGATAGCCTGACCATGTTGATGACGGTCGTGACCGAGGAGAAGGTCGAGCTGATTTTAGCCGGTCTCAAACCGATTTTCGATCAATATACCGGCGTCATGTTTGTCTCCGACGTTGCCGTCAGCCGCCGCGAACACTTCTCCGGGCCGAGCCAATAGAATGCACGACGTGAATTATGTTAGAGTCACCGCTGTTTTTGTTCAACCGCAGCGGACGCTCCCATGAAACAACTGATCTTTGATGACATCTACTGTTGGTCTGTGTTTAGCGAACCGCGCCAAATGGATTTCAACGGTCATTTGTGGGTGCGCCCCGAAGGCAATATCCTCATTGATCCACCCCCGATGATTCCATCCGACCTCACTCAGTTGCATCAATTAGGCGAGGTAGATTCTATTATTATTACGAATAAAGACCATGAACGGGAGACTTTCTTTTTTCAAAAGGAAACCGGCGCCAAGGTGATTGTGCACGAAGCAGACGCTGCCTCATTAACCCATCCTCCGGATCGGCAGATTACCGACGGTGAGATCATTGTGCCGGGGCTGACCGCGTTCTCTTTATGTTTTGGCAAAAGTCCTGGTGAGGTGGCCCTCTACTTTTCTGAAAAGGAGATCATGCTTTTTGGGGATCATGTAATAGGCAGGCCGATGGGTACCTTGACGCTCTTAGAGGCTGAAAAATTTCAAGACCCCGATCGCGCGAGAGAAGAACTGAGTCGGCTTCTCCTGCTTTCCTTCGACGCCGTGTTGGTGGGGGATGGGCATTCCATCTTAACCGGCGCCCGGCAATGCCTGATCAATTGTCTTAATCGCGCAAGAGGCAATGAAACCTTACTCTAAAACCGGTCTTGCACGCCTGTGGGCGGCCTTTTTAAACTCCAAAAAGGGTTTCATGTGGTTAATCAAGCATGAGGCCGCTTTCAGGCAGGAAATGGCGCTCTTTGCCATTGGCCTCTCCGTGATCATTTATGTTGATGTTTCACGGATCGAGAAAATATTATTATTTTCGAGCCTTACCTTGATCCTGCTTGCTGAGGTAATGAATACCGCAATTGAAGTCGTTATAGACCGCATGGATGAAGCGTTTCATGAGTTGTCCGGGCTTGCCAAGGATTTGGGTTCATTGCTGGTGTTAATGAGTATTGGATTGGCCATTATCATCTGGAGTTTGATTTTGATATGATCCCCGCCGATGGCCGGTACGACGGCTACAGATGAATCAAGCAAAAATGTCGGAAATTCTTTCATACGGATTTATGCAACGGGCCTTCATTGCCAGCGCCCTAATCGGCGTGGTTTGCTCGCTGGTGGGGGTATTTGTGGTTTTAAAGGGCCTAACCTTTATCGGCGCGGGCACCGCGCATGCCGCGTTTGCCGGCGTGGCCCTGGGATTCTTAATTGGGGTATCGCCCTTTGCCATGGCCGTGCTTTTTGGCCTCGCCACGGTCTGGATCACCGGCTTCCTGAAACAGAAGGCGAGAATGAAGCCTGATATTTCGCTAGGCATCTTTTACACGTTGACCATGGCACTCGCCATTCTCTTTCTGGGGCTGATGCCGGCCTACAATCCAGAAGTATTAGGGTACTTGTTCGGCAGCATTCTGTCGGTTACCGCCGCTGACCTAAAAATTATTTTAATTCTCTCCATCTCGATTCTCGCTGCCCTGATCCTTTTCTTTAAAGAGTTTCACTTTATCTCCTTTGATCAGGATATGGCGGAGGCCTCTGGGATTCCGGCCAAAATACTGTACTTCCTCCTTCTGAATTTAATCTCCTTATCTATTGTAGTTTCGCTGAAGGCGGTGGGGTCCATGCTGGTTCTGGCCCTTCTGGTGATTCCTGCGGCCTCTGCAGAACAGTGGGCAACACATATTCGATCTATGATGTGGGGTTCGGCGGCGATAGGAGTTTTCTCTTCATGGGGGGGGATGATTCTTTCATATCGGTTTGACCTTCCCTCGGGTGCCACGATTGTGTTGCTTTTAACGGCGGTCTTTTCTCTATCGGTCTTGTTTTCCCCAAAGCGGCGAATCAAGAAGCCGGTTACCGGTTAAGGGAGACGCCCCGTCACTCACGCTGTAACCTTATCTCATTACGCTGTCATTCCGGCAATTTTTAAGCCGGAATCCAGTGGTTTTTAGATTCTGGATTCCCGATAAAAACATTCGGGAATGACGACGAGAAGGCTCTAGAAGAACACCGGAATGACAAAGAGCAGTCTTTCCTCTCAGGTACCATTTATAGCTCCTTCTCCTTAACAACGCAAAGCAGTTTGCCACGGTGTAGTCGAATTTGAACCATCTCATCCGGGGCAACCTGGTCCACATCTCGAACAATGTTCTGTGACGGATAGCGTTGGGTAATACTGTATCCCCGTTCAAGAATATGAAGCGGGCTGAGGAGATTCAGCTGGCCTGCCGCAATCATCAGACTCTTTTTGTGGCCCTGAATGGTTGCCTCTCCGGCACGACACAGGCGATGATAAAACAGGCCCCACTCCTGACGGAATCGCGCAATTTGTTCGACCGGGTTTTGGGAGTGCAGTCGCTGTGCGATTAGGACCTGCCGGTTCCGATGTAGTGTAAGTTGCCTTTCTAACGCGGCACGCAGTCGTAGAAAATATTGTGCGGTCATCTGCGCAAAATGGGCCAGTGCCTCTTCAGGAGCCATCAGAAGGCGCATGGCGACGGTCAGGACTTGTCGGCGTCGTTCCAGTCTCTCCTGCATTGTTTGATGTAACGCCTCTTTTGCAAATCGAAATCGCGCGATCTGTTGCGCCCAGGTGTGCGCAATGATTTCGGCAGCAGCCGTCGGTGTAGGCGCCCGAAGATCTGCCACAAAGTCGGATATCGTTGTGTCAGTTTCATGCCCAATCGCACTGATCACAGAAATTTTGGATTGAAAGATCGCCCGTGCCACAACCTCCTCATTAAAGGCCCAGAGGTCTTCCAGCGATCCCCCACCACGGGCCAGGACGATCAGGTCAATTTCATTTGAATCG
This sequence comes from Candidatus Troglogloeales bacterium, assembly GCA_005239925.1. Taxonomy (GTDB): domain Bacteria; phylum Nitrospirota; class Nitrospiria; order SBBL01; family SBBA01; genus SBBA01. The sequence goes on along the minus strand of SBBA01000108.1, from coordinate 24,796 downwards.
TCAGAGTCATTGATAGCAGAAATGGCCTGGGCAATCTCACCGGCGGCCCCTCCACCCTGAACAATTACAGGAACTACCCAGATCGTGACCGGTGTTTTTCGCTCTCGAAGAATTTTGAGAAAATCGTGTAGCACCGCGCCGGTTCTGGAGGTCACCAGGGCGATCTTTCTGGGCAAGGCTGGTATTGGCTTTTTATATCGGTCGTCAAAAAGCCCCTCCATCCGAAGCCGTTCTTTTAATGCCTCAAAGGCCGCCATTAATGCGCCGATTCCTCGCGGCTCGATGTAATCTACAACGATTTGGTACTCCCCGCGGGCCTCGTATACCGTAAGGTGGCCCCGGATTAGAACCAACTCGCCTTCCTTGGGAATAAACTTGACGAATCCGCCGTAGGCTCGAAAGCGAACCGCCTTGATTTGGGCGGTTTCATCCTTTAACGTAAAATAGTAATGTCCGGACTGAGGAATCCGAAGATTGGCAACCTCTCCTTCGACCCAGATGTCGCTAAAAGAGTGTTCGATTTCAGTTCGAAGTGCCTTCGTGAGTTGACTGACACGTAAAATAGCGTACGGTGTCGGCTTAAACGGCGGGGTATGGAGACGTTTTATTTCGGGCACGGTTTCCTCTAAAAACACCCCCCCTAAATCCCCCTTATCAGGGGGGAATACAGCTTTGGGACTAAAAGTCCCCCTGATAAGGGGGATTTAGGGAGTTTTTAGATGCGCTAATAAGATGAAGAAGATGAAAGAGGAGTTAGAAACCTTCGAGTAGCTTAAGGGGCCGCCCGTAAACTGGACCCCCACCTTTGCCGTAGTAGAGGAAAGATTCAAACCTGGTTTAACCAGGTGGGCGCCAAGATAGAAACATTAGGCTTTTCCGCATCAATACGGAACCTGCTCACCGTCTCTTTGAACTTAGCTCCCTTCTTTAAATCATTCGGTTTGGATTCAATCCTTTACTTACGCACAAGGCAGGGGAAACCAATTTCCTTACAAACAAGAGGCCCACTACCTTTTTTTTCTCCTTCATGGGCAAAAAGCACACGAAGAATGTTTTTACAGGCTGTCCTCAGACAACCCTGCCGGCAACACCCAGTCCGACTCCGGTCGGAACTCCTCAAACTGGGATTCAATTGATTCGATAAGGTCGCTGGTTCTCTGGCCGATCATGGTATCGCTTTCCTGTCGCTGTCTTTTGGACTCGTGCAACTCATGGGCCAGGTTAATGGCCGTAAAAACAGCCAACCTTAGGGGATCAATTGATTTTACACCGACAGCCAGCTCTCTCATTTTTTGATCTACCAGAGAGGCCAGCTCCCTAGCGTAGATATCGTCTGCGTCACTTCTTAGGGTATATTGACGTCCAAAAATATCCACCCGGCACTTATTTTTCAAAGAAGTACTTGTTGTCGGTGCTCCATTGACGGGACGGCTACGCTGGTCCATCCTTCTCTCCAACATGATTCAATATCTCCAATAATTTTGCAACGCGGCTTCGAATGAGAGAACGCTCCTCTTGCAGTTGATGGAATTCTCTCCCCTGCTGATCAATACGGGCTTGAAGTCGCGCCTTCTCCAACCGAAGCGACTTAATCCGTGTAATCATTTCGGCAACCCGTGCCTCTAGAATTTCAAGCTGTCGCTGCACCATAAACGGTGGTCTTTATTGGCCTCAACCTTTTCCTACTGTAATGCGCTCTAAACGATTTGTCAATCCCTAAAAAATATCTCTAAAAACAGTTTTAAATAGGGTGGCTTTTCAAGCAGTGGCGTATCACAAATCGCATTGCAACAAAGGGTCTAATTCTCGCAAGGATGAAACATTTTATCCTGTTGGTTGGGCCCGCCGCTGGATATGTCTCACACCCTGCAGCACCATATCTTTGTCTTGCGGTAGCCACTGTTTTTCCTTTAAAAGCCAGGTGAGCACCGGAACGGCGTTCTCCGTTCCAATGACGCCCAATAATTTACAAATGGCCCTTCGCACCTCATATCCCTTTTCCTGGTGTTTCTCGCGGGTTAACCCCAAAAACGATTTGTCCGGCGTCAGGGCATCAATCAGGAGTGGCTCAAAAGATTGCGCCCTTTCAAGATCGAAGGCAGCCATCATTTCAATGGCAAGACAACAACTAATCTCGATCCGCTCATCCATCTGGGCCTCCTCCTTGCGCTTCTTTCTAAGCGTCTCCTGAAGAAAGGTCAAAAACGGCTCGGGCGCGGGATAAAAGTTGCCCAATGAGAGCACGGCCCGGTTCCGAAGTAAAATAGATTTATTACCTAGCTCGTGCAAGAGATACCCCTCCATTTTCTCCCCTTTTATCTTGCCAAAACTCATCAAGACCTCTTCTCGCACAGGGATGCTGGGATGTTGTTGGTAACGTTTTAGAAACTGCCGCGTGACCTCATCAGTGGAACCAATATCCCCTAATATCATCACGATGTTCCGAACAAAATACCAATGGCGCGTTGTCTCCTCCATCCATCCGATGAGATTGGGAATCACCGGCTCGCCCAGACGGGCCAGGATGCGACAGATATTTCGCCGAACCCAGATATCAGGATCAGCACAAAGCGGAATCAGCGAAGACGAAAGCGGCTGTGAGAACCGCTCTAAAACAGGTAGAATATCCTTGCGTTGCGCCAGTTGATTATTTTTTAGTTTGGACAGGAGCGTCTCCCGCATCCCATCAATTCCGATTTGAGTGTAGAAGGGTTCCCTAAGGTCGCCGAACGTCTTTTCCCATGTGCTCTGTAGTCGAGCGGATAACGTTTCCATCTCGACAAATTCGTTCCGAGTAAGTAAAGCCGGAATAAAACAGATGGACTGGACGACGGCAGGCTCCTGCCATCCTAGCTCCAGTGTTTCCAAAATCGTAGTCTTCTCACGCAGATAAGAATCGGTGGCTTGTTTGGCCTGAACCTGCGCTATTAATTTTTCGGGAAGTGTTTCCAACGGCACAATCCCTTCGAAAACCAGCGTGGCAATCAGATCATAGGCCTCTTCCTGTACCTGATTAAAATCCATATCCAACACCATCTTTTTAATCACGGATACAAGGCGTTCATAATAAGCGATATCTAATTCGTTTTGACTGGGATGGGTTCGTGGAGAAACCGTCTCTAAATCGCGTGTGCATTCCAATAAGGTCTTCATGCGCTGATCCGGATGCAGGGCGCAACTAAACTCCGCTTCTATATCCACCACCTGGGTCGCGTCAATAGTAACAGGAACAATTCGGTCGCAATGAACCAAAACCTCTTTTAAAACCGTGGCTTTTTTCAGGGGTTGCAACAGGCCCACAAAGACCTGTGTCTTGACTGCAAGCATCTGTTCTACAGTAAGGTGTTTGTAAAACGGAATGATTTGCAGGTCTTTGTTCAGGCGAGCAAGCAGAAGCTGCGCCATTTCATCCAAAGAACCATGGCTTGTATCCAGTTCCTCCGTGTGGATGATTGAGACATGGACTATTTGGTGGGCGACTAATTTTCCTGTCATGAGCGCAACGGCCTGCTCCTCATGCAGCCCCTCGGGAGGCTCACTCATGATGTCGATCAACCCGTCGAATTCTTCATATGTCATACCGGGCTTCATTGTGATGTTGACCAGACGCCGCCGGTCGAAATAGTCTCGAAACTTTACAACTAAGGGATCGGCCATATCAGGTGAAAATAGTGTTTTGAGGGAGGCAACCTCGGATAAGAGGCCATAGACGAGAATATCCGCTACACCCCCTTGACCATGGATCATGAAAGAAATTTCGCGATCACTTTTATGAAGTTCCAGTAGATCCTGATAGAGGCCTTTCTTGGCAACGGTCAAACCTAGATTACCAGGTTGGTAATACCCTGTTTTCAGAAGTGCCTGGACAAACGAAAGCGTAAATCTCGCAAGGCGCGCAACAATGGGCTGGTCTGTAAGTGGAAAAGTCTTTTTAATATTGAGAGCCGGGTCCATTTCTCGTAGCGATCGAAACGACAAGAGTGTAGGATAGAGTGACGATCTTGTCAAATGAACGTGGTGGTTGACTAGCAATCTTTTCGGGGGCTATATTTGCGAAAGAACAAATGGATACGACATCAGATAATCTTCTTATCATCGCCGCAAGTGAACAGGACTCCAACATTTATTACGCCAGCGGTTTCTTGGCCCCGGATGACTTTATTTATTTAAAAACAGGCGGCAAGACGATTTTGCTCATGAGCGATCTGGAAGTAGACCGCGCCCGCCTCCAGTCTAAGGTCAATGAGGTTCTTTCTTACTCCGATTATCAGGAGAAGGCCAAGCAAGGCACCAACAAACCAAACGGCCAGCCGAGTGGGCAGCCGAGCGGCCAGCCGAAATACATTGACGTGATATCGGCTCTGTTAAAGGAACGGGGGGTATCAGAGATAACCGTCCCTGGTTCTTTTCCGATAGGGATAGGCGACGCCCTCCGTGAGGCAGGATACAAACTGACGATTAGGAAGGAGCCGTTCTTTGCAGAGCGGGCAATCAAGACCAAGGAAGAAGTTTTGGCTATTCGCACCACGCAAATCGCCGTGGAAGAGGCAGTGGACGATCTGTTTGACCTGCTACGTGCCGCTCAGATTTACGACGGGTATCTCTATCACGAGGGAAAACAAATTACCTCCGAGGGATTACGGAAACGCCTTCACATCAATCTGATGGGAAAAGGATGTATCGCGGAACATTCGATTATTGCCTGCGGTGTGGATGCCTGTGATCCCCACCAGGTGGGGCACGGCCCACTTCGCGCCAATGAGGCCATCGTCTTTGACATCTTTCCTCGTTCGATTGAAACCCGTTATTTTGCCGATATGAGTCGCACTGTGGTCAAAGGGGTCGCGTCGGATCTGTTAAAAAAAATGTATGATACGGTTTTGGAAGGCCAAGAACTGGGGATTTCGCGGGTGCGTGCCGGCGTTTCCGGCAAGGCGATTCATGATGAAATTGTCGCGCTGTTTGAAGAGCGTGGCTATAAAACCGGACGAGTGAACGGGCGGATGCAGGGCTTTTTCCACGGCACCGGTCATGGTGTTGGGCTGGATATTCATGAGCCGCCTGGCATTAGCACTCGGGATTGGACGTTGCAAACAGGAGAGGTGGTTACCGTGGAGCCGGGGCTATATTACCCGGAAATCGGCGGCGTTCGGATTGAAGACATGGTTTGGGTGGAAGAAACAGGGTGCAGGAATCTAACAACGTATCCTAAGTTTCTGGAGATAGCGTAATATAGGGGCAGCCCTTGTGACCGCCCAGCACACACCCCTTGATCTCCTCTTTCTAGCCAGAGGGGAAAGGGGAGAGACAAGAATGGAAAATCAACCGATAAAAGAACTCATCGAAAAACTACTGGTTGCCATGGGAGAAGACCCCACTCGCGAAGGCCTTGTTGGAACACCCGATCGGGTGGAGCGATCCCTGCAATTTCTTACGCGAGGCTATGTCCAGGATATTGATCAGGTATTCAATGATGCCTTTTTTACCAGCAGTCGTCACGAAGAGATGGTGATTGTGAGAGATATTGATTTTTTCTCGCTTTGCGAGCATCATCTTTTGCCCTTCTTTGGAAAATGCCACATTGCCTACCTGCCTAAGGCCAAGATTGTGGGGCTGTCCAAATTGTCTCGTGTCGTGGAGGTCTTCTGCAGGCGACTGCAACTTCAGGAGCGGCTTACCAGTCAGATCGCCGAGACCATTATGGAAAAGGTTGCCCCGTATGGGGTTGGCGTGGTGATTGAGGCAAAGCATCTTTGTATGATGATGCGCGGCGTGGAGAAACAGGGGGGAGAGATGGTAACCTCTGCAATGCTGGGCGCCTTTCGAACCGACTCAAAAACCCGCTCTGAATTTCTTGAGCTGATGCGCAATAATCGCAAATAGCTCCAATTCTCGCCCCTATTTAGGGGCGCTAAACGGATGCGTAAGCGTAATCGTTTCTTTGCGCCGAGACCCGGTTGAAACCATATCGATGGGACAACCGACTTCCTTGGCAATCGCCGCAAGATAGGCCTTTGCATTCTGAGGAAGCAGGTCGTAGGAAGTCACCCCTGCCGTTTTTTCGGTCCAGCCAGGAAGGCGCACCAAACGCGGTGTGCAGGACTGTAGAACCGATAACGATGCCGGCATTTCATGTATCAGTCGGCCCTGATATTCATATCCCACGCAGATTGCAATTTCCGGAAGACCATCCAACACGTCTAACTTGGTGATGGCCATCCCGTCAAGATGATTGATCCGTGCCGCGTATCGAACAACCACGGCATCAAACCAGCCGCAGCGACGTGGTCGGCCCGTTGTAGCCCCGAACTCCCCGCCCTTCTCACGAATCAGGCTTCCCATGCCGGTATGCAGCTCGGAGGGAAACGGCCCTTCGCCGACGCGGGTGGTATATGCCTTGGCCACGCCAAAGACCCGATCAATTTGGGTCGGCCCCACCCCTGTTCCCGTGCAGGCCCCGCCCGCCGTCGAACTTGATGAGGTCACAAACGGATAGGTTCCCAAGTCAACGTCCAGGTGGGTTCCCTGCGCCCCTTCAAAAAGAAGATGCCTCCCCTCACCCATTGCCCGGTGGATCAATTGCGATGTATCGGTGACATACGATTGAATCCGCTCACCATACCCCAGGTAGTCCTGATACATTTTATCGAAATCAAACCCCTCGAGGTGGTAGGCCTCTTTTAAGAGCAGATTCATTTCTGTCAGATTGCTTTCCAGTTTTTGACGAAGCAGGGGAGGATCGAAAAGATCAATCACACGAATACCAATGCGCGCCATCTTATCGGCATAGGCCGGCCCGATTCCGCGACCGGTGGTTCCGATTTTCCGACTTCCCTTGGATCGTTCACTTGCCTTATCCAGTGCCTTATGGTAGGGAAAAATCAGGTGGGCCATTTCGCTGATAAAAAGCCTTCCGGAGACAGAGACACCATAAGAGGCGAGCATCTCGATCTCCTCAAGAAGGGCCGCCGGATCCACCACGACGCCGTTACCGATCACCCCCACTTTTTCAGGATGAAGAACGCCCGTGGGAATCAGGTGTAAGATAATCGTATTCTGTCCGGAGACGACGGTATGACCGGCGTTATGTCCCCCCTGGTAACGGACAATATAATCGGCCTCTTCCGAAAGAAGATCAACGATCTTCCCTTTACCTTCATCCCCCCACTGTGTTCCAACAACAATAATATTCACTGATAATCCTTAAGACGTTCCTACAGAATAAATGAAACCTCTCTTTCTTTTCAACTTTTCTTAGAGCATGTTTTTCATGGGGTTGGAATCAACCAGAAGAATGAAGTGGTTCGGGTGATCCTTCACAAACAGGCGGATATATAACAACAATCCTATCCCCGTCATCGCAAGAAAAAAACCTTGCAAAAAAGGTGGAGACTCCATATGACGGAGAGGCATATAACGGGCGCCTCTAAAAACTGTAGCGGCTCAAATGCAAGAGCTACTACGCACAAGGACCGAAATGGTTGCAGTGTACATGAGGATTCCGAGCACCGCAGGTATTGTCACGCCCACGCAACGCAGTAGTTGGGCCGCGCAGTAGGTTTTTAGAGGCGCCCTATAGGAACTTAATCGTAGGTTAAGAGAGAAACAATCGGAATGGCAGGGAGCTTCTCCCGCCCCTTTAGGAATGATAATTCAATCACGAGTGCGAGTCCCACAATCACCCCTCCCAGTTTCCGAATCAGATTAACGGTTGCCGCGGTGGTTCCGCCGGTGGCCAAGAGGTCGTCCACAATCAAAACCCGTTCTCCTGCTGAGATGGCATCCTCATGAATACAGAGGGTGCCCGCGCCATATTCCAATTGGTACGTTTCATCAATAGTTTTATAGGGAAGTTTTCCCGGCTTTCTTACAGGAACAAAGCCGGCGTGAAGCCTCTGGGCAACCGGAGCGCCAAAAATAAAACCACGCGATTCGACGGCAACCACCTTCTGGATGGCCTGCCCCTCAAACGGGGTGGCTAATCGGGTAAGGACGGTGTTAAAGGCCTCGGCATCGGCCAACAAGGTCGTAATATCGTAAAAAAGAATCCCTTTCTTGGGAAAATCCGGTATTTCCCGAATCCGTGATTTCAAGTTCATTCTGTCCTCCTCTTTCAAACGACTGCCCTTTTTAAGGCCTTACAGGATATCCGACGCACGCACTTTATTACCCATCATTTTGCGTAACGATTTAAGCGCCCTCAATTCAATCTGCCGAATCCGCTCCCGAGTCAGCCCGAACTCTTGGCCAATTTGATTGAGTGTCCACGCCTCATCGCCAGTCAACCCAAAGCGTAGAAGAATAACACGGCGTTCCGCTTCCCTTAGTGATCGCAACCAGTAAAGTAGTTTTTCTTTTAGGTCGCTCTCTTCAACGGCTATAGCGGGGGAAAGCTGATCCGCATCCTCAATGACATCGTGTAGCGTCGTATCATTGGTTTGAGAATCCGGCAGAGGGGCATCCAGGGAATAGGTCTGGCGCAACAATTGTTGTATTTGATGCACCTTTTGTTCCGGGATATTCATTCGCTGTGCGACTTCAAATTGCTCCGGCGTGCGTCCCCGTTCCTGCACCAAATCCTCAATAGACGCCAGATACTGATTGATCTCTTCGATCACATGCACGGGCAAACGAACCACCTTACCGTCATTCATAATAGCCCGCTGTATGGCCTGTCGAATCCACCAGGAGGCATAGGTTGAAAATCGAAATCCCTTGGTGTGATCGAATTTTTCGACGGCCTTAATCAGGCCGATATTCCCTTCCTCGATCAGATCTGGCAAGGGAAGCCCGCTGTTGACATACCGCTTGGCCAGACTGATGACCAGACGCAGATTGCACTCGATCATCTTCTCCCGAGCATTCATATCCCCCTTGGCCACCCGCTTTGCCAGAGCGATCTCTTCCTTTTTGGTCAGCAGATTGGATCGGGCAACATCACGCAGATAGGCCGCAATCGCCTCCATGGATCCGGGAAGGTCTTCTTTCTGGTCGGTCTCCTTGTCGTTATCCGACTCTTCTATTGCATCAAAGTTGGCCAAACCGGAAAGGCCCTCTTTTTCTTGCTGTGCGGATGCACTTTCTTCCTCGCGTTCTTCAAGCCATCCCTGACTCATATTATCTGATTCTCTAAGGTTATAAAATGATGGAGAACTCTTTAAATCGTTCAGAGTAGGTTCCCCAGGTTACGTCGACCTTGAGCACTTTGGAAAGGGATGGCCCACGGTGCAGGTGTTCCAGAAAGAGATTCATCTTATCCTTATCCCCTTCAATCTCGATCTCAACCTGGCCACTAGGAAGGTTTTTCACAAACCCTTTCAGACTCAGTAGAAAGGCATATCGGTGTGCAAAATTTCGGAATCCAACCCCTTGAACATTCCCATCAATTATAACTCGTGCTGCACTTTTATCTGCCATTGGTGAAATACTCCTTTATAGTATCGGGGCGAGAGGATTTGAACCTCCGACCCCACCGTCCCGAACGGTGTGCGCTACCGGTCTGCGCTACGCCCCGTAACATAGAATATTGACTGATGCTTTCCCTGGCCTGCTCCAATGTTTAACTTACCACATAGGGAGGCCGCCTCTTCTTCATGCATGGCGCTGTTCTCGTTGGAAGTGGGTTTTCCAATGAACAAGGTACATGTATCTTGGGAAAGTATCAGGTTTTGTTGCTAAAAGTCAAAGCGATTTCCTTGTGACCTTTTTCTTGTTTCTTCTTGTTTCCTTGCTTTTTAAGGCCTTGCTTTAAAAAATGGCCCTGCCCTCGCCTCTTTCTTTACTTTTCTTCTTCTGGTATATTGAGGTCTGAGCGATAACCTCGGAGGGTGATACCCGTCCGGATTCAAAACGGTGCCACATGAATAAGCCATTTGCCGCATTAACGGGATCTGTTATCGTTGTTACTGCCCTGCTCTTTTTTGCAGGCGAATGGAAACGTTCGCCAAAGGTGGCGTCGGCTCCGGAGGAAACAGCGGATATAAGGTTATCGAAAATACTCTTTGTACAAACGCGGGCAGGTCAGAAAGATTGGGAACTAACGGCAGAGGAGGCTCGATTTTTTGAGAAAGACGAAACGGCTTTTTTAAAAAAGATTTTTGTGAAGATGCAATCGGCAAAAGGGGGGCCGCTTACCCTCCGTGGCGACACGGGCAGAATGGAGGCTGGAGGAGCCGCCTTTTCATTACAACAGGAAAATGGCCCGGTGTTGGTGCAACTCAATAACGGGTATACCATTCAAACTGCTTCGCTGGCATGGTCTCCCGAAGAGAGGATGATTCACACACAGGACCGAGTTGAAGTTTCCGGGTTGGGTGTGTCTATCCGAGGCGTGGGGATGCGGCTTTCTCTGGATCGTTCGGAGATGACCTTGAGGAATGTTCATGCGGAAATTTATTAATGTTTTTCTTTTTATTCTCGTCCTGCTTCCGGTAGCGCAAGGCAGCAGTCTCGGCCCACCAAGCGAGGTAGGAAAGCCTGGCACAACGGTTAGACGCGAGGGAAATTCAGACACGGTTGTGTCTGCTGGCACGACTACGCCGGACACGGGAAAATTTTCAGCCCTCGGAGGGGCCTTACCGCTTTCCATCTCTTCAGACCAAATGACCGTGAAAGGATTGGAGGATACCGTCCTATTCCAGGGAACGGTCTTGATTCAAAAAGGGGACGTGACGATCAAGGCTGGTCGCGCGGAGGTGCTTCTATCCAATACGGGGACGCCTACATCAGAAAGATCGGAACAGGCTGCACCGGGTCGGGAAGGAAAAGAGATTGCACGGATTGAGGTCACGGAAGATGTCGAGCTGATACAAGGCACCCGTCGTGTTCTGGCGCAACGGGGTATCTATGACGCCAAAGAAGGGGAGATTGTCCTCACCGGTGAGCCGGAGATGTGGGAAGAAGGCTACCACGTCAAAGGCAAGGCGATTACCCTTTCCCTGAAACATAAAAGAAGTTTTGTTGAGGGAAGCGAACTAACAATCAACTAATGTAGTGTCTCATAATTCGTCATCCCGGCAATGTTTAAGCCGGAATCCCCTCACCCTTCCCTCCCCCGCAAAGCGGGAGAGGGTTAGGGAGAGGGGCCCTGGATTCCGGACAGAAACATTCCGAAATGACAAAAAATATTTCGCAATTAAACTGTCAAAGTACCAGGACACACCCTATGGGTGGAGCATCAGAATGTTAGAAGCAATTGGGTTAGAAAAGTATTATCAGAAACGTACCGTTGTTCAGAACGTGAATCTCAGGGTCTGTACCGGTGAAATTGTTGGGTTTCTTGGTCCCAACGGTGCGGGCAAAACCACCCTTTTTCAGATGCTGGTCGGCCTAACCTTTCCAGATCGCGGTGAGGTGTTACTCAATAAAAAGGAAATCACCTCCCTTCCCCTTTATCGCCGTGCGCGGCTGGGACTGTCTTATCTTCCCCAGGAGCCTTCTATTTTCAGGAAAATGACTGTGGAAGAAAATATCCGGGCCGTTGCCCAGGTTCATTTTCCTACTGCGGCCGAGTGTACGACTCGCGTTGAGGCCTTGCTGACCGAGTTTAATCTGCATCATCTCGCCACGCATTCCTCCACTACCCTTTCGGGGGGAGAGAGGCGTCGGCTGGAGATCGCACGCGCCCTGGTTCATTCCCCACAGTACCTACTGCTTGATGAACCCTTTTCCGGAATCGATCCCATCGTTGTCATGGAAATTCAACAAATCCTAATCCGATTAAAGGGAGCCGGGATCGGCATCTTCATCACCGATCACAACATTTCCGAAATCCTGACCATATGCGATCGTACCTATATGATCCATGCCGGAACCATTCTTTTTTCTGGAACCCCGACTGAAATGGTGGAAAGCCAGTTGGCAAGAGAGCTTTACCTAGGAAACCGATTTAACCTGACCGAGAAGATAAATGCTTAGATTCTTGATCTGTAACAGAGATGCTTTTTGTGCAGATTATTTATTCGGTGTAACGATATTTATAGGCCCGCCGCGATCAACGGGAGAGGTTCATTCGTTGCCGTCCGTGGCGGCTTAGGATAAGAGATGGCTTGGCAAGAGGGTGCAATGCGCGTCGGATTGGACATGCAGCTTCGTCAGAAGCTGGTCATGACGCCCCAGTTACAGCAGGCAATTCGGCTACTACAACTTTCCCGCATGGAGCTTAGTCAGGAGATTGAACTCCAGATGCTGGAAAACCCACTCATTGAAGAGGTGACAGCCGATACCTTGGAAGAGGATTCGAGTGAAGGCCCTTCCCTGGAAGGGCAGGCCGATACCGATTTTGATGAAGAGTATTCGGAGACCTCTGAGAATATCAATCTAAAGTGGGATAATTATTATGATGACGAAGAGCGTGAGCGAATTGAAAGTGATGTGACTTGGGAAGCGCCCGAAGAGAAGCCTTCTTTTGAGGCGACACTGGCCCGCCCGGTTTCACTAAGCGATCATCTGCTTTGGCAGTTGGGCCTGACCTCTTTATCCGATCGTGAAAAGTGGATTGGTGGGGAGCTGATCGGCAATATTAATGATCAAGGATACATGGAAATCCCTCTCGAAGAGATTGCGCATGACCTGGGCGATGTCTCACTCGAAGAAATCGAAAAAGTGCTAACGATCATTCAGGAATTTGATCCGGCGGGCGTGGGGGCACGCAATCTGATTGAATGCCTTTTAATACAGATTCGTATCCTGGGCTGCGCGGGTTCCTTGGTTGAGACACTGGTCCGAAGCCACTTGGAGGCGATTGAAAAAAGACGGTATGCCCAAATCGCCAAAGAGTGCGGTGTCTCCTTAGAAGAGGTTATGCAGGCCTCTAAGATTATCGAGCATCTGGAGCCTAAGCCGGGTCGCCCTTTTTTTGTAAATGAAAACTTTAACATCGTTCCCGATGTCTTTGTGATGAAGGTGTTTGAAAAGGATAAGATAGGAGCAAATGAAGACAAGATAGCCCTACGGGAGACAACGATTCCATCGGCTGTAACACCTCAGGATGAAACCGTGCCTACCGAAGAAGAGGAGGGGCGGTACGCTGTTTTTCTCAATGATGACGGCCTTCCCAAGGTCAAGATCAGCCCGTACTACCAATCCCTTTTAAAATCGAAAAATACGGATGCTGAAAATCCGCGGGCCTATCTGGAAGATAAGTATCGGTCGGCCGTTTGGTTCATTCGGAGTATTGAGCAGCGGAATCGCACCATTCTCAAGGTAGCCGAATCCATATTGAAATTCCAATATGGCTTTATGAAGCATGGGGTGCGCGCGTTAAAACCCTTGGTGTTAAAGCAGGTGGCCGAGGATATCGAAATGCACGAATCCACCGTCAGCCGCGTAACAACGAATAAGTATATGCATACCCCGCAGGGGATTTATGAGCTTAAGTTTTTTTTCAATGGCGCGCTGCCCTCGGTTGAGAAGGACAGTGCAAAATCCCTTTCGTCGTTGGCAGTACGGGAACAAATCGAACGGATGGTTGCCAACGAAGACGTCAGGCATCCGTTAACCGATCAGAAGATCGTTGAACAGTTAAAACAGAAGGGGGTTGAAATGGCCCGAAGAACCGTGAGCAAATACCGCGCTGAATTAAAGATCGCCCCGGCCTCAAGACGGAGACGCCCCGGCTAGAAAATAATCAGATGAAGGAGGGAAAATGGAGGTTGTAATTACAGGACGTCAAATGCGTATCATCCCCGCGCTCAAACGATATATCGAGGAGCGGGCACAAAGAATGGAGCGGTGTGCCGATCCGTCTTCCCACATCGTATGGACATTGAAAGCGGAAAAACACCGACAGATCGCCGAAGCAAATTTGCACTCCAACGGCTTTATATTTCAGGCTCAGGAGGAAACCGATGAGATGTATGCCTCCGTGGATGGGGTCATGAAGAAAATCGAACGGCAATTAAAAAAGTATAAAGAAAAACATTCGGATCATCGTGTTCGTCCCGTGGCTGGAGTGGTCGACCCAGGTGCAAAAAAGGCAGGCGCTGTAATATCTGAACCACTCCGCAAGGCCCAAAAAAGAAAGGCGAGTTCGAGTCAGCTGAATAGTCAAATGAGTCTGGCCCCTAATATTGACCGGGAAACGATTTTGCTGACGGTCTTAACGGTGGAAGAGGCGTTGTCACAAATGAAATCGGAGAAAAAGGACATATTGGCCTTTCGAAACCGAGCCAACAAGCAATGCAGTCTTCTTTACAAGAAGAGCGCCGAACGAATCGGCCTTATGGAGTTGAGCGACGCCTAATCCGATGGGTGGAAGCGAATGAACAGCTTCCGTTGGTCGCTGTGGGGTTTGCGAATAAGGTTAGGGCACCTCTAAAAACCGTCACGAGCGGCCCAAATGCAAGACGCACGGCGCGCAGGAACCGCAATGTATGTAGTATACATGAGAATTCCGAGCACCGCGCAACGCAGCAGTTGGGTTGTGCAGTAGGTTTTTAGAGGTGCCCGTTACACAAAAAACGTAGGTGTCACCCACGGGGAATCTAATAAATTAGAATTCATGATACCGTCTACCATACCTCCTGCCGCCCTCCCTTCCCAGGAGGCGAAGGGCGGAGGAAAAAAGATTGAAATGACTGCAAAAAAGATTCGATTGGTGATTGTCAGTGGATTATCCGGATCGGGACGAAGCTCTGCCCTAAGGTGTTTTGAAGACAACGGCTTTTTCTGCATCGATAATCTGCCCCCCCAACTCATCACCAAGTTCATGGATTTATGTACCCAACCGGGCAGCGACGTAAGCCACGTGGCGTTGGGGATTGATATCCGTAGCCGAGACTTTTTAGACGAGTTTTTAAATGTCTACGAATCCCTTTTGAAAGATGGTTTTCCCGTCGAGATGCTCTTTATAGACGCGCGGGACGAGGTCCTGGTGCAGCGCTTTTCAGAATCGCGACGGCCGCATCCCCTCGTAAAAGACCGACTGGTCATTGACGGCATTTTGGAGGAAAGGATGAAACTAGCGGAACTTAGAAAACGTGCCAACCAGATCATTGATACATCGGCCTTTTCTCTTTCCGATCTGAAGGAAGCCATCCTGCATCAACATGTCAAAAAAGAATCCAGGAACCGATTGCATATCTCTCTTCTTTCGTTCGGTTTTAAATACGGGTTGCCGTACGGTTTGGACCTGCTTTTTGATGTTCGATTTCTACGCAACCCTTATTTTCAGAAGGACCTCCGCCATTTAAGTGGAGAAGACAAGCCTATTCAGGATTTCATTATGGCCCTGCCGGAGACAACCCGTTTTATGGAGAAGCTAAACGATTTTCTGGATTTTTTAATTCCACTGTATGAGCAGGAGGGAAAAAGTTATCTGACGATTGGGATTGGGTGCACAGGCGGACGGCATCGCTCGGTGACACTGGTCAATCTCTTACGGGACACCCTCAGGAAAAAAGGGCGTGCGGCCAGATTGTCCTGTTTTCATCGCGACATTGGTCATGCCCCGGTGGAGGACCCCTTTTCGTGACAAAGTCCAAGAATCGTAGGGGTGGCCTCTCGCGATCGCCCAGAATAATATCCCTCTGGATCCTCTTTTTTGCGTTACTGTCCTGTCAGTCAGTGCCCGATCCGATTCCGCAGACGGACTGGGCGGATGTTACGTTGGTTGTTGTTGGAACTGGGGCGACAGAGGACTGGTCGCCTGAGGGGAGGATACGGGCGGTACAGCAGGCTAAACAAGATGCCATGCGGAAGCTCACCGAACAGGTTATGGCGCTTCACACTGACACTGGAGAACCTCTCTCAAAGCAAGCAAAAAAAGAAGATCTGATGGAAAAGATCAGGGCCTATGTTCGGGGGGCGCAGGTGATTTCCATGGAAAATACGACGGAAGGGGTGCAGGTTCAGGCCCGCCTTTTTTTAGGAGATCACTTTAAAGCCACTCTCGGCCTGCTGCCGCGTAAGGAGATCGCGCCGACCTACCCAAACCATTCGAGAGGAGAATTTTGACCACTTTTTTACCACGTCTTGATGTCGAACAGCTTCAGGAGTCAACCTTGTTTTTTCTAGCGGAAAGCCCGGAAACCGAGGGCGCGACGCTTGACCTTATTGCCAAATACTTTCTGACAACCGAGCCATTGATCAAAAAGATTGTTCGACATCCTCATGTTGAACAGGCAACCTTAAATTATATTCGTCTCTTTGGCCCTGCATCTATTTTTGATTCCGATTCGCTCCCTTTCTCAGACTTTAACGATACGCTATCTGATTCGGAAATTTTACAAAAACGGGTGGCCGCAATTGAGCACTTAAGGGTACCAGAAAAGATTCAATTGGCTCTAAAGGGAAATCGTGAAGCCCGCCTTCTCCTGTTAAGGGACCCCAATCGGCAGGTGGCGCTGGCCGTTTTAGCCAGCCCGAAGCTCACGGACGAAGAGGTGGAGATCGTGGCGGAGTCACGAAACGTATCGGAGGAGGTATTGCGTACGATCGCGCGAAATGCCGCCTGGACGCGAAGGTATACCGTCCGTGAGGCTCTGACTCGGAATCCCAAAACGCCGCTTTCTTTTTCCATGACCTTTTTGAAGGGTTTGAGGCAACAGGATATGAGTCGGTTGGCAAAAGACAAAGGGGTTCCCGCCGCGATTCGCACTACGGCTGCAAAAATGCTGGCCACCAAAAGGGTTTAGGGCCATTTTGTTAATTTCTCGTATAATAGAAGGTGTAATATGAAATCTAAATTCTTATGTAGCTGTGCTATATTGGTTCTGTCTGTTTCTTCGCCAGCCCTAGCCGAAGTAGAACCGTGGTATGCCTATTGGGGTATCGGTATCACAGACAACAGTTATCCAAAAGATATTGAAGAGTCCTTTAATGCCATTGAGTCTCTGCCTGGTATAAATCGCACGGATGGTGCCATTGACATGTTGGGCTTCTATTGGCCATTACAAAATGATCAAACAATCCTCGGCTTTGTTATAAGTGGCTCCTATGATCGCCTAGATGATGGCAAGACGTTCTTGCAGCTCAACCAGTATCTTTACTCACTTAGTACAATGCACTTCTTTGGTGAAGCGCCGGGGCATGGCTTCCTTCTGCGTGGTGATATTGGAGTGTCTAAGACACTTGTACAAACGAGTTTCTCTGGTGATACACGTAGCGATAGCGGATCTGGTTTCTTGGTAGGAACAGGTTACGGCCTTCCCATTTCAGAAGGGAGCCGTTTGATACTAGGCATAAATTATTCGAACAAAAAAATAGAGGGTGATACGTATTCATCGACCACATTCAGCATTGCAGGTCTGTGGTAAGCACTGAACTAAATGGTGCTGAGAATGGGATCATACCTTTCAATATCGCTATGTGGTGATGCGAGCAATGATGCATTAGATGTACTGAGAAGTAACCACAAGGGCTATTCTACTACACCTCGGCTATAACCTTGATTTGCCTCTCTGCATGGTAGGAGCTTCGAACCAACGGACCAGACTCCACGTGGGGCAAGCCAATCGCCTCGCCTTCTTCTTTCAATTGAACAAACTCGTCCGGCGTAACAAAGCGGGCCACGGGAAGATGCCGATGGGTCGGTTGCAGATATTGCCCCAACGTGAGAATATCACAGCCAATCTCCACCAAGTCATACATGACCGAGCGCACCTCATCTGCCGATTCCCCTAACCCTAACATCATTCCAGTTTTCGTAACAAGGCCGCTCTGTTTGGTCCAGGACAATACTTCAAGCGATCGGTAATATTTTGCCTGCGGGCGAACCGTGCGATAGAGTCGTGGCACTGTCTCCATATTATGCGCCAGAACATCGGGCCTTGCGGATAACACGATTTCAAGGGCATCCCGTTTTCCCTGAAAATCGGGAATAAGCACTTCGATCGTACAATGGGGTGTTGTTTTTCGGATCGCATTGATTGACGCAGCAAAAATCTCCGCGCCGCCGTTTTCCAATTCGTCCCGATTCACCGAGGTAATCACCACGTGTTTGATACCTAGTGTCAAAACGGCCGAAGCCAGGCGTTGTGGCTCTTGATAATCGAGTTCGGTCGGCCTTCCAAATTTCACATTGCAGAAGCCGCAGCTTCGGGTGCAGATGTCGCCTAAGATCATGAACGTTGCGGTTCCGGCGTTCCAGCACTCCCATCTATTCGGGCAGCGGGCCTCCTCACAAACGGTATTGAGCCTGTGGATTTCAACCTGTTGCTGCATCTTCAGATAATTGGGGCCGGTTTGGGGCAGGACTTTAAACCAATCCGGAAGCCGTTCCTTGCGCGGCTGTGAAGGGGTTAAGAAGTGTCTTTGTGGCATCATTATCTTTTTGTCTCTACTTCCTCCCCCCTTGTGGGGGAGGATTGAGGTGGGGGGTAGTCCTCAATCTGGGCCCCCTCACCCTAGCCCTCCCCCACAAGGGGGGAGGGAATCTGCCCCGTGGCTAGCAGCCAATGTTTCGCTCATTGGCAGATTAGAAGTGGATGGCTTGGTCGAAGATCGCTCCACCAGCCTCCATAGCGATTTCAGACAGGGTGGGGTGGGGATGAATCGCCCGTTTGATATCCAATGCCCGGGCCTCCAAACCTTTGGCCAGAACAAACTCGGAAATTAATTCGGTTGCCCCCGGGCCAATCAGATGCGCCCCCAGAATGGAGCCGTACGATTCCTCGGAGATCAGCTTCACAAACCCTTCCGTTTCATTGGAGATCAGTGCGCGTGGGTTGGCCGAGAAGGGGAGCTTCGCAACTTTTACTTTGATCCCTTTTACCCTGGCCTGCTCTTCTGTCAGTCCCACCGAGGCAATCTCCGGCTGGCAATAAATCGCATTCGGAATGGATAGCGGATCAATCGGCTCTCGTTCAATCCCCCCAATTGACTCGATCACATAAATCCCCTGAGCCATGGCGCCGTGCGCCAGTGCAGGGCGCGTGGTAACATCGCCAATGGCCCAGATGCCTTTTTGAGTGGTCTGCATTTTATCATTGACCAAAACTGCCAGTGTTTTTTCTTCCAGAACGACCCCCGCCCTTTTCAGGTCCATCCCGCTGGAATGCGGCGTTCGCCCCACGGCCACCAGAACGGTCTCCACCTCAAGCGATTCTGCGTATCCCGCAAGATGGATCAAGAATCCGTCTCCTTTGTCTCGCACGGAATCAATTCTAGCGGAGGTCATGACGGCTACTCCCCGTTTTTCGAAGCTGCGTTTTAAGAGCGCAGAGACCTCTCGATCCTCCGTTGGAAGAAGGGTGGGCGCAAGCTCGATGATCGTGACCTTTACGCCAAAGGTGGCATATAAAGAGGCAAACTCGACCCCCACCGCGCCACCGCCGACAATCGCAATGGAGCGCGGGAGGGTTGTTTGTTTAAGCGCCCCGTCAGAGGATAAGATTCTTTTCTCATCAATGGGGAATGCAGGTAGAGAGCGAACACGGCTGCCCGTGGAAATAATTATCCGTTCGGAGCAAATTTTCTTGCTTCCTTCCGTTCCGACCCCCAGGATTTCAACCTCCTGTGGCGATAAGAATCGGCCCAGGCCTGCGAAGACCTCCACCTTGTTTTTTTGCATCAGGTGCATGAGGCCCCGTTGCAGCCGGCCGATAATCTTCTCGCTACGATTGATGATAAAGGAAAAGTCGGCCCGAACCTCACCCACCTCAATGCCAAATTCGGCCGCATGTTGGACAATGGATAAAACCTCGGCTGACTTGAGCAGGGCCTTGGAGGGGATACAGCCGTGATTTAAGCAGGTTCCGCCGATCCCTTCCTTTTCGACCAGGGCCGTTTTCATCCCCAACTGTCCGGCGCGAATGGCCGCGACATACCCCCCTGGGCCACCGCCTAGAATGATAAGATCATAATTCAATGGTTACTCCTTTTGACCCATCCCCACCTGGCCTCCCCACAAAGGGGAGGAGTTAGAAAGCGTGCCTTATCAGCATGTCGATGTTTGAGCTTGCAGTCGGCGTTCGGGGTCGCAGCTGGCGTTCTGCCCCACACTCTGCGTAACAACACCAGTACGCCCAGACCGACCAACGGGAGGGCTCCATTCTCCCCCGCCCGTGGCGGGCTAGGGGACGGCCATGGCTAAGGCGAGGTTGGGGCGGAAGGGGCAGTGCTTTTCGTCGATGTGAGCCTCGTATTCGGCCCTGAAATGTTTGAGTGTAGATAAAATCGGCGCAACCTCGGCATCGCCAAAGGCGCAGATCGTCATCCCTTCGATACGATGCGAGAGCTGTTCCAATTGCGCCAGGTCTTCTCGTCTTCCCTCTCCGCCTTCAATTCGCCTTAAAATCTGTAAAAGCCAGGCAGAGCCTTCCCGACACGGCGTACACTTACCACACGATTCATGGTGAAAAAACTCCAGGAGGTTTAATGTTGCCGCCACCATGCAAGTCTCGTCATCCATAACAGTCACCCCGCCCGACCCTAACATGGAGCCCGCCGCGGCCACCGATTCAAAATCCATTTTGACATCCAGATGCTCTGAAGTGAAAAAGGAGGCCGAGGCCCCCCCCGGAATAATCGCTTTGAGTCGCTTGCCCTCCTTCATACCGCCCGCATGTTCCTCAATCATTTCACGAAAGGTAATTCCCAGTGGCACCTCGTAATTGCCAGGCCGATTCACCGGCCCGCTCACGGAGAAAATTCGGGTGCCGGTGGACTTGGCCGTGCCGATCGCCGCAAACCATTCCGGACCGCGATTGATAATATGGGGTACGTTAGACAGCGTTTCCACATTATTGACGACGGTCGGTTTTTGATACAGTCCATGCGTTGCCGGAAAGGGTGGCTTGGTGCGCGGTTTGCCCCGTTTACCTTCAATTGATTCCAGCAAGGCGGTTTCCTCGCCACAAATATAGGCCCCCGCGCCCCGGTGAACATAAATGTCCAGATTAAAATTGCTGCCTAATATCTTTTTGCCTAACAGTTGGGCCTGATACAACTCGTCAATGGCGCCTTGAATGATTTTTGCCCCCAGGAAAAACTCGCCCCGGATATAGACATAGGCGGTCTGTGCACCAATGGCATAGCAAGCGATGGTAATCCCTTCTAGCATTTGGTGTGGATCGTTTTCGATCAATTGCCGATCTTTGAATGTGCCCGGCTCCGACTCATCGGCATTGCAGCAGAGGTATTTTGGGCCAGGATGATCTTTGGGAATGAAACTCCATTTCACGCCGGTCGGAAACCCGGCGCCGCCGCGGCCCCGAAGCCCGGACCTCTTAATGGTGTCAATTACCTCGGCGGGGGCAATCCCTTTAAGCACCTTCTCAAGGGCCATATAACCGCCGGTCTTCCGGTAATCAGAAAGTGACCCGGTATATCCCGGTTGTTCCATATTTTTCAATAAGATTTTCTCGTATGTTGGCATTAAACAACTCCCTATTGGCACTCCCCTTAAGACGGGGCATTGTACCATAGTTTAAGTCTTTGGCAAAATAGAAATTTGCGACATTTTTACAACAAGGTGAACGACAGGGCAGGGCATCGAGGGAACCTGTCTATTCAGGGTTACGGCACAAAGTATGACAAAAAGCCGTAACCTCCTAAATTCCCTTATAAGAGATGCCTTAAAAGAAGGCAAAGATTTGCGTTATCAATCACGCTGTGCTATATTTCCCGTCGTATTCCTTGGAATGCCCAGTCTGCTTTACTCTGCATTTCATCCCGTTAATTGGTGTAGACAGGATGTCATTTTTTAACGTTTTCAAAAACACAAAAAATCAAAAGGATCGGTATCTGAAATCGGTTCGGAAGCTCTGCATGGACGCCGAAACAAATCAACTGGCTGACAAGCTTCCACAAATAGCCGCAATCTTTCGTGACGCATCAGTATCAATCTACAACAAAGTGCTGCTGCCGCAATTTCAGGATTACGAAGAACGATACGGCCCCGGCCTTGTTTCACAAATCAATGATAAAAAAAGGGCCGCGCTCATTGCCACGATTCAAGGCTATATGCTGCACACCTTCTTCCGACTGGTTGAGGAGCGTTACCCCGAACAAAAAATTGCCCTGCCCATGACCCATTTTATTGGAGAGGAAATTGACACACACAAAGCAGGGGGTGTTTTGTTTCTGGATTACGTTAACTATCAAAACCCGAATTTTGAAGAGGTGAGGATGGCCTCGGCATTTAAGTTTGGAAACGACATCGGGAAAATCGTCGGGACAGTGGATCGGCCCTTTACCTTTATGGCCTCCCAACAGGCGATGATCGTATCGGAAATAACAAAGAAACTACTTAATGAAATGGGCCCTGACGAACATAGCGAAAATGCAGACGCTACTTTGCCCCATAAAAGTAAGGCTCTCAATAAAAGTGTTGGCCTTGTTTTTACCGCCTCCAACGGGAGCGGTAAGTTGCCTTCCCTCGCTGGGGAGGCCAACGGGAGAACATCGTCCGCTGCGGCCGATGCCGCCACGGGTGTGGCTTACTTTGGGTGGTGGTTGGCGTGGGGCGTTTTCACGGGTATCTTGATCCTTATCCCTATCAAAGGAGGCGGGTTGCCATTGGACACACAGGTGTTTGTGGTTCTTGGTATAGGCGTTCTTTCCGGATCAAGTGGACTTTTTTATTATGTCACAAAGAAACAGAGGGCACCGAAAGGTCATACTGTTTTTTGAGGTCGTCTTGTTATGATTTTTGAGAAGACAAAACTTGCGGGGGTTTACCTCATTGATCCCGAATTGATTGAGGACGATCTCGGCTTTTCATCGCAGATATTTTTCCGAGAAGCATTTTTGGCACATGGTCTTCATGCGGATTGGGTGCAATCCGGGCTTTATTTTTGTAAGAAGCGGGGCACCTTGCGTGGCATACATTATCAGGCGGCGCCCTATAAAGACGCCAGGTTGATCTACTGTATTCGAGGGGCCGCTTATAACGTGATTATTGATCTTCGGAAAGACGCGCCGACATTTATGCAGTGGATTGCCATTGCGCTCACCGGCGATAATCGCAAGATGCTCTATATACCGGAGCAGTTTGCACACGGATTCCAAACACGTATGGATTATACGGAACTGTTGTATCAGGTTTCAGAGCCGTATTCCCCGGAATATGCGCGAGGCATTCGCTGGGACGATCCGGCATTTAAAATTCGATGGCCCGTGCAGGAGATTATTATTTCGGAGCGGGATCGTTCCTTTCCACCGTGGAATATTAACAGTCTGTAACCATGCAGAACGTGCTTCCTTCGTCTGATAAAAAAGAGCAGACGGTGCAAAAGATGTTTTCATCTATTGCCCGTTATTATGACTTGAACAATACGGTACTCTCTTTGGGCCTGCATCACCGTTGGAAAAAGAAGACGGTAGAATTGGCTGAGCTAGGGCCGGGGGATCGGGTAGCCGACGTGGGGACGGGAACGGCCGATCTTGCCATTTTGGCCGCCGATCAGGTCGGTGAGAAGGGGAATGTCGTTGCCATCGATTTAAACGAGGCGATGTTGCAACGCGGCCTGGCCAAGCTGGTTGGGCGATCTGGCGTGATGATGGCGCGCGGTAACGCGGAGCGACTTCCGCTAAAGGATCAGTCGGTGGATGCCGTCTTAACCGGCTTCTGTATGAGGAATGTCACCGATTTCGACGGCGCCCTGGCCGAGATTTTTCGTGTTTTAAAACCAAAGGGCCGTATGGTTTGTCTGGAATTCTCCAGGCCACAGCACCCTATATTCAGAAAGCTTTATGATTTTTATTCCTTTCAAATCCTGCCTGCCGTAGGGCAATGGGTTTCCAACGACCAGACGGGGGTTTATGACTATCTCCCCGCGTCAATCCGGCAATTTCCCGATCAGGAAACCTTCGCGAAGAAGCTCCGTCGGATGGGCTTTACCGAGGTTGCTTATTACAATCGAGCGGGCGGTATTGTTGCCATTCACATCGGAAAAAAATAAAAGGCGTTATTGATTGCCTTTTTCCTAATGTGATACCGTAAGGCCGAGATGAGCGAACCAAAACAGGGAAATGGAGTCGGATGGCTTTTATTCACACAAGGGCTTCTTGTCGTTTTGATCTATATCGGCTTATCTATTTATCCTCGCTCCAGAAGCATTGCCCTGGCCTTGAGCCTCTTTATCGTCATTGGTATGCTTTATTCCGGATGGCGTGGCATAAAAAGCATTTGGGGGAAATAGCCGACTTCTTATTTAAAGACATTTCACATTTACCTGGGATAAATCATGCGCCGTTTTACCTTGCTCCGAGTTTTTCAATCTATCATGGGCATTTTCCTGGTTGCGGGTTGCGGCTCGGACTCCGATTTTTCCATCAATAATCCTTCCCCTGTATTGGAGCAAGCCTTTTCATCTCCCATTCCGGCCTTTCTTACGAAGCATATCGCCGATAAAGGCGGTCAGGATCTGACCGCAGTCGTCGCTGTGGAGGGCGGCGCTTCATTTGATCTAAAACCTGATATTGCCAACCAAAAAATGACCGGAAGGATTGATGGTCTGACGAAGGGCCAGAATTATCGCTTCTCACTCACCTACTTTGTAGGGGAGGTCAAGGTAGCCGAAAGTGGCCAGACCGTTTTCGTTGACGCGAAGGCTGCAACGCCGTTGACCTTTGGCGCGCCAACTTATTTCGACGATGATCAGGACGGTTTCACCAACATGTCCGAGATTGAGATGGGCAATAACCCCAATGATGCAACCGACCGACCCGTAAGCGACGTCATGCGACTTTCCAAGAACTATGTCGTGGTTGATGTCGTAGGGACCCCATTTTTAGCCGGAGAATCTTCTAGTCAAAATTACAATCTCACTGGAGGGCTATAAATAATCTAGAGGCTGGCTTATTACAAATTAAGGCTTTAAAGGTTCTATTCTTAATTCATAATTCTTAATTC
>SBBA01000143.1 GCA_005239925.1 Candidatus Troglogloeales bacterium | reverse complement strand
GGGATGGGGAAACCTTAGCCAGCGGGTCGTGGGATAACACGCTGATCCTCTGGGAGGCGAAAACCGGGAAGGCGATCCGCACGCTCACGGGCCATAGCGATAGGGTCTATGCCTGCGCCTTTAGCCGGGATGGGAAAACCTTAGCCAGCGGATCATCTGATCAGACGCTGATCCTCTGGGAGGTGAAAAGCGGCCGTCAGATCGGTTCGTGGAGTTTGGGCTGGCCGATTTATGGGGTGGCCTTTCACCCGACTATGGAGGGACATATCGTGGTGGCGTTACAGAATGGCACGTTGGCGCTGCTGGATTTGAAACGGGGGGCCGGCATTCCGGCATGATTTTAGCCGAAATCCAACCTCTCATAAAAGCCTGAAAACCCTGTTGGCATTGGCTGATGTTGTTTCCGCCACTTCCTCGAAAGAACAGTTGCGCAAAGCCGCGATCTTTTCCGCCGTTGTAACAATATAGCTTGGCTCATTTCGCTTTCCCCGAAACCCCTGTGGCGATAGAAACGGTGCGTCAGTTTCAATCAAAAGAAACCGGGAGTCCATACAGGCAGCCGCTTCCTGAAGGGTAGCCGTCTTGGGGAAGGTTACAATGCCGGAAAAAGAGATTGAAATCCCAAGCCCTGTCCCCCGAAGCGCCGCTGCCTTATCCCCCGTAAAACAATGAAAGACAGAGCCGACCTCTTTAAGGTAAGCGCGATCCGCTTTTTCAAGCAAAACAAATGTATCCTCCCATGCATCGCGGGTATGAATCACCAGAGGTAGCCGTCTCTTTTGAGCGAGTGTAATCTGCATCCAAAACGCCTCGCGTTGTTTTTCCGGCTTGGCGTGATTGTAATAAAAATCCAGCCCCGTCTCGCCAATGGCGACGACCTTGGGATGAAGGGATAGTTTTTCAAGTTCAAGAAGAAGTTGAGGGTTCATTTCTTCCGCCTCGTGAGGGTGAAGCCCCACCGTGGCAAAGAGGAACGGGTATTTTTCAGAAAGCGCGACGCCCCTTTGACTGGTTAATGAATCGGTGCCCACAACAATCATCTTGCCGATTCCAGCCTTGATGGCACGTTGGATCACCTCCTCACGGTCGGCATCATATTCTATGTTTGCAATGTGACAATGAGTATCAATCAGCATCCTGTCCTTTCTTGGTATAATCGCACTTATATAACATAACCAGTGCCTTGCTTGACATGAGGATGAGGCTCCAATTATGATGCACCTTCTTAGGAAGAAGGTAGGGTGGGTTAATCCCCTTATCGGTAAACACAATAACAAAATACGAAGGAGGAGGAAAGAGCATGAAGTTGTTTCCAAAATTGTTAAGCGTTACGGTTGCTTTAAGTTTCTTGTCAGTGGGATTCGCATCCGCAGAGAGTGAGACCTATACCACCATGGCCGTTAGTGGTGGTGGAACCCTTACAGGTAAGGTTTCTTTCAAGGGGGCACAACCGGCTCCTGAAAAGTTTGAGTTTGCAAAGTTCCCTCAGCCCAATTTTTGCTCCAAGGTGGGTTCCGATAGCGAGCCAGGTTCCGGCAAAGGGTTTCGGATTCGTCAGGATGTAAAAGTAACCGGCGGCGGATTAGGGGACGTGGTCGTCTACATTACCGATATCACCAAAGGAAAAGAGTTTAAGCAAACCGAGACGGCTATTACGGCGGAAAACTGCCAGTTCCTTATACAAGGTGGCCCCTCCAAGGCGGTTGGCGTTGTCGTGAATGCAAAAAAGAGCGGCGTCAAAGACCCTATCGTTAAAGTCACCAATATGGATGCCGATCCTAGTGATCCAAAGACCGTTGAAGGGGTTCTCCATAACCCACATGGTTATGACATTAAGGACAAAATCAGCGCGACCATCTTCAACAAGCCAGTTCCCAAAAAGGGTCAGTCCATCTCGGAAAAGGTTCTAAAGACCTGGTTCAAGAAGGATGATTCGTTCCTAAAAGTAGAGTGCGATCAGCACAATTACATGAATGTTTGGGCCCTTCCGGTGTCTAACCCGTATTATGCGGTGGTCAATCCCGATGGTACCTTTAACATTGATCAGATTCCAGCAGGCACCTATGAAGTGAAGGCCTTCCACCCAAAGCTGGGATTCAAGTCAACCAAGATCGAAGTAAAAGCCAGTGCGGCCACTACGGCCAACTTTGACTTCTAGAAAGAAATCCATCCTCTGCATCCCCTCTCCTGTTCTGGGAGAGGGGATGGTCTGTCCTTTCCAATCACCTCCTACCACAACATAAAAACAAACCAATCCTTGTAAGGGATGGTATTATTGAAGTAAGATCATCTTACTTTAAGCAGTTTTATTCTATTAGATTGGTTTTTGTTTAATTGCATACAGATTCTATAGTTTCGTCATTCCGGCAATGTTTAAGCCGGAATCCAGTGGTTTTTTAGATTCTAGATTCCCGATAAAGGCATTCGGGAATGACACCTAGAGCACTTTCACTTGAGTACATAACTCAATCAAAAACGCTCTAATCTTATAAAGGGAGAATCCTATGAAAATGCTGGTTACAGGGGTAGCAGGTTTTATTGGTTTTCACTTGACACGACGACTGCTCTCAGAGGGACACGTCGTTGTCGGGCTGGATAACGTCAATGACTATTACGATGTTCGATTAAAATACGCCCGACTGGCACAGTTGGAGTCTTCTCCCAATTTTCAGTTTCACAAAAACGATCTGGCTGATCAAAAAGCGATTTCTGACCTCTTTTCACAACATTCATTCGATCGTGTTTTTCACCTCGCGGCACAAGCCGGGGTGCGGTACAGCCTGAAAAACCCGCATCGCTACATTGAAAGTAATCTGGTTGGCTTTCTGAATATTCTGGAGGGATGTCGCACTGCAAAAACGCCTCATTTGATTTATGCCTCCTCCAGTTCGGTCTATGGCTCTAACACCAAAATGCCGTTCTCCGTATCCGACAATGTAGATCATCCCGTCTCGCTTTATGCCGCAACCAAAAAAGCCAATGAGCTAATGGCCCATTCTTATGCCCATCTCTTTCATATTCCGATGACGGGACTGCGTTTTTTCACCGTCTATGGGCCGTGGGGAAGGCCGGATATGGCCCTGTTTATTTTTACCAAGGCGATTCTCGAAG
Source organism: Candidatus Troglogloeales bacterium (assembly GCA_005239925.1). Taxonomy (GTDB): domain Bacteria; phylum Nitrospirota; class Nitrospiria; order SBBL01; family SBBA01; genus SBBA01. The sequence continues at coordinate 6,596 of SBBA01000143.1, read as the reverse complement.
GAACCCCCATTGAGGTTTACAACTATGGCAATATGGAGCGAGACTTTACCTACATTGATGATATTATCGAGGGGGTAGTGCGTATTGGCGAGGTGATTCCCGCCATCAATCCGAATTGGAAAGAGGGAGATCCTTCGACCAGTTCTGCGCCCTATCGGATCTATAACATTGGAAATCACAATCCTGTTCCTCTGCTCAAGATGATTGATGCCTTGGAACAGTGTCTGGGGAAAAAGGCAACCCGGAACCTTCTTCCGCTTCAACCCGGAGATGTGCCCGCAACCTATGCCGATGTAGACTCCTTGATGAATGCCTGCGGTTTTATGCCAAAGACGCCTATTGAAGACGGTATCAAGAGGTTTGTTGAGTGGTATCGAAGCTACTACTAAAACCCCTCCCAACCTCCCCTTTAACAAAGGTGAGGGGTTCTCCCCTCTTTTCCAAAGAGGGGTTAGGGAAGTTATCTATTGAGCCTTTCTTCTGTAATGTCTTCTCTTCTCAAAGGAATCAATCGCCAAGCAAAGCCAGTGATAGATCATCTTAGCCTGCTCCCGCACCTCATCAATTGACAATTGACTATTATTAATAATCTCATTGGCAAACGAAATCTTTTGAGTAAGCGGCATTTGTAGGCTAATCCGATGTTTTGCCTGTTCGACAGAGAGTTTGTCGCGGTTACAGAGCCGTTCTATCTGTGTTTTGGGGTCCACATAGGCCAGAATGACCATATCCATCTTCACATGGGCGTGGGTTTCGATCAGCAGGGCCGCATCAAAAATAATAACCGGACGCTGATAGGTGGATACAATATGGCTCCGCTCCTGCTCCGCGGCTTGAAATACAAACGGGTGCACAATCTGATTTAAGGCCGCTAATTTGTCCGAGGAGCGAAACACAATCTCTCCTAATTTTTTGCGGTCAATCTCTCCTACCCGATCTAAAATCCCTTTACCAAAGTGATTTACGACAGGAAGATAGGCTACTGCCCCCCTTTTCATGAGGTCGTGTGCAATGGTATCCGCATCAATGATAAAGGCCCCTGCCTCTTTTAACATGCCGGAGACCGTTGATTTGCCGCTTGCAATGCCGCCTGTTAATCCAATCCAAACCATTTTTTCTCTAGGGCACCTCTAAGCTATTTAAAATAGCGATGAATAAAAACGAGATTCACAATAACCAGTGTGAGAAAAAGAAGCACCGACATGACAAAGTAATATTTCAGCCGGTAACGCTTCCATCGTTTTTTCAAACCCATCGACGCTTTATCGTTGCTTGGCAAGACGGGCAAGCTCCACATAATGCTGACGCTCTTCGGCTGTTAGAACAGGCGCAATATTGATATGAATCCGCACATAAAGGTCCTGCCTGTCCGCTTTACGAACCGGCAGCCCCTTTCCCCGAAGCCGAAACTGTTGGCCGTTTCGGGTTCCCTCCGGGATTTTTAAGATCACGTTACCAGAGAGGGTTTTAATCTTCAGCTCCGACCCTAAGGCCGCCTCCCAAGGCATCACATCCAAATCCATTTCAAGGTGATCGGGAGTCACTCGGTACTGGGAATGCGGTTGAAATTTCACCAATATATACCGATCTCCTGGGGTTCCTCCTCCTACCCCCAATCCCCCCTGACCACTTAATCGAATCTTGTCCCCATCGCGAACCCCCGCGGGAATAGTAACACTCAGCTCTTTTTCTTCGGTAATACGACCCGACCCTTTGCATCGGGCACAGGCCTCACGCCCCAGCAATCCTTTTCCCTGGCAGAACAGGCACCTGGTTTCTCGTGGCACACGAATATGCCGCTTTGTCCCCTCGGCCACCTCCTCCAACGTTAAGAAAATTTCCGACTCGATATCCCCGCCCGGTTGAGGATGCTCGGCATTGTGATGGAAGTCGTGATCCTCTTCTTCGTCCTCCGCTCCAAAAAGAGATTGAAAGAAATCCGAGAAGGTCTTTCCCTTGTCCGATGAACGGGACCGACTCTCTGGCTCTCTCTTTTCCTCATAATCCCATTTTCTGGATGTTGGTCTGGAAGGTTCATGATCCTCATGCGTTTCGTCTGTAGCCCTCCACGTCTTTCGCTTTTTTGTTTCACTGGAACCATCGTTGGCATAGGAGGAGCGAAAAGGGGTTCTGTTTTTCCAATGGGTATAGAGTTCGTCATATTTTTCCCGCTTTTCTTCGTCACGCAAGACCTCATACGCCTCATTAATCGTCTTAAATCGCTCCTCAGCCGATTTCTTGAGACTAATGGAAAAAAGATCGGGATGATGTTTCCGGGCCAGCTTTCGATAGGCGCTCTTAACCTCCGTTATCGAGGCGGAATAGGGTACTTTTAACACATCGTAGTAGTCTTTAAATTGGATTGGCATGATTATACGTCTTTCTCCATATTATTCTCCAAAACCTTCATTGTCTCCTGACGAAGCGACCGACTCATCCAAAGTCCTGCAACCATAATAGACGTTCCCAATGTCATATACAAAACGGGAAGACTATATGAAATACTGCCTTTCTCGGTTTCTGCTGCAGCCCCACTTGAAAGGAGTAAATAAAGACGGTAAGCCCATATAAAGGCCAGAACGGAACCCGATCGAATGAGCGAGATAGCCACCCTCCTAGATTTTGCTTTTGTTGTCCAACCCAACTTGAGAACCCGCCACGAGATAAAGAGTGAAAGGCAAACCAAAAGAAGGTGGGGCGCAAAAAAATGATCCTGTTCATGCATTCGGATCAGACGGTAAAAGCGAACACTACCGCCGACAAAAAGAATGGACCCAACCCCAATCAGAAAATATCGAACCTTAATCAGCACGTACTAACAATACCTAATCCGCTACGAGCCAGAGCGAATAGACAGCCCCCGTTGGTCGCTATGGGCCTGCCCATGTCGTTGCGTTACGCCTACAGAGAATCGAAATGCCCCCCTATTGCTTTATTTTGACCGGCATAATATACCCCTTTTTAGCAAATTTCTCCACTTCCCATGTAAACCCTAAACAAGCCACCCTCACGTCCGGTCTTCCCGTCGCCCAAAAAGCCAATGATCGATAGGTAAAACATTATGCCAAGGTCCAAACCGTTGGGTACATCTAAAAACCTACTGCACGACTCAACTGCTGCGTTGCGCGGGCGTAACGACGCCTGCGGTGCTCGGAATCCTCATATATACTACATACATTGCGGTTCCTGTGCGTAGTAGCCCTTGCACTTGGGTCGCTCGCTACGATTTTTAGAGGTGCCCTAGGGAGGGTCTGACAATCACCACAATCAACCCAACACCTCTCGCAGGGAACGAATAAATCGCTGCATCTGGCCCATCCTGCCGATGGTTACGCGGAGGAAAGGCCCCTCCATGGGACGGATAATGATTCCCTGACGCAATAAGGCCTCATAAACACGTTTGGCCATCGCGTCTCCTCCCCTACCCTTTTGTGCGCCTTTCTTCTGGTCAGAAACGCTGAAATAAATAAAGTTGGCCTCGGTGGGAATATAATCAATTCCCATGGCACCAAAGGACTTATACAAATACCGCTTTCCCTTTTCGTTCTGCTCAAGCGTGGCCTTTACATGATCGGTATCGGAGAGCGCAGCTACTGCGGCCCGTTGCGCCAGGGTATTGGCATTAAAAGGAAGCCGAACCCGATTAAGCAGATCAATGAGATCAGGATGCCCTATTCCATAACCGATTCGAAGCCCCGCCAGGCCATAAATCTTTGAGAAGGTTCGGAGAAAAATAATGGGGTGCCCTTTCTTAAGGAACTGACTCGACACAGGGTAATTGGGGTCGGTCACATATTCGCCATACGCTTCATCAAAGACAACACAAATGGATTTGGGGAGTTGCGACAGGAAATGGGCCACCTCCTTCTGATACACAATCGTTCCGGTGGGATTATTGGGATTGCAAATAAAGATCAACCTGGTTTTGGATGTCACGGCCTTGGCCATCTTGACCAGATCGTGCCGTCCAGATATTCCCTTATTCTCCTGCGTCAATGGAATTAAGATCGGTTTGGCATATACGGACAATGTGGATAGGCTATAGATCGAAAAGGAAGGGTCCGCCATAATCGCCTCTTCCCCCGGTAGAAGCAGCGCATGAGCAAGCAAGGCAATAATTTCGTCCGAGCCATTTCCAATAATAATCTGATTGGGTTTTACCTGCCACTTTTGGGACAGGGCCTCTTTGAGTAACGTAGCCGAGCCATCGGGATACCGCTCAAGCCCTTTGATTCCCTGTTTTAAGGCTGCGATCCCTTTTGGGGAAGGGCCTAGCAGGTTCTCATTGGACGCTAACTTAATGACATTGGAAATACCCAGTTCCCGTTCCAGGTCTTCAATCGGTTTTCCAGGGACGTAGGCCGGAAGACCGGCGAGTGATAGACGGGTCATGTGCACCTGCTTTTCATGGCCTCTGCAACGGGATAAGAGCCTAAGATTCTAATAAAAATGGCATTTTCTTTCATTCGACCCAAAGCAGTCCGCATCGCTTCATCATCCTGGTGCCCCAACACATCCATGTAAAAAAGGTATTCCCAAGGCTTCTTTTTAGAAGGCCGGGACTCAATCTTGGTGAGATTAATCCCCTGCTGTGCAAAGGGTTTTAATATTTCACATAATCCCCCGGAGCGATCTCTAATAGAAAGAAGAAGCGATGTCTTATCGCGATCGCTCTTCTCTGCAGGCGACTTTGAAATAACCAGAAAACGGGTGACGTTATTGGGATAATCTTCAATCTGACTTGCAATAATTTTGAGATCATAATGTTGGGCGGCAGCAGAGGAGGCAATCGCTGCCGCTGATTTCTCTTCGGCTACCTTATGTGCTGCAATGGCCGTGCTACCCACTTCAATAACCGGCACGACAGGAAAGTTTTCTGCCAGGAACCGACTACATTGTGCAACGGCTTGGGGGTGGGAATAAATCGTTTGCACCTCTTCCTTATTCCCTGTTTTGGACATCAGGAAATGAGAAACCTCCTGTAAAATCTCGCCGCAAATAAAAAGGGAGGAGTCTACAAAAAGATCCAGTGTGTGATTAACAATGCCTTCAAGAGAGTTTTCAACGGGCACAACCCCGTAATCAACCTGGCCCTGCTCCACCGCATCAAAAACGGCTTTAATGCTATGCTCCGGTCTTACATCACCGGACGCTCCAAACCGTTGGAGACAGGCCAGATGGGTAAATGTTCCTTCGGGTCCCAGGTAGGCGACACTCATCCTTCCTCCATTGATAAGGTTCCCCTCATAATCTCACGAAAAACATGGGCCAGGGCTGTGTTGGGAAAGGGGCCGGAGTTAATCTGGATCAGACGGTTATGGATGGCCTGCTCACGCTCAGGGGCATAAAGGTCCAACCCCTGACTTTTTTTAATTTTTGCAATCTCTAAGGCGTATGAGGCACGTTGATTGAGAAGGGTAACCAGCTGCTCATCAATCTTGTCAATTTGAGATCGAAGCAAACCCAGTGGGTCAGATTGTGACAAGGAACAAGTCCCCCTTTTTTGGCATAAGCCTAATTCGCTTTCAAGATGAGACTACCCATAGGTGTTTCCAACACTTTCTTACACCTTAATTTCTGTCATTCCGGCGTGCTTCTAGCCGGAATCCAGGGTTACGCCATTACGAACAGTGTCGAATACTTTGGCTCCGACAGCTCTGGATTCCGGCTTAAAAATTGCCGGAATGACGACAGGGCGTTACTTTTACTACGAGGTCTTTAACGGCTCATTTTGAAAGCGAATTAGAATAAGCCAGATCACGACACACTAAATTGCATCAATAATTGCATTGAGTGTCGGGCTTGGACGCATTGCCTTGCCGGCCTTGGTTTGATCTGGATTGTAATAGCCGCCTATATCCTGCGGTTTTCCCTGTGCCCCCGTCAGCTCCGAGAGAATTTGGGTCTCGCTCTCTTTAAGCTGATTTGATACCTTCGAGAAAAGAACCTGCAAGTCCTTATCTTTAGACTGCGTGGCAAGCGCCTCAGCCCAGTATAAGGCAAGGTAGAAGTGGCTCCCCCGATTATCCAACTCGCCCACCTTACGGGCAGGGGTTCGGTTAAAATCAAGAATATTGCCGTTCGCCGCGTCCAATGTGTCTGCCAAAACCTGCGCCTTTTGATTTTTAAATACCACGGCAAGGTGCTCCAACGATACGGCCAATGCCAGATATTCCCCCAGCGAATCCCAGCGAAGATACCCCTCTTCCACAAACTGTTGAACGTGTTTCGGGGCAGAACCACCCGCGCCGGTTTCAAAAAGCCCGCCGCCATCCATCAACGGCACAATGGACAACATCTTCGCGCTGGTGCCCAACTCCAATATGGGGAACAAATCGGTTAGATAATCACGCAATACATTCCCTGTCACCGAGATCGTATCCTCTCCTTTTCTCATACGGTCAATAGAAAAACGTATGGCCTCTACGGGAGGAAGAATCTTAATCGTTAAGCCGGTTGTGTTATGGTTCTTCAAGTAAAGATTCACCTTTTCAATCAGCGTTCCCTCGTGTGCCCGCTTGCTATCCAACCAGAAAACCGCTGGCATCCCAGAGGCCTTTGCACGGGTGACGGCCAGTTTCACCCAGTCCTGTATT
>SBBA01000088.1 GCA_005239925.1 Candidatus Troglogloeales bacterium | reverse complement strand
TCGATTGGGACATAAGGGGCCATTACCTCCTTTATTTTTTGAGAAATGACCGAGCTATTTCCTGGTGCAATAAACAGATAATGGATCACACCGTAAAAAATGCCCGCCAAGGCAATCACTATTAAGGCACGAATAACAAGTTTAAAAATAATATTCTTTATCCATAGTTTAAGGCACCATAGTATGAGTACGCCTATAACAACAAGAAGGAAGCCAATAAGCGCCTTTGTTTTTAATTCATCTTGAAGAAACCCTTTGGGTAGGGCAGAAATAAGCGGGTCAGTCCATTTGGGTTTTTGGAGGCTCTTCTCGACCTCTTTTAAACTGTCCTTCTTAATGATTTCCACCTGATCCCGAAGCGATTTTGGGATTGACTCCAGGTTGTTTGTAAAGGAGATCACCCCATTTTCATTGATGTATTTGTACATGGTATTAGTGGTCGGAGTGGTTGTAGCCTGTTCTGCCGCATGAGAAACATGAAAGAGGGTTAGGAGGAGCAGTATAACAAAGCTGTAAACCTGTAAATAGATTAGGGTCTGTAAAGAAATAACAGGTACATAAAGGGCAAACGGGTTGCCCTGTTTGGAAGCGAGGCGTTTGCATACCCTTTGGTATGTGAGCGACCTCGCACTTCGCAACCAGAGATGAATCGACAGCCCGACTGTATCAGTTATTTTTTTACAGACCCTTAACCAGACAAACCGAACCATAAAACGGCATCCCCCTCTTATCGGCCATTGAGAAAGGAGGTGATTATGGCACAAGGGCCTTTTCCTTTCAATGGAACGGAGAGTCGAAGGATCGGTGCGCCAGGTGATTCATCAGGCGGGCAAAAGGTTCATGGTGAAACGACTGTAATCGTTCAGGTTGCGGAGGCGGTTCTGCCGATATAATCGGTGGCAACCGAATAGATCGTCAGGGTGGATATTCATAAAGGAATGGTAAACTGGCGCACATAGGGTAACGCCGGGTTCGGTGACTGGACAACCCCGTTGAGACTTTCGAATTGCCTCTAAAATTGACCTAATTGTATTTCCCCTCACGGCCCCCACTTCGCGTGCGTGAAGATGTGCGAAAAACCGGGCAGAAATGTTGTGTCGATGGTTGTAGTCGATGAATCCAATGTTCCCGATAAGGGTGGTGATTGAATAACCGATGCCCCCTCTGTTTCGTGGAACACTGTTACGGTAACCGTTGCGCCAAGTGGGATGCCCCGGCCCTCCAGAACAACAGGTACAGTAAGAGGAGTACTGATGGTGACATCCACCTGGTCAATTCTTCCTCTGGGCATAGATGGGGCCGTCACACCATTAACGCTTACAACACGAATGCCGCGTGTCGCTCCAGTTGGCAACAAAATAGGGGCTTCTTGTAGAGACGCAACGCGTAATTGCGTATCGATTGGTCCTGTAAACCTGCTTTGAATGGTTTCAATCCGTATACGGCCATCTCCAGACCGTTGGCTATATCCATGGCTTGTTCTGCCCACAGCACTGAGACTTCCCCCACCGCTGACTATAGGCGCGACAAGCCGAATGGCTCCGCCGCTTCCCCCCCCACCGAGTTCTCCTGGATAGCCACCGTTCGCTAGAACTGCTCCATCAACTCTAATTGAGATTGAGCTGGCAATCAGGATGGCCCCACCCCCAGCACCTCCTCCACCATTATCAAAGGAGTCGTACGCTTCCTGCTCCGGTGAAGTCCAACGCACCGTCCGCGCCTGTGGAACCACTTGTAAAGGCTTGTGCGATAGTAGCATTTGCCAACAGGGCTGCCATGATGGCGGCGATCCCATAGTTTAGAAGCGACCCAATGCGAATATTTTTTGTAATCATATTTTCTTCTCCTTTGTTAAGTGAATGTCTTCTGTTTTCTCTCTCCCCCTTTGGCAAAGGGGGAATAAGGGGGATTTTCTAATAAAAAATCTCCCCAGCCCCTCTTTGCTAAAGAGGGGTAATAGCCCCTTTGACTTTGTTCCCCTTTCTGCAAAAAATGGTGAGGGGAAATTTTCATTAGAAAATCCCTCCCCACCTCCCTTTTCCAAAGGGAGGTATTTCTCCCTCATTTTGTTTTACACCCCTCTTAGCAAAAGAGGGGTTGGGGAGATTCCCACTAGAAAATCCATCCTTACCTCTCTTTTTCAAAGGGAGGTAGTTCCCTGGGAGAAACTTCCCTCTCATTTGGTTTTATACCCCTCTTTAGCAAAGAGGGGTAGGGGAGATTTTTCATTAAAAATCACTTCTACCTTCTTTTTTCAAAAGGAGGCGTATATCTTCTCCACAACATCATTGATATTCACAAGAACCTCCCTGTCAGAAAACCTGAGAACACGCAACCCCATTTCTTCCAAACACCTATCTCTCTGTTTGTCTTTTTCCTTCCCTGCCTGAGTATAATGCTGTCCACCGTCTACTTCTACAACGAGATTTCCCTTTGGACAATAAAAATCAACAATGAAATTTCCTATCGGCTTTTGCCTATAAAAGGGATGCCCTTTCATTTGTTTATATCGGACTTTTGACCAAAGCATTATTTCTGCATCCGTCATATTTTTTCTGAGTTGCCGGGAGAACTCCTTCAAATGCTGATTATATGCAAGCATCAGATTTAAACCCTCTTTCCTGCTTCAATTCTCTTATCTAATACCCCTCTTTAGCAAAGAGGGGCTGGGGAGATTTTCCATTAGAAAATCCCTCCTTGCCTCCCTTTTTCAAAGGGAGGTAGTTCACTCCCATTCTCCAAAGGGAGGCACCTTCTACGGAACCTTGTTCTCAATACTCAACACAGGCCCAACACTCTCTCCTTTTTCCCCAGTAGGCACAGACGGATCAGTGCTGTTCAAAACAGACACAGGCGCCCCTACCGCTTCCCCTGATTCCGCGTCAGATACAGATGGGTCCGTTTGCCCCACATCAGGCCCAGACGGGTTAGTGCTGTTCAGAACAGAGACCGGCGGCCCTACTGCTTCTCCCGCAGCACTTCCTATGTCTGGCCCAGATGGGTCGGTGCTGTTCAGAACAGAGACTGGCGGCCCTACCGCTTCCCCTGTCACATTTCCTATGTCCGGCCCTGATGGGTCGGTGCTATTCAGGACAGAGACCGGTGGTCCAATGACTTCCCCTGCCACTTCCCCTGAAACAGCAACCTGAACCTCCTCAGACATGCCAATGTTATTCCCAAAATCAATGGCCATGGCAGAGAGAGTAAGTTTAGTAACCCAAGGAGGGATTTCAAGATTAAACTGATAAGGGGCGGTTGTACCAGTAAAGGCCACCTCACCATCAACCAAAAGATAGACAGAGGTAACAGCAACATCGTCCGTGGCCTCTACCGTGATCGGAAGTTCGACTCCTGCTATTCCCCCGGTTATCAGCGCTCCAGAAGCAGGGGAGGTAATCCGAACCATTGGAGAGATTTTTGCGGTATCTGCTGGGGAAACGGTACGGATTGTTCCATGCGCAGCAGTTCCAAACCCGCTATTGGTTATTGTAATCATGCAACTCCCATTATTCCCCGCAAAGACCCATCCATCCTCTACACCAAAATTACAAATGGTTAGATCACTGGAGTTGTAATTAGTTCCAAGTCGTCTTGCGGTAAGATTAATCGTTCGGCCATCTTTAAGCATTCCTGTTACAAAATGGACGAAAAGCCTCCCTATTAAAGACAATTACAAAGGCCGGGGTTACACGAATGCTAGTGAGGGCGCAGGTAAGCCCCAGACTTCCCGCATCCGTAGGATTGCTGCCACATTACACCTCCAGTCTGTCATGGATACCATCACCATCCGAGTCAGCTAAAAGAGGTCTCGTGCCGAGGGCTCTTTCATTGCTATCAGTGAGGCCATCGCCGTCGGTATCAGAATTTCGCATATTGGTTCCAAGGGTAATTTCCTCCGCGTTAGTCAGGCCGTCGTGATCGGCATCTTCCATACCATCCACCGGGTTGTTTGGATTTAAGCCATTGGCCAATTCAATATCATCGGGGATGCCGTCGCCATCGGTGTCCGCGCTTAGTGTAACCTGAATCCGAATCATCCCCAGCGCCCCTTCGTTTATTGCGGAAATGGCCACCGTGCCGCTGGAACGCGCCGTGACCAGGCCCTCCGCGCTGACTGTTGCAATATTGGAATTTGTACTGGAGTAATTGGTCCCTGTGCCAGCCGCCGTGAGATTGCGGGTGCCCCCGTCAGGATAAATCCCGGTAACTGTGAGTTCCGTTGTTGCTCCGACAGAGGTGAGGGTGGTAGTAGCTGCAACAATGGTAAGAGATAAGGGAATCGGCTCAACGACATCAAGTGGAATAGGTGGAAGCGTAATGGAGCCATTCGCCGGTATGGTGAAAAAGTCTGACTGGCCAGACCGCGTCATGCCGTTCTCAACGCAGGTTGCCCGGGCACGAACTTGGCCAAGGTTAGCTGGAACATTCGGAAGCACCCATGTCCCATCCGGTTTTGAAACAACGGTACGGTTAAGAATGCTGACGGTGCAGTTTTCGTTGAGTTGAGCATGGGTGTGGGAACCTGTTACAAAAATGATTAACAGAGCTAAAATAAGTATTATTGATCTTAGTGCAATCACTTCGCTATACCACCTCTTGCCTTCCAGTGGGTAATTCCCCTTTGCAAATGGGGCCAGGGGGTTGTTTCTAATAATTCCCCTTCCACACACCACACACCTCCCTTTGTAAAAGAGAGGCTGGGAGGGATTTTATAATGAGAAAATCTCCCCTACCCCTCTTTTTCAAAGAGGGGTGTGACCCCTGCGAGGGATAAAGAAGCAACAAACGCCTTCCCCTGACTTGTGGGTAATGGCAAGCCTTTTCTAAGGTGGAATTGCCGATAGGCATCACACATCCACGGTAAATTGCATTTCCCGTGTATTTTGGACGACATGGGATGCCTGCATTATTTCCATTCGGACAATACCACCATCATAGCCAAAATCAGCAATAACGCCAGAGCGTATTTCGTCACTCTCTTTAATACGTTCCTCTCGAAAAACAATCGTCAGGGCGTCAGTTTCCTGGTCATAAGATACTTTCATTATAGAACCTCCTTTAAATATTTCTCCGTCTGTGACGTTTTATATACTGTCACCACAATCTTTTCTTCCATTGTTTCTTTAATCACAATACGAAGCAACATTTCCTGCTGTAGAAGAATATCAAAATATCGTCTCATGAAGATATGTCTGGAAAATGGACCGGGGACAACAAATTCAGGTTGATCGAGTGTCTTCTCCGCTTCGCTGCGATCTATCTCCCGATCAGCTAGATTTTTTAACGCATGAGATGTCCACCGGATTAATTTCATTTTCTTTGAATGACTCCTTTATTTATTAATGCCACACCCATGTTCCATCCGGTTTTGAAACAACGGTACGGTTAAGAATGCTGACGGTGCAGTTTTCGTTGAGCTGGGCGTGGGCATGGGAACCTGTTACAAAAATGATTAACAGAGCTAAAATGGGGACAGCCTCACCATTGCATAAACGCATTTGTACTATTGGTCCTGGCACATTAACTTCGCTATACTTCCTCTTGCCTTTTAAATAGGTTTTTCCCCCTTAAAAAAGGGGGCCAGGGGGTTGTTTCTATAACTCCCCTTCCACACACCTCCCTTTGTAAAAGGGAGGCTGGGAGGGATTTTATAATGAGAAAATCTCCCCTACCCCTCTTTTTCAAAGAGGGGTTCGACCCCTGCGAGGGGGCCTGCTCCGATCCTTGTTTTGGTATAAAATATTGCCTATAATAATGGTATACTATATGGCCTCAATTTTAAAATGAGTCATTTACATCTTCCCCTTTCCGAAGAACTTTCTAACCGACTGCGTCGTGTTGCTCAGTGCACGAAACAATCTTCAACCACGCTTGCCCGAGAGGCCATTAACCTCTTCCTTAAAGACCAGGAAAAGAAACTTCTCCATCAGCAAATTGCCTCCTACGCCGCCGCCTGTGCCGGCACAAAAGAGGACATTGATAAAGAACTCGAGGCGGCGTCCATTTCCGTCCTTCTCTCCGAGAAAGAATCCCAGTGAAACGAGGTGATCTCTACTGGGCGGAGTTGGCGCCGCGTTCCGGCTCCGAACAACGGGGCCGACGACCCGTTATCATTGTCTCTCATGATGCATTCAATCAAACTC
>SBBA01000145.1 GCA_005239925.1 Candidatus Troglogloeales bacterium | reverse complement strand
TTCCATGCCATGGCGCGGTAGAGGGCACCCGAATCCAGATAAGTCAGATGGTGTCTTTGCGCAAGCGCCCTGGCTACGGTGCTTTTCCCAGCGGCTGCAGGCCCATCAATGGCGATAATTAAATACATATCCCTTCCTTCCTGTCTCTAGCACTACGACATCTTAATTTAGATACTTGTCATTCCGGCAATTTTTAAGCCGGAATCCAGATTTGCCCGCAATGGCTTAACCCTGGATTCCGGCTAGAAGCACGCCGGAATGACGGACGAACATGTTTTGCAATTAATGTATCACCGTACTAGTAATGAATCCAACGTCGCCTGAAAAGAGGGAAACGAGGTGTTGATACAGGTCTCATCATCCAGATGAATCGTTCCATCGGTGCGGAACTGAGCAATCTTCATTGCCATCGCCACCCGATGATCCCCCTGGGTTGCACACTTGCCACCATCCCTTCCCCTCTGTGTCTTCCATTCCTTCGTGCCCATAATTTTGATGCCGTCCGGTAATTCCTCTGCATCAACGCCAAGCACCGATAAGGCCTTGACCATTGTTGTGATGCGATCCGACTCTTTAACACGCAATTCTTTTGCGCCACGGATCAGTGTTTCTCCTTCGGCAGCCGCCGCGGCAATACAAAAAATCGGGAACTCGTCAATCATGCGTGGAATCAACGCCCCCTCTACAACACCGGCCCTCTTCAATTCAGAAAAGCGTACCGTGATATCCGCAACCGGTTCATAGAAGTCCTTTTTATCGTTCGGAACAATCTTGATATCAGCCCCCATTTTTTCCAGGACATCAAGCAGCCCTGTCCGCGTTGGATTAACGCCGACATTGTTGATGGTGATCTCCGAGCCTTTAGCAATTAATGCGCCTACAATAAAAAACGCAGCAGAGGAAAAATCTCCGGGAATGGCAATTTCTTTCCATTCAAATTGTAAAGGATAGCCACCCTCAATAGAACAGGCCTCTCCTTCCGAACTAAATTTTGCGCCAAAATATTGCAGCATCCGCTCCGTGTGGTCTCGTGTCCCAAAAGGATCGGTGATGACGGTTGTTCCCTTTGCCGTTAAACCGGCCAGCAACAAGGCCGACTTGACCTGTGCAGACGCGACAGGAAGCGTATATTCCATTCCTGCAAGTGGCTTTCCCCGAATACCCAGAGGCGCGAACGCGCCACCTTTTCGCCCATCAATATCCGCGCCCATCTCTTGTAAGGGGTCAATGACTCGGCGCATCGGCCTTCTTCGCAGAGAGGCATCCCCTGTCAGCTTCGACACAAAAGATCGCCCGGATAAAAGACCCGTTAACAGTCGCATCGTGGTGCCGGAGTTTCCACAATCAATAATATTTTCAGGCTCAGCAAGTCCGTTAAGCCCTTTGCCTTGGACATCAAATATACCAAGGAACTCATCGGTTGGACATCCGGGCATAGATTGCTGTTGAATCTCAATCCCCATGGCACAAAGCGCATCCGCCGTTCTTTTACAATCTTCTGAATAGAGGGCGTTAGAGATTCTGACCTTTTTTTCTGAAAGTGCCGAAAGAATCAACGCCCGGTGGGTCATGGATTTATCGCCGGGAGTCTGACGTACAGTTCCATACAGAGAGCCATGTCTCATGGGCGAATTTTCCTTCGAACGGTTTTGGCATGCATCAGGATTTGAGCCAGTGTTTCCGGCCCGCTACGGTGATGTACGTTGTTGCGAGTGTGGGCAGTGGCCTCTCCAGGCTGGGCATTGCAAATGGCCTTTTTCATTTTCTCCAACGTCTCTTGGTAAAGGTCAAGGGCCTCTAATAGCGCCCCCTGGTTCATTCGAAAGATATCATGCCATATCTCCGGAGAAGATTCGGCCACTCGTGTAAAGTCGCGTAAACTGCCTGCCGAAAAGGAAAGCGGTTGCATCGTTACGCGCGGATGAAAAAAAAGCTCCATGAGGCCATAGGCCAGTAGATGGGGCAGATGACTCACCACAGCCATGGTCTGATCATGCTTGATAGGGTCCATTTCAACAACGGATGTACCTAATCCCTTCCAAAGGCGGGCCACTTTTAAGAGGGCTTTGCGATCCGTATTGGAAGTAGGTGTAAGGATTGCGACCGACCGATTAAACAACGTAGGCAATGCGGCCGAAACCCCCGACTTCTCACTTCCGGCGATCGGATGCCCCCCAACAAAAAAAGTGCCATCGGGAAGGCAGGCCTCCATTTTGGAGACGAGCGGTCCTTTTACGCTGCCGACGTCGGTCACGATTGCCCCCTTTTTGAGGTAAGGAGCAATGGCCCGGGTCATTGATTCCAGTACGCCTACCGGTGTGGCCAAAACCACCAGGTCGGCCTCTTGCACGGCCTTGGACAGATTTAAGGAGTATCGGTCCAGAACCCCTAGGGCAACGGCCTTATACAGGTCGCCGCGTCGTTTACTGTATCCGACTACCTGTTCAACCAGCTTAGCCCGCTTGGCCGCCAGGGCCAGCGAGCCGCCGATCAACCCAACGCCAATGACCGTCATCTGTTTAAAAAGCAATGTTCTCCTTTTAGGGTGCCTGTTTAGACTCTCTACTGGTGAAATATACGTTTTTTTAGTAGATCATTTTTTGTGTAACGATACCCGCATGCCCAGACCGACCGCAGGCGGCGTCCCGCCCAACGGGAGGGCTCCGTTCTCCTCCGCCCGCCGGCAGATTAGAAGGGTATCTTAACAGGGTACCTTAAATGGAAGGGGAACTTCAATTCTGGGAGTTGGTTTGTAGAGCACTGTGGAATGCTATTCGGTGGAGCAATAGATTTTGCGAAAATTCAATCTCTCAGAAACTGGCCTAATGCTAAGTGGCCTTCAAGATGTCGAAATTGTGTTGACACAACTTTTAAATCTCCCTAGCCCCTCTTTTCCAAAGAGGGGTAATGCCTCCATTTGCAAAAGGGAGGTGAGGAGGGATCTCCCGATTGAGAATACTGATAAGGCAATTCGTCTTGTCTTAAAAGCTAATTAGAATAAGTGTGGGCGGAAGGCCCTTACGTCGTCGTATTGATTTTTAAAGGCCCCTCAATAAGATGGGTATTCATCTCATGGCCATTTTCAGGTACAAACAGAGACGCCCC
>SBBA01000074.1 GCA_005239925.1 Candidatus Troglogloeales bacterium | reverse complement strand
CTCCTCTCGTTATGGGTTGATGAATGTTTACACACTCATCATGGCACACTTTAGATGCCGTTTGTAACGGGAGGAGACCATCACATCATTCCCGAATGCTTCTATCGGGAATCCAGTGCCCCTCTCCCTAGCCCTCCCCCGCTCGCGGGGGAGGGAAGGGTGGGGGGATTCCGACTTAAAGATTGCCGGAATGACGAACGTAAAATGAACAGACATATTAAGAAGCAACCGTCAAATACCCAGCCAGTTCAGAAGGAGGCAGACGCCGAAAGACACGGCCCTTTTGACCCCACTCTAGGACGGCGACTTCCAGTCCTTCGTGGCTCAACTTACTGTTATTCCCATTTTCTATTGCCTCTACACAGATTCGAACCGTCTCTTCTAAAGAAGAAAGCCCCCGTGTGGCGTTCGCGGTTTTTGCCTTCAGCCGCGTCAGAATTCCGTCCGATTTGCCGCCAATCACGGTAAACCGCTTTTCATCAAAGATCGATCCATCAAAAGAGATTCGATACATTTCATTTTCCTCCGGGCTATTTCCGACGGAGACGACCAAAATCTCTACCTCAAGTGGCTTCACTTCCTGACTGAAAACCGTTCCCAACACCTGAGAATAGGCATTCACAAGCGACTTGGCATTCACGTCGTCACGGCTGTAGAGAAACCCCTTCATGTCGGCATGGCGTATGCCGGACTTTCTTAAATTCTCAAACTCGCTGTATCGCCCCGCCCCGGAAAATGCAATCCGGTCATAAATCTCTGATATTTTATTGAGCGAACTGGGGTTATCGGCAACCAGGAGGATGCCGCCGTTATACTCCATCGCCACAATTGATCTTCCTTTTGCGATTCCTTTTTTGGCATACTCCGCCTTGTCTTGCATCATCTGTTCAGGGGAGACGTAATACGGAAGCGGCATAGTTTTTATCCTCCTTGGTAAGTAACTCTAAATTAACGATATAGTTTTATACAGACAACTTATGGGTACCTCTAAAAACCATACAAGCAGCCTCTGATGTCATTTCGAGCGGAGCGAGAAATCTTTGTGAAACAAATAGCTACAAGATATCTCCCTCCGGTCGATATGACAAAGTGGGGTTACAAAGTAGGTTTTTAGGGGTGCCCTTATCAAGTATAACCATACTATAGGCCTACCGTGATCAACGGGAACGGTCAGTTCGCCTCTGCCCGTTGGCGGATTAGTTGTGTAAGTTCATCTTTTACGACTTCATCCGGCAGGCTTGAAACACCATCCTTAGTAATCACCTTGACGTTGGGAAAGATACCCCGCACCATATCTGGCCCGCCGGTCGCGATGTCGGCCTCCGCGGCGTCGTAGAGCGCCTCAATGGCAATGCGCACGGCCTCTTCCCGTGAGAGTTCCTTTTTGAAAATCTTCTTGAGAGAGCTTCGGGCCTCCTTTCCACCCGAACCGATAGCATGGTATTCCGTCTCTTCGTACTGGCCGCCCGCCACGTCATATTTATAAATTCGGCAATCCCCCATCCTGCTATCGTAACCTGCAAAAAGGGGCATCACGACCAGCCCCTGCATCGCCATGGGGAGGTTGCCTTTTATCATCGCGGCTAATTTGCTGGCCTTTCCTTCCATGGAAAGCTTCACCCCCTCGATCTTCTCATAATGCTCGAGTTCAACGCGCAGGAGGCGCACCATTTCCATACAAGGCCCTGCGGCACCGGCAATGGCAATCACGGAGGTATCGTCCACCTCATGCACCTTCTGAATGCGACGTTCTGAAACGGAATACCCCTCGGTGGCCATCCGATCCCCCGCCACCACGGCCCCATTATGAAACCGTAATGCAAGAACGGTGGTGCCGTGGGGGACAGATATCCCCTGCTCCATGCGGCGTCCTTCTACCCATTGCGGAAACAGAGAAGGATATTGTGCTTGTAATAAATGGTGAAAGCTCGATCCCGGATCGTCAAATTTTAAAATATTATTCCCCTCCTTTTTGGACATAGTTCTTTACAAACTCTTCTGCGTTTTCTTCCAGAACATCATCAATATTGTCCATGAGGCTGTCAATTTCCTCTTTCAGTTTCTTTCCCTTTTCAATAACCTCAGGATTGGAGGCAACGGCCTCGTCTTTTTTATCCTCTTCCTTCTTTTGCGATCGCTTTTGCTCTTGCTTTGCCATTCTTGCTCTCCTCCTGCTTACTCTGATGCCATCAGCGAAAGCAACTCGTCTACCGTTTTTGCCTTCTCCAGAAGGGGACCAACCCCTTCCCTGGTTCCTTTTTTAGGGTCCTTTAGATTGACCTTTTTAATCACACCATTGCTCGCATTAAACAGCATGGTGGCCCAACTGGCCGCATGGACATCCTTTTGAAATTTCTTAAGGCATGTCCCACGAAAATAGGCCCTGGTTCCCGTAGGTGGCATCTTTTGCGCCTCTTCAATCTCGGAAGGCCCAATCAACCGGTCAACATGTCCCCCACGTTCCAATGT
This sequence comes from Candidatus Troglogloeales bacterium, assembly GCA_005239925.1. Classification (GTDB taxonomy): domain Bacteria; phylum Nitrospirota; class Nitrospiria; order SBBL01; family SBBA01; genus SBBA01. The sequence continues at coordinate 549 of SBBA01000074.1, read as the reverse complement.
ATAATAAAGCCCCTTATCCTGTACCACATCATGATACTGTAAATCCATCATCAGGATACGCGGGTCTTTCCAGCTGCAACCCTTACGCTGCATATACGATTCAATCAGGCTCTTTTTAATGACCCAGTCAATTTCTCGCGACAACTGATTGGGGTCTTCTGCAAGTTGATCCAGCACCTTGCGCCATCGTTTTAAAATATCCTGCTTGACAGGGTCGGTTGTTTGTGCAAAGTGGGCCTCTGCCGCCTCCAGATAGCCTCTCTGAATTTCGATGGCACTCCACGATCCGCCCTTTTGTAAACGATACTTGCCCTTTAACGTCAGGTCTCTGGAGATTTCCTTTATACTACAAACGGGGTCACTCATGGCAACTTCGTTGACCCACTGCCCCTGCTCAATCATCTCCAAAACCAACATCAGCGTGCCCACCTTCAGATAGGTCGTAACCTCGGACATATTGGCATCTCCGACGATCACATGCAGTCGCCGATAATGTCGTGGGTCGGCATGTGGCTCATCCCGCGTATTGATAATGGGACGTTTGACCAT
>SBBA01000140.1 GCA_005239925.1 Candidatus Troglogloeales bacterium | reverse complement strand
CTGTAATGCCCGATATCTAAACCTAGGGTGATTTTTCCCATAAAAACTCTTTAGACCCTTTGTTGATGAAATCTACTTTTTTTGCGTAGATAATTTAACGACTTTATCTTGCCCAGACCGACCAACGGGAGGGCTCCGTTCGCCTCCGCCCGTCGGCGGACTAAGACATTGCCGGCATCTTCATTCCGTTGATGACAATATCGGGCGCGCGCAACGGCCCGTTGATAACGGCGGTGAGCGGCTCCCGGTCAACATAGTTCGAGATCATTAACGGAACCATTTGTCGGAGATTCCCTTTCGGAATAATCGCGAGCGTCATTGAAACAATACTTTCAGAGACCGGCTCATGTAAAGTAAACTGCCCACCATCACTGATAAGATCGGCTACTTCTCCCTGAGCATTGAACATCTTAACCGACAGGGTGTTGCTCTGCCATGTCACTTCTCCCTGAAGGGTCGAGATCGAAATATCCTTCACACCGGCGAGCGTCGTAATCATACCAAGATTGCCCAGAGGAATGGGTGATGCCGTGGGATCAATATGAATATCACTTAGACCAATGGCCAGGGAGCCGACACCGGTTAATAGGTTTTCTCCGGTCCAGACGGCCTCTCCCCTGATATAGTCCAGCAGGCCGGAGATGCCAACAGGGTCCAGACGGATGCCCGTCCCTTCGCCCTTTAACGAGAACGCGTACCCCTGCGGGGTCGTGCTGGCCGTTATTGACCCCGTAACCTGACTCCCTTCCTCAGGCATCAAAATGCGAACATCAACCTGCCCCTGCCGGTGCAACAAAAGGGGTAAGACCGCAATGTCCGTTTCAATAGACGCAATCATCATGGACGCGCCCGCCGGACAGAGAAGCAGAACCTGTTCCCACTTCATCCGAAGCGGCGGTGTTGTGGATTGACTCCCCGCGGTAATCTGACAGCCGCTTTCTGCCTCCGCGACGCGGATCACCTTGTCTTGTACCAGATTAAACGGAAACGTTATGTAGAAAAAAACGAGAAAGGCCGCGACTCCAAAAAGGAGGTAGCCGAATCCTAATAGCCATTTTATGGGTTGGGTTGATTGCATGGGCGTTGTTACTTATACGGTTTCGGAGAAGGGAATTTCAACCGTTGTTTTAAAACGACGCTCATAGAGGGAGGGATCATTCCTATTCATATCCTCCTCCGATGTGGAATCTGTGGCCCTTAGAATCAATTCAATCTCAATGGCCCTGGGGATTTGGCCTGCGGTGTCGGGCAGCCACTCATCCACCCACTTTTCGTTTTTTCCATCAAAGTAATGGAAGTCCACTCCCAGTACCCCTTCGCCGACCTCATCCTGGCTGCTCCTTTCCCGAAATCGGGCATCGCGAATCAATCGGTCTTCCGAAAGGGAATAGGTGATTTCCGCCCGTCCCGACAGGGGAACCCCCTTCCGAACCGGCTGATAGGAGAGCGACGTAAACGAGAGAATATCGGCGGGATAAACGTCCGCCTCAGCCAGCCGAATTTTATCTTCTCCTTTCAACAGAAGGGCGCCAAACTTAGGCTCCTCCCCAAAGAATGTGTTGGTTTGTCCTCCGCCCTGGGGCTGAGGCTTTTGGTAGATCATGCTTAAATCCTGGGTGAGTTGATGAAAAATCATTCGGGCGTTTCGATACGTGTCCGCTTCCTCATCAATCGCCGCCGTTGTTCTGACCGTGGTGCGAAATGTTCCATAGAGTAGGGACGTAATCACGGCCATAATCGATAGCGAGATCAAGACTTCAATTAATGTGAATCCGCGACTCTGTTCCTTGGAAATAGTGAAAACGCTCTTCATTTTTTTACAAAAAAGTATCTTGTGAACTCTACTGATTCTGTATCTCCCTCGCTTTTCCAAAGTATCTTGACGATGACCTCCTGAACCCGTTCGTAAGGAGTTTCATTCATATCCATCTCCCATCTATAGTCGGGGTAAGTGTCTCCGAAATTGCCGCTTCGTTCACCTGTGTTTTTGTCCTTCAGCAGGGCGATCTCGGTCATTTTCTGGCGTGCCAGCAACGTCGCATCAATGATACGGGCGGCCTTCGCAGAGATTGCAATATCCCGATTGCGAAGCCCCAGGAGAACCACAAAGGCAATCGCCAGAACGGCCAACGCCGTCATAATCTCAATAAGGGTAAACCCCCTGTGATTACTGAGATTGTGTAACATAACTATCAAATACCCTGACACGCCCCGTCAGCGGGTTGGCCTTGAGTGTCCAATGTTGTTCGTTCTCGCCCTCGCCTTCTTTCAGGTGGATCGTTAACGCCTCGATCCCAATCGGATAAAATTGTGTAAATATCTCGCCCTCGTTGACCATGTCGTGCTGAGCCGTTATGATATCTTCAAACCGAATACCATCGGGCAGTTGCTGTCTCTTTTGCATGATTTCCTTGACCGTGACGCGATCGCCGGTTCCCACAACGACGGCCGTCCAGTACTGTCCGGAGTCCAGGTTAAAATAGAGGCGATAGACCTCTTTGGTGGAGGCGGATTCCTGTGTCAGATGAGAGATGAGGCCGGCCAGTCGCCGAGTGGTTCGTTTGATCTCCCCTGCGGAGAAAGGATCAATGCGAGGAATGACCAAGAGCGCGGCCATTCCCATAACCATCATAGTCACGATCAGTTCAAAGAGGGTGAAGCCACTGTTTTTCTTATTCCAGGTTCCAGCTTTCGATGTCGGCATTTTCCCCTTCACCTCCCGGTTCACCGTCCTGGCCATAGGAGATTAGATCGTAATCGCCATTGCTTCCGGGGCTGAAATAAGCGTAGGGGTGCGACCAGGGGTCCATCGGGATTTTGCTAAGGTACCCACCTTTACGCCACCGCTTTGGAATCTGACCGATTGTGGGCTGATTGACCAACGCCTCCAGGCCTTGTTCGGTGGAGGGGTAGGCGGCGTTGTCCAATTTGTAGAAGGCCAACGCCCCTTCGATATTTTTGATTTGCACCTTGGCGGCAACGATGCGGGCATCGTCCGTTTTCCCAACGAACTTAGGCGCGACTAAGGCCGCAAGGATGGCCAGAATGGTAATGACCACCATGATTTCAATGAGTGTAAATCCACGATTTCCCATATGCTTTGTCTTTCGGTTATTGCCTCTTTAGTTTTTTGTGTCATTCCGGCATGCCTTAAGCCGGAATCCAGTGCCCCTCTCCCTAACCCTCTCCCGCTTGCGGGGGAGGGGAGGGTGGGGGGATTCCGGCTTAAAAATTGCCGAACGAATAACTTCTTTCCTTATCTTTTACTATAGTCCAACATTGATCCGAAGGGTGTAAAGGGGAATCTCAGAAAAATCCGCCTGAAATACAAAGTTAATAACTGCAAGGGATAGCTTTACACCCGCAAACGTCCTTTGTATATCCTGCTCCTCCTCCTTCAAGTTCAGCCCTTGGACCTTTTCCTTGGCGCTGGTTTTAACCATCCCCACACCGACAAAGGGGGTAACAAATGTCACGCCTTTACTGACAGAAAGATCGGCGGAAATCGTACTAAGGTCAAGGGCATCGACACCCATCAATTTTGTATAGGCCCCCCGAATGGCCACGGCGGGTAGGGCAACGTTCCCGGACAAAATCGCGTATTTGACTTCTGCCCCAACAACAGAGAAGTCGAGTCCTTGGGCGGAGGAATATGTGGCGCCAACATCAATCCCAAACGGAAGCCCTTTTTGTACATGTAATTTGGGTAAGGGTAAGGAACTGGGTGGTTTGGACGTGGCCTTCGTCCAATAGGCCTGTTTGGAGGCGATCTTGGCGGCGGTAACCTCCACCCCTACATCGAACCCAATAATGCCAAGCGGCTCTGCAGGCGCGGCCTGAACCGAGCTAATGGCCAGCCCCAGCTCTCGGGTCATATCCTTAAACTCGGTCTGACCAAAGCCGGTTGGAAGGCTAATCGTCCCTCCCCATGCAAAAGTCTGACCTAAAAGAAGAAAAAGCAAAGAAAAGTTGAAAAAAATCTTTTTTAGACTTGACATAACGGCCTCCATTACTTATAATCTGGCATTTCGGCTAGGAACAACCCTGGTGTCTTTCTTACGCCTAACTCTTTTCCGTAAAACGGTTTTAGCTTATATCATAGGATTGTTTAAGTTGTAAAGGGTTTCATTGTCAGGATCCACACCCCCATCATTTTATTACACATGTAAATTAGGTAAATTAGGCGATTTCTTACGGGGCGGTTGAATTGTCTTGTCTCTGTTGGTGGTAGATGACTGTTTCTTTATGGGCGGGCTGGCGTAGCTCAGTCGGTAGAGCAGCTGATTTGTAATCAGCCGGTCGGGGGTTCAATTCCCTTCGCCAGCTCCCCCTACGCGGGGTGGCGAGCCAGTTGACCCGATGGGTTACCTGAAAGATGAGAGCGATAGGGTTAAAGGGATGGTTCTGTTCTTCGGGTGTAGGGGCGAAAGACCTTTTGCCCTGGGCGTAGGGGCGAAAAACTTTTTGCCCTTTCTTGAGTTGAAGGGGAGGTTCCCGAGTGGACAAAGGGAACAGACTGTAAATCTGTCGCCTTCGGGCTACGGAGGTTCGAATCCTCCCCTCCCCACCCCCCTTGCAGGGGGTGGCAGCAAGATGACCCGATGGGTCGTCTGAAGAAAGGGGTTGGGTGTATGTAGGGGCAGCCCTTGTGTTGCCCGTGCTTAAATTCCCCTCCTTGGATTAAGGGGGGGCTGGGGAAGCGCGGGAATAGCTCAGTTGGTAGAGCGCCAGCCTTCCAAGCTGGATGTCGCGGGTTCAAATCCCGTTTCCCGCTCCCCCTACGCGGGGGGCGAACCAGTCGGCCCGTTGGGCCGCCTGAGGGTGGTGCAACTTGGGTATGAGGTTTTGGCGAGCGAGCGAATGCGAGCGTTGAGGGGGAGGCTCCATCCGGCTTTGCCGGTGGAGGGGGCGACGCGAGCCCCTGTAATAGGCCGCCAGCCTTCCAATCTGGATGTCGCGGGTTCAAATTCCGTTTCCCGCTCCCCCCCCTACGCGGGGGGCGAACAAGTCGGCCCGTTGGGCCGCCTGAAAGGGAAGAGTTGGGTATTTGTAGGGGCAATCCCTTGTGGTTGCCCTTGTTGGACGAGGGATCGCGGGGTTACCTGCCCTTGTAGCTCAGTTGGCAGAGCACATCCTTGGTAAGGATGAGGTCACCGGTTCGATCCCGGTCAAGGGCTTTGTCTTTTGTTTTTTGTTTAATAAAGGAGATTTAAGATGGCGAAGGCGAAATTTGAGCGAACGAAGCCGCATTTGAATGTGGGAACGATCGGACACGTGGATCACGGCAAGACGACATTAACGTCTGCAATCACGAAGGTGTTATCAGAAAAGAAGTATGCGGAATATATGGCGTACGATGCGATTGATAAGGCGCCAGAGGAACGGGAACGCGGTATCACCATTGCCATTGCACACGTGGAGTATCAAACAGATAATCGCCATTACGCCCATGTGGATTGTCCTGGACATGCTGATTACGTAAAGAACATGATCACCGGCGCGGCACAGATGGATGGGGCTATTCTGGTGGTGTCCGCGGCCGATGGGCCGATGCCACAGACGCGGGAGCATATTTTGTTGGCGCGGCAGGTAGGTGTTCCACACATTGTGGTGTACATGAACAAGGCCGACCAGGTGGAAGACAAGGAGTTGCTGGACCTGGTGGAGTTGGAGGTGCGGGAATTATTAACGAAGTATGATTTTCCTGGAGACAAGATACCGTTTGTGGTGGGATCGGCGTTAAAGGCGTTGGAGGGAGATACGAGTGAGATGGGCGCTCCTTCGATCATGCGATTGATGGATGCAGTGGATCAATACATTCCGACGCCGGTGCGAGAGATAGACAAGCCGTTTTTGATGTCGGTGGAGGATGTGTTTTCGATATCG
>SBBA01000014.1 GCA_005239925.1 Candidatus Troglogloeales bacterium | reverse complement strand
CGAACGGAGCCCTCCCGTTGGTCGGTCTGGGCCTACCGATGTCGTTACACAAAAAATTATCTACGCAAAAAACGTAGATGTCACCAACAGAGAGTCTAACCGGAATCCAGGGTTAAGCCATTACGGGCAACTCTGGATTCCGGCTTAAACATTGCCGGAATGACGAAACAATACCACTCTCCCGTGTCATAGAATCCGTGAGCGATTAAACAATCCCCCCCCCTAGCGCCATGATGGGGTGTCTAAGACGGCACGCACCTTGTGGAGCAAGTCGTTCATCAAAAAGGGCTTAGGAATAAACGCCCCGGCCAGCGCCTTTGTCATCGCAACGTTTTCCGCATATCCCGAACAGTAGAGTACTTTAAGATGGGGCTTTCTTGCTCTAAGGCTTTCGGCCAAATCCGGCCCGCTTAAGCCAGGCAGGATCACGTCCGTAAACAGAAGATCAATCTGATCCTTGTGTCGATCAAATAACAAAGTGGCCTCCTCGGCGGAGGTGGCAGTGACGACCCTGTATCCATTGGATTCCAGAAACCGGTGGGCCATGTTCCTCACCATCTCCTCATCCTCTACCAGCAGGATGGTTTCCGTATTGGAAGGCTGTTTACCGTTGGGTGCCGGTGTTGTCTCTATGGAAAGTGGCTCCGTTGTTGCCGGCAGGTAGATATTGAACGTCGTGCCTTTATCAGGCTCACTCGCAACATCAATGTAGGCATTGGATTGCTTGATAATCCCATAGACCGTGGAAAGCCCCAGCCCGGTGCCCTTGTCTTTGGTCTTGGTCGTGAAAAACGGCTCAAAGAGGTGCGCCCTGGTTTCCCGGCTCATGCCGCAACCTGTATCGGTAATGGTAAGAAGCGCATAGCGGCCCGGCTCGATATAGGGGCTGGCCGGAAGGGTGGTCTCTAACCTGAAATCCGTTGTTTTAATAATGAGCCTTCCCCCCTTGGGCATGGCGTCTCGGGCATTGACCGCCAGATTTAAAAGCACCTGTTCTATTTGCCCCGCATCAGCCTTGATAGGGGGCAGATCTGGGTCAAGAGGGACAATCAGCTCGATGTCTTCGCCAATCATTCGTTTAAGCATTTTCGCAGTCTGTCTTACCGTATCATTGATATTGAGAACCTTCATCTGGAGCACCTGTCTGCGGCTGAAGGTGAGCAGTTGACGGGTCAGATTGGCCGCCAAATCGGACGCTTTTTTGATCTCTGCAATATCGCCCTGCCTAGGATCGCTGGGTTCGTGGCTCATACGCAAAAACTCGCAATAGCCAAGGATTGCCGTTAGCAGGTTGTTGAAATCATGGGCGATGCCGCCGGCAAGGCGTCCAATGGACTCCATCTTTTGGGCGCCGCGAAACTGTTCCTCCGCACGGCGTCGCGCGCGGCGCTCCTCGGCCTCCCGCAACTCCCGTTCGACGGCGGGCACCAAACGCGTGAGGTTGTCCTTCATAATGTAATCGGAGGCCCCCAACTTCATGGCGGCGACGGCCAACTCTTCACCAATAGTGCCGGATATCACAATGCAGGGTATGTCGAGTCCTCGTTGCCGCAGTATTTCAAGAACTTCAACCTCGCTGAAACTGGGCATTCGGTGATCTGAAGTCACAATCTCCCAATGCTTCTGATCGAGGGCAAGGTTCATATCCCTGGCATTATCCACGCGCTGATAAACAGGCTCGTAACCGCCCTTTTTCAATGTGCGCAGAAGCAGGAGGAGATCGCTCTCATCATCGTCTACAATCAGAATATGAAGTGGTTTAGGCATTTTAGAACCCTACAACACTAAAGACCGAAAGACTCAACCCCCCTACCCCCCTTATCAGGGGGGAATGCGGAAGTCCCCCTGATAAGGGGGATTGAGGGGGTTTTTAGAGGTGCCCTTAAGATTTAAAATCTACCCCTATTAACAATTTTATTGTATAAACATCCAAAAGTCAGTGGCGTTCGGGCCTCCTAGGGCTGTCCCTAATGCTTCTTTACAATGAAATAAGCCGTCATTCCGGCAATGTTTCAGCCGGAATCCAGAACTGCCCGTAGTGGCTTAACCCTGGATTCCGGATAGAGACATTCCGGAATGACGGAACAATATGTTTCATCTGAAAATGTATAACTCCAGGGTTCACCTTCCCCTACCTCCCATTCGACAGCGTGAAATAAAACGTGGCCCCTTCGCCGACCTCTCCCTCGGCCCAGATCTTGCCCCCATGCATTTCAATTATCCGGGAAACGGTGGCCAGCCCCACACCCGTGCCCTTAAACTCAATCTCCGAATGAAGCCGGTGAAAAGGCTCAAATAGCTTGTCTTTATCTTTCATGTCAAACCCGGCGCCATTGTCTTTAATATAATAGACGTTCCGGCCTACCTTGTTCTTGCATCCCACCTCAATAACAGGCTCCGGTTTTTTTTGTGTAAATTTCACCGCGTTGGACAATAGATTAAACCAGACCTGGCGAATGGCTGCTATATCGCCGTGAGCCGGAAGTAGTTCTTCCACATTAAACTTTATATTTCGACCGGAGTGCGTCAGGTTGATTTTATCGATTTCAAGACGAACCAGATTACCCATATCCAGATCGGATATTTTGAGTTCCTGCTGTCCAGCCCTGTAGAAGGCAAGGATATTCCGTACCATATGGATCATATCAGAGGTGGCATGACAGATCCGCTCAAGCATATCGCGCCCCTCCAAGCCGAGTTTGTCTTGGTAATCCTCCAGGACAGCCTTGGCAAACCCATCGATAATGCGCAGGGGCGCCTGAAGATCATGGGACACCGTATAGGCAAACGCCGTAAGATTCTTGTTCACCCGAGCTAAATCAGCCGCCTGGCGCTCCAACATGGCGTTCAAATGGCGCAAGTCGGCGTTCTTTCTCCAAAGGTCAACGAAAATCCGAACCTTAGACCGTAACACCTCCGGCGCAAAGGGTTTTAAGATATAGTCCACGGCCCCCACGGCATACCCTTCAAAGATATAGTCCTCGGTGCGGTAACCGGCCGTGATGAAAACAATCGGGAT
>SBBA01000257.1 GCA_005239925.1 Candidatus Troglogloeales bacterium | reverse complement strand
TGCAACGGGTCATGCCTAGTCCGCAGGGCAAACTGGCTCTGATCTTTTTTACACGAATATGCTGTCATTCCGGCAATTTTTAAGCCGGAATCCAGCGGCTTTCAGATTCTGGATTCCCGATAGAAGCATTCGGGAATGACACCCGTTTTATATACAGTATGAATGGAGAACAAATTCACCCTGCCTAATCCGGCGCGTACTTGTTTTTATAATCCTGTTTGAGTTGTGTATCCTGTTCTTCTTTTTTCAAGAAGCAGTTTTCAATGACCAGCAGGTCGATTTCCGTTCCCATAAAACAATAGAAGGCGTCTTCCGGGGTGCAAACAATCGGCTCGCCGCGCACATTAAACGAGGTATTAACAATCACCGGACAGTCGGTTTTTTCCTTAAAGCGGGAGAGCAGGGCATGATAGCGAGGATGAGTCTCCCGATGCACCGTCTGGATACGCGCAGAATAATCAACGTGCGTCACTGCCGGTATCTGCGAACGGGCAATGTTCAATTTCTCGATTCCAAAAAGCCCCGCTTCAGCGTGAGACATAAGAATCCGTTTTTCTTTTTTAACATCGGCAACCATTAGCATATAAGGACTGTCTTCATTTAACTCAAACCAGTCACTTACGTCTTCCTGTAGAATGGAGGGTGCAAAGGGCCTAAAACTTTCCCTATATTTGATCTTGAGATTCATCATCTTTTGCATCTTGGGCGACCGTGCATCACCCAGAATGGAACGCCCCCCCAGGGCGCGAGGACCAAACTCCATCCGGCCGCAGAACCAACCCACGACTTTGCCATCCGCAATCCCTTGTGCGGTGGCCGTTATCAGCTCGTCGTTGGACAGGATATGAAATTTGGCGTTAATGCCGGTGAGTCTTTCCTCCACCTCCTTCTGGTTGAAAGCGGGGCCGAGATAGCTCCCCCGCATCTGATCGTGCGTGCCGCTTGCCTTGCGCGGCTGATCCTTATAGCCATAATAGGCCATCATCGCCGCGCCTAATGCCCCTCCGGCATCCCCTGCCGCAGGCTGAATCCACATACGATCAAATGCGCCGGAGCGCAGAATCTTCCCATTGGCGACACAATTGAGCGCGACCCCGCCGGCCAAGCAAAGATTTTTGGCCTGGGTTTCTCTGGCCAGGGATGCCGTCATCCGAAGCAGAATGTCCTCCGTCACCTTCTGAATGGATGCTGCAATATCCATATGGAAAGGGGTCAGTTTTTCTTCCGGCGTTCGGACAGGTTCTCCGAAAAGGGCGGCAAACTTCGGGTTGGTCATGGTCAAGCCGGTGCAGAAATTAAAGTAATCCATATTGAGGCGAAAGGAGCCGTCCGGTTTAACATCGATCAGATGATCCATGATGGGACGAACATATTTCGGCTCGCCGTAGGGGGCCAGCCCCATTAACTTATATTCTCCCGCGTTGACCTTAAACCCCGTGTAATAGGTAAAGGCGGAATAGAGAAATCCCAGCGAATGAGGAAAATGAATCTCCCGAATAATTTCGAGCTTGTTGCCGGTGCCCAACGCCACCGAGGTGGTGGCCCATTCGCCGACGCCGTCCATCGTTAAAACGAGGGCCGACTCAAAAGGAGAGGGGAAGAAGGCGCTCGCGGCATGACTCTGGTGATGCTCGGCAAAGAGAAGGCGGTTTACCGCGTCAAAATTGGGGGAGAGCGCGCGCAGGTGGTTGGTAAGCAGATTTTTTTGAAACAGTTTTTCTTTCATCCAAACGGGGATGGCCATCCGAAAGGACTGAAATCCGCGTGGTGCAAAGGCGAGATAGGTCTCAAGAAGACGTTCGAATTTCAGAAACGGTTTATCGTAAAAGGCCACGCAATCAACGTCAGAAAGATCAATGCCGGCTTCCTTTAGGCAATAGGCAATGGCATTTTGGGGGAATGAGGCGTCATGTTTTTTGCGTGTAAACCGTTCTTCCTGTGCTGCCGCGACAATATCGCCTGACCGCAAAAGGGCTGCCGCGCTATCGTGATAAAAAGCAGAAAGACCGAGGGTGTACATAATGATAAGAGGTGCCTATATGATTTTAGAGCTTAAACCACCCATTGAGGAGGCTCTTACTGGTGTCGGCTGAGCCGTTAAGCCGGTATCCTGTACTTGTCAAGACTTAATCTGACAATTCCAGTCTTATATCCATGGACAAAAACTAAATTCCCAAAATCTCGGTCTCGAGTCACAAAAAGCCGGTTCTGTTCTTCTGCAATTTGAAGCAATTTCTCGTCCGTGGCCTGAGCAAGACCGAGCTGTGCAGCTGTTATGACATCATAGCCAAGGCTTTTCAGAAATCGTACGGTTGACCCGTAAACATCCTGATCGATGAGAAAATTCATGACGTTGGAACTGCCACGTGAAGGTCTTCAATGAGAAGAACATCAATGGCATATTGGACGCAGGCTTGAATATCTTCAGGTTTTAAATCAGAGTAATAGTTACAGATAATATCGGAAAATGAAATTCCTTCGCGGACCAACTCCAGGACGTTTTGGACTGGAATACGTGTACCCGCTACGCAGGATTTTCCAAAATGGATCTGAGGATTTACAAAGATTCGTTCTTGCATCGCGCTTCGCCTCCGAGAGCAATATATCGTGGAGGAAATACTCTTTGCAAGAGGGTTACCATAAGCATTGTAGGCTAAGCCGTAGTATATCTATCACAGAGGCGTCTTTGTCTGGGCGGGTAGGGGAGGAGGCTAGAGAAATCAATACTGATGCCCTTGGTGCCGGTTGGAGGACGGACTCATGATGTCGATTATGGCGTTGGGGAACCTTGGCAAATCTGGGACATCAGCCAAGCTGGTTTCGCATTATTACGAGGGGAAGGCTGTTGCGGCTGATTATTACTTGCAAGATAAAACCGGTTTATTGGAATGGCTGGGTGATGCGGCCAAAGAGCTTGGCTTGGTTGGGGTTGCTGATAAACAGGACTTTAGGCTGGCTTTGGCTGGACATGTTTTATGGAATCAGGTTCAGAACGCTGGCGCCGAAAGCAGACAGATGGGGTGGGATTCTACATTCTCTGCGCCTAAATCTGTTTCTATTGCGTGGGCATTGGCTGATCCTGCGCATCGGGTTGAGATTGAACGGGCTCATTGTGAATCGGTTCGTGCGGGAATGGATTATTTACAGTCTCAAGCGACAAGTCGGTGTGGGAAAGAAGGGAAAGGGTCTGAGCCAGTTGGTCTAATTGCCGCCTCGGTAACGCATTATACGAGTCGGGCAGGGGACCCGCAGTTGCATACACATGTTGTTATTCCGAATATTGGGTTACGGCGTGATGGGACGGTTGGAACGGTGCAGAGTCATCAATTCTATGAGGTTCGGCTTGCTGCTGGGAGCTTGTATCAGGCGGAGCTTGCTTATCGTATGGGTGAGATAGGGTATGAGATTGAGGGTGGGGCGAAGGGGACATTTCGGCTGGCTGGCGTGAATCTGTCTTTAGAACAGACCTTCTCAAAGCGGGGAGAGAAAATTAAAGCCGTTGCCTTGGAGACTGGACGAGAGGGTGTGGAGGCGCGTGCGGCTATTACAGTGGTGACACGGCCTGCCAAGGTTAGGACTTCCCTGGTGGAGAGGGAGCAGCACTGGATTTCTGAGGCGAAAGGGGTTTTGTTACAGCCAGACCGAAGCGCTGATTTCAAGCTTGGGCAACGACAGGGGCTTTCTGATCGTATTGCCGAGGCCTCGGCGGGGATCACAGAAAGTCAGTCTGTTTTTTTGAGCATGACCTGATTCGTGAGGTGTGTAAGGGGTTTTATGGGCTGTATTCCGCTGAGGCAATAAGGGATGGGGTTGCTCATGCTTCGTCAGGGGAACATGTTGTTGTGTTGGGCAATGAACGGTATACGACGCGAGAGATGATTGCCGTTGAGCAATCAATGGCCAAGACAGCTAAGGCGTTGGCTTTACGTCGTGGGTATTGCGTGAATCCGGACATTGTCGAGAAATCGGCCAGTCATGCTTTAAAGGCATTGGCCTTGCGATGTGAGAGAAAAGAAATTTCATTATCTGAAGAACAAAAAGAAGCAGTTATATCTGCTACGGGGGATTCGGCGCTGGCTGTGATACAGGGGAGGGCGGGTGTTAGGAAGACGACGAATCTGGCCATTATTCATGAGGCGTACAAGCAATCGGGGTATCGCGTAGAGGGGGTGGCTTTATCTGGGCAGGCATCAAAAGTCCTGATGGAGGAAACCGGGATTACATCGAGGACCATTGCTAGTTGGATGCAGCGGCACGAGATGAATCATAAGACTGTGCTTATTGTGGACGAAGCTGGGATGGTGGGATCAAGAAAGATACAGCAGATTCTTGAAGAGGCGCGGGGAAAGATGGCGAAGGTGATTCTGGTTGGTGATGAACGGCAGTTGCAGCCGATAGAGGCTGGGAATGCGCTTCGGGCCGTTGATCAAGTTTTGATAAAAGAGAATGCTCAATATTCCAGCCAGATAGTAACGATTCGGCGGCAGAAAGAGGCTTGGATGAGGGACGCCGTAAGGGCTGCTGCAGAGAGGAAGATTGGGGACGCTATTGATAAGCTGAGTCAACATAAGAAGATAGATGTGTACACGAATGCAGTATCTGCCAGAGAGGCGCTGGTGAAAGACTTTCTCGAGTCTGGGGAGTTGGGGAGTGCTGTTGTGCTGACACATCGGAGGTCAGATGTGTATAAGATCAATATGGCGATTCGAGAGCAGCTTCAAGTGAGTGGGGAGGTAGGGCCTAATGCCATTGAGTTTCATAATGGGAAGGAGAAGATGTGTTTAGGAGTAGGGGATCAGGTGATTCTTGGGAAGAACGAGTATAAGCTCTATGATATCCGGAATGGGGATAGGGGAGTGGTGACCGGCATAGACGAGAAGACTAAGGAGATTGCTATTCAGTTTGATAATGGGGTGGAAAAGAAGATAGCGACATCGGAATATGGGTATATTCATTATGGGTGGGCCACAACGACGCATAAGGCGCAAGGGCTGACTGTAGATAGAGCATTTGTTTATGGGCATAGCGCAGAGGCCATGGCGACGGCGGAAGCTACGTACGTGCAGATATCCAGATCGCGTGAGAAGACGAGGCTGTACATTGTTGGGGGTGAGGTTGCGGTGGAACGGCCTGCAGACATGGAGAGATCGCATCTTAAAAAAGATGGGAATGGTCTTGCTGTTGAGGGGGCTTTAAACGAGATGAAGCGAATTTGGTCGAAGAGCGGGGCGAAGGATACGACG
>SBBA01000046.1 GCA_005239925.1 Candidatus Troglogloeales bacterium | reverse complement strand
GGGCCGGATCATTGACTGTTTCTTGAGTATCATAATTAATTTTACCCGCCCAGAGGGAGAGGAGGTTCCTTGAAAAAAACCATTCTTGAAATTTATGCCCTCACAGTCTGTTTTGTTACAGTGGTCTGTTTCGTTGCTACACTCGGAGTTGCCCTATACAGCGTGCTTGAGGTCATTAATCCGGACTTTACAATTGATTCCTGGCAATACGCTCAACATCAAACAAACGACGCTTACTGGAAGAGATATTCTGAGCCACCCATTCTTATAGGCCCAGCAGGACAAGAAATACAGGGAGAAAAGAAGGTGCGTCCAAGTGAATCGGAGCTAACGAAACAACGTGAGGCATCCTATGCCGAGGTCTTGTCTTCAGAACGCCGTAGTGGAGCACAAACCTTAGTAAAATGCATCATTATCTTACTTATCAATACCGTTGTTTTTACGCTTCATTGGTTTATCGCTCGGCGTGCTCAGGCATCGGCCGTATAATATGTCTCATGCCTCAAACACCTATCCCCATTGTCGTCTCCATTAACCTCTCTGCAGGCGGTGTCCCCAAACATTCCGTCAACGAGGCAACGGTCACATTCGATGGCCTGGTGGGAGACGGCCATGCCCATGCAAAACATATCAAACCAACCCGCGCCCTCTCACTGCTTGATGACGAGATTTTGGAAACCCTCCGCCAGGAAGGATATCCCGTAGCCCCAGGTGTTTTAGGGGAGAACATTACAGTGCGCTCTCTTCATGTGCAAAGCTTAACCCCGGGGACAATGCTCACCTTTTCCGGCGGCGTTGTTATTGAATTGGTAGAGCCGCGAAAACCCTGTTTTGTGTTGAAAGAGATTCATGAGGCATTGGAGAAAGAAACAATCGGCCGGATTGGCTACATGGCCCGTGTTATCAAGGAAGGCGTCCTCCACCCCGGCGAGCAGATTGCTCTTATTCCACCCCCTGCTACCGGGTAGCCTTTTAATGCGGCTACCACCAAAACTTCGTTAGAATTGAAACTCCCTTGTCTGTTGACAAAAGAATATCTGTGGGAGGGGTATTAGAAAGGGGATTATTGCGAAAGGCCGAGCCTGGGAAAAACAAACCCGCCCTTACATCAATGCCGAATTTGCGAATACCCAATAGGTTGCGAACCCCAATCCCAACATCCAGCGCACCTCCCACATCCAGGGTATGATTACGTTTACCCTGGTTCATAACCGCCGTCAACGCCTGATTCCGAACCTCATCTGAAGTCTCATTGAGATGGTTGAGCTGGTAGCGATGATAAACCAGGTCCAGTGAAAGATCAGGCCCCAGATAGAACCCCAAACCTGCCGTAATAATTCGTAAATTGCTTAGCTCCGGATCCAATGCCTCGCCAAATCGTTTCATTTCCGGAATACCGCCGATCCGTACTTCATTGGACTGCAGACCGGTCTGACGAAAGTCGTTATTCTTTGCACTCTTCGGATCATCCCCGCTTCCATAGGCATAAGCCAACGTCACATACGGATTCCACGGAAGCCCTTCGGCCCGGTAAGTGCCACCGGCATCCACCCCATACGCCTCAATCTTCTTTGCTAGGACATTACGCCCCCCCACAAAGGCCACATCCGTCCAATACCTGAAGTTCATCGTTGGGGCGCCAAGAGAACGTATGCCCATCAGCCGTGGACGCCCCTCCCCATCCAGTGGGTGTCTATTCTGATCAGAACGGATGATCAGGTAACCGGCCAATATAACATTTTCAATCCCGCGATAATCGGTATAGAAGAGGCCTGTATCAATCCGATCCGGCTTGTCCGGGCCGGTATCCATATCCACGATAATCTCTCGACCTGCGCTGATGCTGGTTTGAAATTTACCCTTTAACGAAATCGTAACCACATCCATGGAGGTGTCATATAGCGAATGCCGGCCATCCTCGAAATTCTGACGACCCACCGAAATCTCAAACGGACGAATTACATTTTGAATTTTGAAATAGGCCTGATCCACATAGAGAATGGCTTCCCGCCTGGGTCTGTATAGGGTATCTCCATCAGGAAGTGGGACTTGATGCAACTCCCCCAGGGCATATTCTCGTTCCGCGGCCAGAGCCAGCTCCATTTCAAGCCAATCGGAAGGCCGATAGACAAAATAACCCATCGCTTGAGGCTTGATCGTAGAAAGATTATCTCGAATACGATCATTGAGATCGGCGTTCTTTCTGTAACCAAACTCCGACTCGCTCCCATATCCATATTGATACGAAAGGCGTTGCGGCAAGACGGCCTTCAGGCCACCTTCTGATGAGGAGGGAAGTTTAAACTGGGACTGGAATTCAGAGGCAGAAAGAGGGGCGTAAAAACCGGCTAGCAGGACAAGGAGGGCGGCTCCCGCCATAATAAGAATGGCACCGCCCTGCACTTGGTCTCTCTTGTCTACTTGGCCCTTTTCATCCACTTGGCCCACTTCGCATCCTGCGTTTGAGTAAGGGGCACCTCTAAAAACCTACTGCGCGACCCAACTGCTGCGTTGCGCGGTGCTCGGAATCCTCATGTACACCACGTACATTGCAGTTCCTGCGCTCCGTGCGCCTTGCATTCGGGCCGCTCGCTACGGTTTTTAGAGGTGCCCTAAAGCTGTTCCTTCAGCCACTGATTTCCAATTTTATTAAGAAAAAGGCCCGTTAAGCGAATTACCACACGATTTCAAGTTGCGTGGAAAACTCGTCGTTATGGACATCGGCCCCACCCGTTGCTTCTTCATTAAGGGCATATTCGGTCTTGAGCTTGACGCCCTTGTAAAGGGTCGTAACCACACCAATAATATGCTGCGTGCGATCCCAGGTCAGGGAGTCGGTAGCCACAGGGGTAATGCCAACATCCAAATCGTTATAGCGATAGACAAATTCATAAATGCCCGCCTTAACAGAGGGCTGAACGAACCAACCATCACGATCCAGGGCCCCATCCGAGGCACGAAGCCATTGTCCAATCAGGGTGAATGACCCTACGTCATATCGGGCATT
>SBBA01000166.1 GCA_005239925.1 Candidatus Troglogloeales bacterium | reverse complement strand
TGGCACGATAAAATGTTGGGGAAGGAACTTCCGTGGCGTTCTGGGCAACGGAATAAGTGAGGGGCCAGAGGTCTGTTTAGGCGATCCCTGTAGTAGAACCCCTCTGGACGTTCTTAATATTTCCACGGCCACTTATATTTCTGCAGGAGGCGCCCACACTTGTGCCCTTCTGGCAGACAGGACGGCAAAATGTTGGGGATCGAACAGGAATGGCCGACTGGGCGACGGCACCACCACCACGGATTCTTCGGTTCCTGTAGCGGTCTTCGATTTCACGGATGCAACGTATGTTACCGGAGGGCATACCCACACCTGTGCTCGCCGTTTGGACGGCACGATAAGGTGCTGGGGGAAAAATGATTTTGGGCAACTGGGTAATGGGCAAACCACAGACTCTTTGTTGCCTATCCTGGTGGTGCCACAGGTAGTCAGCATTGATATATCCACGGGGTCTACGAGTTCGGCCAGTACCTTCACTTTAAGTGGCATGAGTGGGCCATCGTTATATAAAGCGATGGCAGCAAGCGTCACAAGTCAGATTTTTGTTGGTGGGACTCTTTTAGTTAACGCGGTGGCAAAAGATGCCGCAGGCAATCCCATCAATGGAATAACCTTTATATGGAAATCCAGCAATCCCGCTGTGGCAACAGTTGACCAGACGGGTCTTATAACGGGTGTTGCACCGGGAACCAGCAATATCACTGCCTCAACCGGCGTGGCCGAGAGTAATATCATGACAGTGACGGTTGTGACTCCCCACCGTCTGACCGTGACCAAGGGCGGCAATGGCATGGGAACAGTAACCTCTTCTCCTGCCGGTATTAGCTGTGGGGTTGCCTGTAACAAAGACTTTGCTTCGGGTGCCAGTGTGACCCTTACTGCCGCTCCCGGGGTGGGTTCGATCTTCTCCGGTTGGTCTGATGCCTGTACAGGGACAGGAACCTGTACCATAACAATGAATACGGCTAAGTTGGTTACCGCCACCTTTTCCCTACCACCAGATTCTGACGGGGATGGAATACCGGATACCCAGGATGAATGCCCTTTCCTGAAAACAACCAATACGATTACAGGAACTGCAGGGAATGATAGGTTGTTTGGCACGCCCCAGAACGACTTGATCCGAGGTCTTGCTGGAAATGACGTGATTAGGGGAAAAGACGGGAATGACTGTATTGTTGGTGGCATTGGAAGAGACATCATTTATGGTGACATTGGTGCTGATATCTTACTGGGGGGAGACGATATTGACAGGCTGTATGGTGGATTTGGAGACGATAGATTGGATGGAGAAGCCGGGAACGATATTTTGTATGGGCAATTGGGTAACGATACCCTAGACGGCGGGGCGGGAAACGACCGATTATTTGGACATGGTGGTAATGATACTCTAAATGGCGGTGACCATACTGATCTATGTAATGGAAGCCTTGGCATAGACACAGCGGTTAATTGTGAGACGGTTATTGGTGTTCCATAGTGGAGCGATTTCAAAATATTGCGCTTATCATCAGACTCCCCTTGCCTCTATAAACAAGGTGGGGAGTCTGTTCGGATACACCTCTCTATCCCCTTTAAATAGTGTACGAGAGAAAACTCCCATTTTTGTCATTGCGAGGAGCGTCTTCTGCGACGAAGCAATCTCTAAGTCATTGATCATCCTAAAAATGAGATTGCGTAGCGAAGCGAACAATGACAGAAAAAAAGTTTTTTTTCTCAGACACTAAAATAATGACCTTTCTCTCGAAAGGCATTTCCTAAATTAAAAACGCCCTAAAACTACTTCGCAGTTAAACCTTGCCTTATCTTGCCTGGAACACTAGGCAAAATTGATCCACCCTGCCCCCCCTTTCCTTCGTCAAAAAATAGACAATACAAAAAAACATTAAATAACAGTTAGTTGTGTAATTTAATTTAATGGCACGCCATTTGCTTATTAATATGGCGTCGTCATTTTAATTACGTTAAAGGGGAATTGAACATGGTACCCAGTCTGTTTCTTCTTAATAGTCGTCCCGATGCAACACCGATCAATCTTAACGACATAAAAAGTATAAAGGGACAAAAAAGCGACCCATTTAAGGATGTTCTTATGGAATCGCATAAAGCGGCCAGGAAGGCCGAACCCAATGAGGCGACTCCAGATCACAATGAAGAGCAGGCGGTTACCCCTGTGGCCCATCATCAGGCGGCTTCTCCGTCATCGCAGTCGGTGGAGTCGGATCAGGCTGCTGAAGAGGCAAAAAAGGCAATGGAGTCTTTCTCCTTAAAAATTGCCAGCCAGGCCCTGAAAGGGGAACTGACGAATACAGAACTGGCTGGGGATGAACTAGCCAAGATTGATTTGGCCTCTATCATGAAGGGTCTCAATATGAGTGGTATCGATATGGACGAGACTGGCGCGATTTTTACCGAGATTATGAAGATGGCACAGAACCTGGGTATCAATATCGATCAATACCTTCCTGAAGGGGTGTCTGCGGCGGGCATTGCTTCTCAGGTTAAAGGAATGAATACGCCAACCACACCCACAGCGGTCTTGCAGGCGCCCGTCCAAATCGTGGAGCAGGAGATTATAGACCAGGTCGCCCAGAAGCTGTCGCTGCATCACCTCCAAATGAAGGGGAAGGATGGCATCACATTACAGCTCGAGCCTATGGAATTGGGGGCGCTTAAAATAGACATTGTTGTCAATAAAGGGTCTGTTTCCGCCGACATTCTGACACAACACGCCTCTGTCAAAGAAATCCTTGAAAAGAATCAGAACATCCTGCAAGAAGCGCTTTCTGGTCTGGGGATGAATATCGATCAGTTTTCCGTAAATGTGGGCGATTTTAATTTTAATGAGTATACGAATGAACAGCAGCAGGGCCCCTTTGGCTTTTATGACGATGGCTTCTTACCTGCAGAGCCTGTCTTGGCCATGATGGGAGGGGCCGTTCGCGGTCAATATGTTGGAGAACACGGCGTCAGTATCTACGTATAAAACGTAGGAGCGGCCCGGTAGGCCGCCCTGTAGAAAGGATATACCATGGGCATTCAGGCATTAGGAAAACAGGCATTTTTGGACTTACTCACCACCCAGTTGCAATTCCAGGACCCCTTAAAACCTATGGAGTCTACCGATTTTGTCGCCCAATTGGCCCAGTTTCGAGAGTTGGAGTCGGCATTGGAGACCAATAAGAAATTAGATTCCCTGGTTCAGAGTACGACCGTTATGAACAATCTGAATGCCGCGGGATTGCTCGGCCGGACCATACAGAGGGTTGGCGGGAGCATTTCGCATGAAGCTGCGCAATCCGAGAAGATTCTCTACCGTCTAAATGCTGACGCTGCAGAAGTTGTCATTCATGTGGCTAATGATCAAGGTCGTGTCGTCAAAACACTGACGATGAAGGGGTTACAGAGTCAAGGCGCCCACGAAGTGACCTGGGATGGGAAAGATAATGATGGAAATAAGGTTCCGGCAGGCAATTATACCTATGCAGGCGGGTCAATTGACGCCTTTGGGCGGTCCTTACCCATTGAAATTAGCACAAAAGGGGTCGTAACGGGCATTTCTTATGAAGATGGCAAGGTTCTTGCTTTAGTTAATGGAACAACGGTTCCTGTAGGAGAAATTGTCAAGGTTATGCAGTAAGGGACGATGGATTCAAGGTAAGGGACATACAGGTTTTTGCATAGATAAGTAGATCATGGATTGAGTAAGCGAAGCGTACCGCGACCAGCGGGAGCGCAGTTCGCATCCGCCCGTCGGCGGAAAGGAGGCTAACATGGCTGTTTCAACAACATTAGGCACAGGGGCAACGGGGGTAACGGTTTTTCAGGAGGCCTTGCGTGTGACCAGTAATAATATAGCCAACACCGATACCATTGCATTTAAGGAAAACGATATTTCGTTCGAGGAGTTGATTCAGGGCGGGCTGGCCGGTCCGGGGAAATTACAAATGGCTGAATTTCAGGTGGGTCGCGGGGCGCAGGTGAATCAGGTGCGGGACATATTTGAACAGGGCGGCATTGAGCAGACCACACGGAACTTGGACCTCACTATCGAAGGCGAAGGATTCTTTGTGTTGAAAGATCCCAAAGGCTCCGCCATTCCGCTTTTTACCCGCGCTGGCATTTTTGATGATAACAAGCTGGGCCTGGTCACCAATCCGGACGGCTTCCTCCTCCAAGGGGCGGAGGTTAAAGTGGATCCCATCACGGGAGAAAAAAAGGTTGGCAAAATTGACTCCATTGATCTTTCGAATCACACCTTTCCGCCACGGGCCACGACCAAGGCCAATTTCACACTCAATCTTTTTGCCGATGATCCAGCAGTAGCCAAGCCGGTTGTGGGTTTGGCGCCGACTAATTTTGACACTCTGGTAGGTGGGGCCATGATTATTAATGGTCATGGCTTAGGTGAAGTGGTTGGCGCTGATGCAGCGGAACGTGTGGCGAATTTAATTGTTGAGATTAACAGTGTGTCTGACCGAACCGGTGTGGTTGCATCCAACGCCACGAATACCACTATTCAGTTGGTCAATGAAAATGGTGGCCCAATTACCATTGCATTTGACTTGGGGTTTGATCCTGATGCCGCGGCCAAGACCGGGTTGCAGGCGGGGACGTTTTTAGCCGAAGGAGGCAATCTTGTCACGGGCACGGTGGACACTCAGACCGGCACCAAAACTATTATGGGCAATGGAACACGGTTTACCGAAGAACTGACTGCAGGAGACGCGATTACCCTTGGGGATTCGCGTTTTATCATTGAATCAATTCAATCCGATACGGAACTAACGGTTACAAAGGCGATTGACGCCGACATCTTTGGCGTGTCAGCGGTAAGCCGTTCAGCCGATTTTTCTACCCCGATTACATTTTATGATTCTTTAGGCTCGGCCCACCTGGTGAATGTTCGTTTTCAGAAGACAGCAACCAATGAATGGGAGTGGGTCGCGATCGTTGGTGGCAAAGACAATCTCAATGGCAATTTTGACGAGGTGCAAGCGACGGGGAAACTTGCGTTTACGCCAAACGGTCAACTCGATCTCCCTGGTGTTGTCGCTGCCACCTTTCCTACGGGCGGATTTGATTTTAAAGGCGGGGCCTTTACCGACCAACAGATTGCATTCGATTTTACGGGAACCAATGAAAAGATCAGAAGTGGGGCGACCCAATTTGGCTCCCCCACGCTATCGGCTGTTTTAGAGAGTGAACAGGATGGTTTCGCGGCCGGGGTGCTGCAAAATGTTTCGGTGGATGACGAGGGCTTTATCAACGGCCTCTATACCAACGGCAAGATTCAGACCCTCTATCAGATAGCGATAGCTACTTTTCCGAATCAGGATGGGTTAACACGGGTTGGAAAGAATCTCTATATCCAGTCGGATGATTCGGGTGAGCAAATCCAGGG
>SBBA01000251.1 GCA_005239925.1 Candidatus Troglogloeales bacterium | reverse complement strand
GACACCCGTGTCTGAGACACCTGTGTCTGAGACACCTGTGTCTGAGACACCTGTGTCCATAACCCCAATGTCTGCCTCACTTGCGCCATCAACATTAGCATCTGTGCCACAGAGGCCGCCGCAAGTAGCGCCGGTATCGCCTCCAACACAAACCAGTCCCGCTCGCGTGAGCAATGTTACACCCAATGATGCGCCTCAGGTTCCCCCTACCAACGGGGGTGGCGTTGCTTTGCAGCAAACGGGAGACCGCATCAAAGCCAATCTCCTGGAGGCCCTTCTTTCCGCGCTGATCTCCGTTTTTCAGCAGGAAGATTTTTCCAAAGAGGTCTTAAGAAAAATTGCCCTCTTTATGGAGGCCGATATCGGCTACCTCCTGCGGTGGGATAAACGACATGAACGCCTTTTCCCCGTTGCGTCCACAGGGGTATCCCCGGAGATGGTCAAGCGGATCGAACGATCCGGCATCAAGGCCGATATGGCCTGGGGTAAGGCGATTGACCGGGGACAGGCCCTGTTATTGTCTTTTGATAATTGGAAATCCCCCATGAAGAAAAAATTGTGCGGGGAGAACAAATATAAATCGCTGATCACTGTTCCCGTTCGTTTGGCCGAGGAGACATGGGGATTCCTATGTCTCTTTCATCGCACCCACGCCTTTTCTCCCAAGGAATTGAAACTGGTGGAGTTTGCCGGAGAGAAGATAGGTGCCACCTTAAATGCCGTCATGGAGTGGAACACCGTTTCCACCAAAATAGAAACGTTAACCCTGGCGCAGCGTTTTGGATTGGCGATTACCAACGGGGTCTCGGATATCACGACCCTGTTAAACGAGATTAAAGACATCGTTCGGGCCAGCAATGCCTACCTTCTTTTATACGATGAAAAGAAAAGCCTGATAAAAGGGTTGGCCTCGTCCTCTCCACCACCGCCATCTATCCTGGAGGTGGAAATCCGGATGGAGGACAATACCCTCTGCCCCTTGACGATCAAGCAAAATCGTCCCTTGGTAGTTGATCATGCCCCGTCCGATTCGCGTGTGGGAAGCAAGTGGATTGATTGGTTCCGGTCCCGATCTCTTTTCTCGGTACCGCTGGTCGTGAAAAATCGGATCATCGGGGTGCTGCTGGTGGATGAAACCGCCTATTTTAGAAGATTTACATCCGAAGAGGTTCAGACGGTCGTTGATCTGTCGCGTCCTTTTGCCCTTTCCGTTGATACGGCAATCCAATATCAGGAGGCCTTGCGACAAAGGGAACGCCAAGAAACGCTTTCGATTGCCGCGCTTCGTCTCCATGAGGATGAGCGACGTAAAACGGTGGCCGAACTAACACAGGGAGTAGGCGAGACACTGGACAAGGCCAAAAGAGGGATTCAGGAAGCTAAAGCCATCCTCTCCACGGCGCTATTGCCGGATAATCCTGTGTGGAAATATCTGGAAGAGAGTGGTGCCATCCTGGATAACGCGGCGGGTACACTGAAAACGGTTCTATCGGACTTGGGCCTGGATCGCCTGGAAAAGCAGGGGCTGCTTTCCGCCTTACAGGAGTACACACAGCGTTTTTCAAAACAGACTGGGATTGCGGTAAAACTCAACGCGCCCTCTTCCCTTAAACGGGGGGCACCCAATGTCGAGTTGATGCTTTACCGAATCGTCCAGGAGGCGTTCTCTAACGTGAGTCAACATGCCGCTGCGAAATCGGTGTCCCTCTCGATTGATAATAAAGAGGCCTACTGGCAACTTTCCATTACCGATGATGGAAAGGGATTTGACGCCAAAAAGTATTTTAGCGCCCTTCAGAACAAGCGAAAAGGGATGGGAATTTCAGCAATGAGGGCCCGTGTCGAACTGGTCGGTGGGGTATTTTTTCTGGAATCAGAACCCCACCATGGAACCCGTATTTCCATCAAGGTGCCCATCACGAAGAATGAGAGTCTATAGTGGTGGTGTGTTATACTGGTATATAGGCTTGCATCAATAAAGTTGTATTATTTTAAAAAACGGCGTCATTCCCGAATGCTTCTATCGGGAATCCAGCAGAATCTAAAAATCACTGGATTCCAATTTAAAAATTGCCGGTCGGAACGCCGACTGAGGAATGACGGCATCAGATGTAGCATCTTGACTCCGTCATTTTTGTCGCTCCTTCCGAGTGACAAAAGCAGTAACGTGAAAGGCGAGAAAATGTTGCCTCTTGCAAAAGTCTTTTTCTTTCTTGTGCTGACTCTTCTCACTGGATGCGGGGATTCTCTTTTAGAAGGATTAGGCAATAAGAATTCTACCCAATCCCGCCAGGAAGAGGCCCAGCGTGCCCTCGATAAGGGAGAGTGTACGAAGGCCGTTCTCCTCTTTGATAGCCTTCACAAGGAAGACCCCAATAATATGAAACTCCGATTGGATCTTTCTGCAGCCTATCTCTGCCAGGCCGGTTTTTCAGTCCAGGGATTTCTCAATGTCGCAGCTGAATTCTCAAAAGACAAACAGGGAACAGAGGCCACGGTCTTTAAAAAAATTACCGAGCAAACCGCCATCATACCGGATACTGCCCTTTGGAAGGCCAGCGTCTGTCATAGTAAGGACTTATTAGGGGATATTGTGCCTGACGGCGATGCCAAATGGCCCTGCACCTCAGCATCTGAAGGAACTGGCCCGACAAAGAGGATAATTTTCACTAATAACGATAAGGATGCGGGCTATATCCTAACCATTGTTAACCTGGCCGATGCAACCTTAACCGTTGTCGATGTATTCAACACCATTAATGGTGCCATCGATTGTACGCAGGCATCGTTGACCGCACAGACGGATACCTGTCAATTTACAGTGGATGATCTGTTATCAATCGGCAACTCACTCCTTTCTGCCCAACAATCCATTGCCGCAGCCACCGGACAAACAGCAACCAGTTGTAATCAGAATCAGACGGAAGAGGTGTCTCAGACCACCTATAACATGTTTTGCTCTGCAGACAATACTGGCAACAAGAACGGCACATTGGAAAAAGACGAGGTTCTCAATTATCTTGTTGCCCAAAAAATTATCACCGATCCGAATGCCGTAAAGGCAGAAAGCTGTACCTATCATCCGACGACTCAAAAATATACCTGCACATAGAGAATGAACGGGATCAAAATCTTCCTAGCTGCCTTCTTTTTGGCAATCGTTGGCTGGCCTGCCGTTGTGAAGGCGGAGTCTACCCCTCTCTTCTATGAGGGGATACGCCCTCTGGGTATGGGAGGGGCATTCACTGCCGTCGCCAATGGGGAAAACGGGATGTTCTACAATCCCGCTGGACTTCTCAATCATGGGGAAAAGAGCACATTTGAAATAACCCTTCCCACCATGGAAGTCGGGACCAACTTGATCGATATCGTCCAGGATGGCATAGACTTATCAAAACAATCCAATAACGAAGCAGAAGAATTAACCCACACGACCAATTTCGTCAATAAATGGCTCGGTGAACGGTTTTATCTTAAAACGTCTCTCTTCCCCAACCTTATTTTTCAACGCTCTGCGATCGGCCTGTTGGCCCAGACCACCGTTCAGGGTGCCATTCATAATCCACTCAGCAGCAGCGTCATTGATGTTGCAGCAACCGGCGATGTGGCCCTGCTGCTCTCGTACGCCCGGCCCATAACGGTGAGGGCGTATCCGCTTAACGCCGGGGTAACATTCAAGGGGGTTAGACGATACACCTACAATAGAGAGTACACGATACGAGAGCTGATCGTGGAAAAGATAGATGCCAGTAAAGATTTAAAAGAAGGAACCGGCGTTGCCATGGACGTAGGGTTTCTCTATCCCATGGAGGGCCTGCTCAAGTCACGCTATTTTAAGTCCATTGCCTTCAAGCCGTCGGTTGGCCTTTCGCTTCAAAACATTATCGGGGGCGATCTGGGTGAGGCGGGCAAGCTCCCTTTTCAGGCTAACCTGGGTGTTTCTTTAAAGCAGGGGGGGCTGATTCTGGCGGCTGATATGGTTGACCTCACTCGCAATATCGGCAAGGATAACGATTTTGGCAAACGGCTTCATATGGGCGCGGAATATCAATTCCCCTACATTTTTACGTTTAGGACCGGCCTTTACCAGGGATACCCTTCTTTTGGCACTACGATTAATTTGTGGATCATTCATCTCTCTTACGCCTATTATGTGGAAGAGATTGGCGCCTTCGCCGGCCAACAACCAGACCCACATCATGTGGTAAGGCTCTCCCTTTTTTAACCCCCTTGCAAAAACATACTGACAATCGAAACGATTACCAAACGCCGCCGCTGCTTTCTTATATCCAAGGGCGGATGGCCCCCGAAACCCAACGCCATCGGACGATTCTGGATCGGATGTGGGCCGCAGGGCTGCCCCCCATTCAAATCAGGCCTATGGAAGGAAAGCTCCTTCAATTTCTAAGTTGTAACGCCCAAAAGGCGGTGGAGATTGGCACGCTAGGCGGCTATTCCGCGTGCTGGATTGCTGATGCCCTTGCCGAAGGGGGAAGGCTGTACACATTCGAGGCTGATCCGGACTATGCCGAACTCGCCTTATCCTCGTTTCAACAAGTGGGCATTGCAGAGAAGGTTTCTATTGTCGTTGGGGATGCCAATGAGACGTTGAAGACGATTGAGCCGTTTGGCCCGTTTGATTTTTGCTTTATTGACGCGGACAAGATCAGCTATCCCCACTATTTCCGCTGGGCGGCGCGCCATTTGCGAGTTGGCGGCATTGTTGCCGCGGATAACGCCTATCTTTTTGGAAAGGTGCATTTAAACCCTGATAAAGAGCCTGAAGATGCGCCCGCCATTCGGGCGATGCAGGAGGCAATTGATATATTAACCAATCCGTCTTATTTTTCGGTGTGTACCATGATCCCCACGGGGGAGGGAATGGCTGTGGGGATCAAGTGACCCCGGCCTTTAAAAATAATATAAAAAAGGAGGTGTTCATATGAAGTTTGTAAGACGAAGCGTTGTGTTGACCGCATTCACCTATGTTCTGTTTTTCGCACATGCCCTGGCGATCGCAGATGATGATATCGGCGCCAATATTCCTGTCATTTTGGCAATCAACAATAAGGTCGTTGATGCAGCAACCACTATTGTGGAAGGAGATGAAATAACGATTACAGGAAGCGGTTTTGGAACAAGGACAGCCGAGTCATCCGTTCGCTTTGAGGTTGCGGATAAGACTCAGGGGCAGAGTAAGAACGGGGAGATTACGGATTGGCTGACAGACAAGATCGTGGTTCGGGTTCCTGTCTTTGCCTTGATCGATGAGATACCGGGAGGAACGACCGTATCCATTCAGGTTTCAACCGGTCATGGCCCAAAACAGACCGACAAAATCAATACGAGGTTTCAGATTTTTAGTGATAAGGTCATTTTGGATATGATTACACTAAAACGTAACGGCTATTCCGACCCATTTATTCTTAATGAGTTTGATAAGAAAATATCCAGTGGGGCAACGACTCGCAAAGGAGGGCTTAATACTGTTGAACTGGTTCGGTTAAAGGCCGCCGGGTTTGACGATATAATCGTATCGAAGTTCGCCCGACATCGCCAATATCTATCTATAGGTGTTGGCGCGATTTGGTTGTATAAGACAAGGGATCTGGTTACAAGCCCCCTCCTTCGCATCTTTTTATTCCCCAAGAGTTACTTTGATAAGAGGGGAAGTATCAGAGAAAGATTCGATCTAACGGTTGGCTATACGGAGAAAACGTCCACCTTCGTTGAGGAAAAAAACTATGTATTGACCGGTATCTCTTTCGAACTGAACCGATCGGCGTTATTTAATTTTGGCCTGGCCTTAATACCGGGGAGTCAGCAAGGGGAGGGGGAACAGTATTATTTGGGCTTTACCATTGACTCCAACATTCTGAAAGACATGGGAATCATTAGTAAGGGATAAAGGGACACTTCGCAAATGCGCCTTCGTCATACAGCGGGCAGTAAACGCACTGCCCGCTGTATGACGTTACCAGGTTACTATCGCCCTTGCAGCAATGGGTTATAATGTAACCCGTACCCAGCGTCCGATTGACGGGACGCGGCTAGCATCCAAAATAAACATCAGGTACCAGCCGGGAGGGGCAAGATTGGCTTGCGGCGGTTCCTCCACTGTAAGCGTCCCGGCGCCAAATCCGGTAATAACCAGTTCGATACCGCGCTGTGACATATTGAAGCCATGCGTCACCGCACCGGCGCGCAACAGCACCACCTCCGAGATATCGGCTGCATTAGGCGTGTTGATTGTAAAACTCCCGCCATAATGAATTGTTGCCGGGGCACCGGCAATGACCGGCCTCATCATGTCAATGTAATCGGGGAAGAAACGTTCGTGCGGTGTACTATCGCCCGAAGGGTCACCCCCACCAAGGATACTGCCATCGGCAAGCAGGATAAATGACGAGTGGTAGGCACGTGGGTATTTCATCGCGGGGCCGCTCACCCAACCGGCAGCCGGGTTAGCGGGATCGAATATCTCGCATACGCCACCATCGGCGCCGCCGATAACACCTCCGGCAATAAACACCCGTCCATCCGGTAATAATGTTGCGGTAAACTGTTCATCACGCGGCACGTTAAGATTAGGCAACGCAGTCCATGCGGGGGCAGCCGCAGAGAGATCAATCCTCTCGGCCGTATTCCGCGTGGCTGGCGTGTTGCCGCCAATAATATATACAATCGGCTTATAGTCGGGTGGGCGGAGCACTAGCAACACCGACGTACCTTTTTCGCCGCCCGTGCTGCGATTGCCATGAATCGTTGTGAACGATTCGATTGCGGGTAACGCCGCAAGGTCAAACCGGTTCGTCGGGTCATGCGGACCGGCAATAAACAGCTTGCCGTCGGGCAGCAGATAGGTCCATGGGTAATACTGGTGATGGGTCATCCCAGCAGGCATCGCGATCGGCGCCCCCCAGCCGACGCCATGCGTATAAACTTCAATGGCCTGGCTATTCCCGTACAGGGTGATCGCCCGACCGTCCCCCAATATCAAGGTCGTTGCATAAAAACGATTTTCAGCGGTATCCCCCACCTGCGACCAGGTCAGCGACGGCGCGTCAAATACAAACGACTTGTTTGGTGTGAAGCCGCCGTGAACTAACGCAGTGCCCGCAGCGGTGTCGAGAATCGCATGTTCGGATGACCACAGGTCCGAGGTGTTTATGTTCAATCCAGGCAGGCTTGCCGGCTGATTGGCAGGCAATATGTAGCTACCCGCAGGCGTGGTGTAATCCCACACACGCGACTGATCCGCGCGTGTGTACCCCCAGTAAAGCACCCGCTGGGTGTTGGGAAGCAGCACCGAGTGCATAAACGTCACCTCCGGCAGGCCAGCAATCTCTTCCCAGCGCCCCGGGCCGTGGGTGTGACAGGGATGTGGGTCCACATCAGGGCAGGAGTTTAATCCATCGTCTAAGGGCAATCCTGTGCGATGTTTTATGTCGTGTACCATTTCATCTGTTAACCACACGTCTTGCCGGGCACGTACCAGGCCGACCATCCCGTTCATCATATGATGGTGCACATGACAATGAAACATGAAGTCACCTTTCAGATGATACAGCTTGGCTTCCCGAGGGCGGTGTTCTGGGTGTTGCGCCTTTGCTTCATGATCCGTTAGTAACAACACGGGGGGGATTTCACTTTCGACAACAAACGATTCGGCTGGCCCCATGCTGCGAATATCCAGATACTCGCCACCGAATTTCCAGCGCATCGCATGGGGATGAAAATTATGCCATGTGGTGCTGGTATCAAGGTTGAACACGTACCAGCGTATCCGCTGGCCGCTCTGGCCGACAATGGTCGGCGAGTTCCCCACGAAACCTCGGCCATTGATACAATGGGTCGTCATGGAAGCGCCTTGCACCGATGTGACCGTGTGGTGCGCGTTCGTATTATTGACCCACTTGACCTTTCCTCCAACGCCGACTGTGACCGTGCTTGGTGTGAAGGCCATGGGCGGCCCCGGAGCAATTGTCACCATCGCCGGGTCCGGGCCACCCGCTATGACATGAACCGTGCCCGTCATCTCCGGATGGAAGCGGCAGAAGTAGGGGTAGTCTCCTGGTGTATTAAAGGTGAGTTCGGTTTCGCCACCCAACTCTTCTATAGCGTCCGTATCGAATACGGGCGATTCCTCAGGGTTCGACATAACGTGGAAAAAGACCGGCACGTGATCGGTGTTGGGGCAAGGTCTGGGCAGCGCCAGTTCCTTCATTGTGAATTCCTCAAGATAGTCGAGGTGCCGACGCAGCAACTGCCGGGCTTCGTCCTTCAGCCGCCGCACGTGGATATGCGGCGCCAATTGCACAATCGTTTCTTCATCAAAATCAAGTTGTTCGGGCGCCCCTTTCTCTCCAAATATAGGAAGACGTTCGACCCGTTCTATGTCGAGATAAATATCGCGCACTAATTCCCAGGGAAAGTGAAATCGCCGAGGGGGTCGGTCGCATGGCCCCAGAACGATAATGCCGCCAAACAGGCCCTGGTCAATCTTCATGTCATGATGATAGGTATGGTCATGGAAGGGCCAGGCCCCCAGCGCGTTATCCGGAACATCGAAGGTATAGGTCCAGGTCTCCCCAGGACAGATGGCATCTGAACGGCCGCCATGATGGGCGGCCTCGGTGCCAAACGGCCAGGAGCCGTCGGAATCGATCCCATAGCGTAGACCGTGCACATGCAGCGAGTGGGACACGTCATCGGTATTCCATACGTGGATGATAAGTCGCTGGCAGGGTCGCGTGTAAATAACGGTACCTGGAACCCGACGCGTGTAGATCGGCTCGTTAATGTCGGCGGCGATCAGCTTGCCCGGCTTGGGAATCAGATAACCGGAATCGAGGTATTCGCGATAAACGACCGCTGTCAGGGAACGAGCATCAATTTCCGTCTGCGGAATCAGTGCATTCTCATGACCATCGCCGCGCATGCAGTCGCGGCCATACTTTACCGGTGGAACCACCTTGTCCTGCGGCATCACCGTGCTGTAGTCCGCGATTCGTTCGATCTTCAGATAAATATGGCGTTCGTCGCACGCCGGAGGCTCTGGGTG
>SBBA01000094.1 GCA_005239925.1 Candidatus Troglogloeales bacterium | reverse complement strand
TGCGGATAAAGCACATGGGCCGTCATGATGGCAGCAAGCCGGTTCTGCACCGTATGAATAAACGGCTTTAGCTCGCGATGAGTAAGCTCATCTACGGAGTAATCCACCACCGGAAGGGTTTTGTGGGAATCGGTTACCGTATCGCCATGTCCGGGGAAATGCTTACCACAGGCAATAATCTTATTATCCTGCAGGCCGCTCATCATGGCCAGCCCGTGCTCCTGAACCAGAATCGGGCTTTTGCCAAATGAACGATCTCCAATAATCGGATTTTTGGGATTGGTATCAACATCCAACACCGGGGCAAAGTTCATGTTAATCCCGACCGCCGTTAACTCTAGGGCCAATGCCTCGGCACAATTATAAGTGAGGGGTACATGATTGCATTGTCCCAGGGTACGGGCCGACGGAAAGGTTGTAAACGCGGAGGTGAGGCGCGAGACCCGCCCGCCCTCCTGATCAATCCCGATAAACAACGGGGCCTCTTTGGCTGCAGCCTTCAACCCCGCAGTTAACCGTGCACATTGAAGCGGCTCCTTAATATTCCGTGAGAAAAGAATCACCCCGCCTATATTGTTTTTGCTAATCAGATCGGTGACTTTTTTAGAGGGAGTTCCCCCATCCATCCCGATCATCAGGAGTTGTCCGATTTTTTGTGCAAGTGTCATGGCTTCACCAAATTCATGAGATAACGAACCAGTAGCCGAACCCCCGCCCCTGTGGATCCCTTCGGGTTGTAGGGTTGAGGCTTACCGCTGTTC
This sequence comes from Candidatus Troglogloeales bacterium, assembly GCA_005239925.1. Classification (GTDB taxonomy): domain Bacteria; phylum Nitrospirota; class Nitrospiria; order SBBL01; family SBBA01; genus SBBA01. Next base: position 16,864 of record SBBA01000094.1, on the reverse strand, counting down.
CAGGCCACACCGGCAATATCAAGGTGCGCCCAGGCAACATCTTTTGCAAATTGCTTGAGGAAAAGGGCCGCCGTAATCGATCCGGCGGGTCGGCCGCCGGTGTTCTTCAGATCGGCCACGTCGCTTTTGATCTGATCGAAATATTCGTCCCAGAGGGGAAGCGGCCAGACCCGCTCTCCCGTTGCCTCGGACGCCTTTTGAATTTCTCCCTCCAACTTGGGATCATTGCTAAAAAGGGCCATGGCCTGATGACCCAACGCAACCGTACAGGCCCCCGTCAGCGTCGCCAGATCAATGATGGTATGCGGTTTATAGCGCAGGGCATAGGTAATGGCATCGGCCAGGCAGAGCCGACCCTCCGCATCGGTATTAATTACCTCCACCGTTTTACCCGACAACGTGGTAACGATGTCTCCTGGATGAATGGCGTGTCCGCTGGGCATGTTGTCGGTCGCGGGAAGAATGCCAACAATATGCAATGGTAATTGCATTTGGGCCGCTACCTTCATGGCCCCGAGCACTGCGGCCCCGCCTGACATATCGTACTTCATCTGCTCCATGTTTTCCGATGGTTTGATCGAAATGCCGCCGGTATCAAACGTTACCGATTTTCCAACCAGCGCGACAGGTTTTCCGCGGGCCCCTTGATAATCAATGACGATAAATTTAGGTGGCTCGTTGGAGCCTTGTGCCACCCCGACGAAGGCCCCCATGCCCAATTGTTGCGCCTCGGCCCGTTCCAGGACAGAAACACGAATGGCCGGGTGGGCATCCGCCAACCGGTTGGCCTCTTCGACCAATCGGGTTGGCGTTAGTACGTTGGCGGGAAGCGTGCATAAATCACGCGCCATGTTCACCGCGTTGGCAATCTGCTCCCCTTGCAACACCGCGCGTTCCACGCCCGCCGTTTTGTCTTTCGGGGGCACAATAAGACAAACCTCTTTGATCTCCTTTGTCTCTTTACGATCGGTTTTGTACAAATTAAATTGGTACAGGGCCAAGAGCACCCCTTCTACCATGGCCTGCACAATATCTGAAATAGAGATGCGTGTTGCTAACCGCACCGCGTGAGGCGCAATAAAAAAGCGGGATAGGCCTGTCTCCCGGATGGTTGTTGCAGCAATGCCCAGCGCCTGCCGTATTTTATTTGGCGTGATCTCGCGTGCGGGGCCTAGCCCCAGCAGAAGAATATGTGGGAGTGATGCATGATTGGTTTGCAGCAGGGTATGGGTGAGAAATTTTCCGGAGAAGAGGTTGGCGTCTAATGTCTTGCGAATGATACCATCGCAGGCCTTATCTACTTGTACTCCCTCGGCGGAGAGACCATCTCCTTCGAAGTGGCCTAACACCAAAACAGCGCCAGGGCCGATGCCTTTTAATAAGGATTGGGATTTAACTTTGATTTCCATTGTTTGCTTAGCATCGTAGCGTTTCTAACATTTCTTTACATTTAATAGTGTCATTCCGGCGTGCTTCTAGCCGGAATCCAGGGGTTACGCCATTGCGTGCAGTGTCGAACGCTTTGGCTCCGACAGCTCTGGATTCCGGCTTAAACATTGCCGGAATCACGGCGTCGTGTTGTCTTAATGATGAGACCCTTCATATACAGGCCATCTATTCTGTGTAACCATATCCATACCTCCAGGCCGACCAACGGGAGGACTCCGTTCGCCCCCGCCCGTCGGCGGGTCAAACCCCTCTTGTTTCGGGGGCCCAGATCAATTTATGTAGCTGCATATTCAAACGCACGGGAAGGTTCTCCTTTAATATCCACTCCGCAAGTTGAGCCGGTTCTACCTTGTCAAAAACCGGTGAGAAAAGAATTGTTTTATCGTTTAATGTCGGGTTCTGTTTTAAGACCGTTGTGGCCCATTCAAAATCGTTTCGATCGGCAATGACAAATTTGACCTCATCGGTTGGCTTGAGCTTGGCCAGATTTTCCCACACAATGGTACGGCTCATGCCGCTCCCCGGACATTTTAAATCGAGGATGATTGTCACTCGTGGATCAACCAGGTCGATCGGGAGACTCCCGGAAGTTTCGATCAGCACCCGGTATCCGTGATCCAGCAACTGGGCCATGAGCGGGTAGACCTCTTTTTGAAGCAGTGGCTCTCCACCGGTAATAGCAACCAGGCGGCAGGAAAGGGCGTCAACGTCGGTAATAATCGCCTCTACGGATTTCTCTTCGCCGTCATAGAAGGCGTAACTGGTATCACACCAATGGCAACGGAGGTTGCAAAAAGTGGTGCGCACAAAAGTACAGGGAAGACCGGCAGCCGTTCCCTCTCCCTGAATTGATTTAAAAATTTCGTTAATTTTCATGGGTGATACTTCAAACTGTGGGCATTTTAGAACAAGGCAAAGCAAAGATCAAGGCAAGGTCGGAGGAAAACACCAGCTAGATTAGGCATAGCGAAAGGAGGGCATCTCTAAAAACCCCTTCAATACGCAGACTCGATTCCCGCCCTCCTAAAAATCAAATTAACAGATCAGGATGTCCATACCTATTGCCCGTAGGGGCGCCATTAAAATTTTACCTGTGAACCCAAAACCAGCCTGTTTTTTTTAATAAAGCCGCCTGCCGTCTCAATCACATAAAGCGCTTCTTGTTGTTGGGGGCCATATTGGGGGCAGGGATCGGCCTTGCAGGGGGGAACGCTCTGGGCAAAATAAATCATTTGTTTCTGTCGATCCAACCAGATCATATCCATCGGAAACAGGCAGTTTTTGGTCCAGAATTGATGAGGGGCCGCGTCTGAAAAAACAAAAAGCATACCCACCCCTTCAGGCAACTCCTTCCGAAACATCAGCCCACGCTCGCGGGCTTCCGGGGTATCGGCCACCTCGGCCTTGATCATTAACCCGTTTGGAAAACCGATTGTCCGATAGGAGACATCTTCTCCCGATGCAACAGGAGAAAGAAAAAAGAGGAAAAGAAATAAAACAGGGAAGAAAATTGGTTTCATTCGTAAGTTGGAAAGGCGGCCCTAGTCCTTTGGGATGGATTGGGCTAACCCCAAAAACCAGTCTTTCTTTCCGTTCGTCTTGACGTTTCCAGTCGTTCGCAGGGTATAGGCACGGGTCTTGGTCTGCCAGGATAGACTGGATATGGCCTTGCCGCTTTCACTTTGCTTCACTACCAACGTGGTTGGAAAATCGTTAATATGCAATTCCACTCCCTCTTCGGCAATTACGTGCTCACTGCCCCCCGAAGTAGGAAGATGATCCTCGGATAGGGTAAGCGTTGTCTCATCCTCCATAGTGAAGACGCGCACCACTGCCGTCCACTTCCCATTCACATGCCGGCCTGTCGCGTAGGCCCCTTCCAGGCCTAACTCATCAAAGGGCGTTGCTGTAAGAGAAGCAGGCTCAAACGATAACATCCCGATTACCATATCCATCGGTAGCGGCGTTGATTTGTACGGCTTGAGAATATCGACCTCTCCTTCAGATGCCTTTCGATATCCTCGGCTGGCGTCCTCATCAACATTCTTTTTGGCCTCTTCCTGAACCGCCTCCGGCAATTTAAGATCAGTCATAATCTTGTCCAGCTTGTCGACGCGCACCTTTTCGCCGTCTTCCACCAGATTTTCATAAGAGGGCGCGCCCTCTTTCAAAGCCCCTTCTCCATCCTTTACCGGTGCATCTGGAGAAACGGGAGTGGACGGAATAATTTGCAGATTGATCTCGGTGGTTTTTTCTTCGCCCGCATCGGTACAACAGCCTATCAGCGTCGCGTTAAATGACCCCAGTTCCGGGGCAGATGAGGCATGAAATGTCACTTTTGCCTTGTCTGGCGGCACCAGGGTATCCGAGGTAAATTCATGGGTCACGTTTAAAGAAAGCGGAGAGGACGGGGGGGCTAAAGAGAGCACAACAACAGGAGGGTCGGCACAGGCCGCACCCAGCAGGGTGACTTCAACCTCGGCTATGGCGGATGCCCCCTGGGTCACTTGCAGTTGGGCCGGGTTGGATTGAATTGCAAAGTCAAAATCGGGGAGGTCTACTGTCATCATGGCCTCCGTGGTTCGGGTCACCCCATTCTGAGAGGCCGAAAAGGTTAATGGATAGGACTGTCTTTTTTTCAAGGTCATCTTCGCGGTATCTATTCTGACCGTCGTCGAGAAGGTATGGCTGGTGAATCCCAATGAAGAAGAGGCCAGCTTCTGGGTCATGCCGGCGGGGAAACCCTCGACATGCAGCGCTACCGATCCCGTACAGGCCCCCTCTATCGGTATGAGGGCGACATCAATGTCATAAACCATGCCGCGGATGACACAAAAATCCGGCTCTGCAATTTCCACCTCAAAATCGCAGGGGAGTTCATCAGGCTGACTCAATGCACGCCCCTGCCACAAACCGCCCCAAAGAAAGACCGTAAGAACCAGAATCCACAATCTACTATATGCCCTATTCATCCATTTTCCTTTCTTATATTTAATCTGTACCAATTCTATTGAAGCCAATATGATCGGCGCAACAATAAAGCAATCGGATATGAAATGTCTATCTCTTGTCTGAAGCGTAAAAACATTTGACAATGGTACTAATAATAAGTACCATTACTACAGTGAACAGTAAACAAGAAAAAGTTTTTGAGGCTGTCTTTAAAAAACCTACGCCCTCAAATATTCCGTGGAGCGACATTGAAAAGCTTTTTGAAGCATTAGGATGTGAACTTTCAGAGGGATCGGGATCGCGGTTACGAGTAAAGCTCAATAGCGTCCGGGCTGTGTTTCACCGCCCACATCCCAGTCCATATACCGACAGGGGCGCAGTGGAATCGGTCAAAAGATTTTTACAAAATGCAGGAGCAAAACGATGATGGAATACAAGGGATACGTTGGGGTCGTACAGTTTGATGCAGATGCGCATCTTTTTCATGGTGACGTCATTAACACAAGGGACGTCATCACTTTTCAAGGAAAATCCGTCACAGAGATTGAACGGGCATTTCGAGAATCAATTGACGAATACCTTGCGTGGTGTGAGGAAGAAAAGGTTTCACCCGAAAAGCCCTATTCCGGGAAATTTAACTTACGACTCTCTCCGGAGTTACATAAAGAAATAGCTGTGGCAGCCAAGAAACTGAATTTATCAATAAATAGCTTTGTTGAAAAAGCGGTCGTTGATGAGCTTTCAGTGGTCAATCATTGAAGGCGAATTCGTCGCTCGGCAACCTCTCCGAACAGACATTCTCTATCGTGCCTGCAAAGGGTTACAAAATAGGCCCCGGCTTGTGCATAATCATAACCCGCAAGACGTATGGAACGGGGATGATGTTTATCGGTCATTTCCATCGTTCAATCCCGTAGGGGCGACCCGGTGGGTCGCCCTGGTGATGATGCCATTAGACATCGCCTTTTGGGCACCCAACGTTTCCAGGGTAACCCGGCCCCCGCCCGTTCCACGTACAGGGGATTGCCAATGGCATTGTGCAATGGTTATTATGGCGGTTGTATCGCTTTGGGGCGACCCACCGGGTCGCCCCTACATCCCTCCCCTTCAAGGGGAGGTTCGGTGGGGATGGGTTTTTGTCCTTCCCCTTACGGCGTACACAACGCATTTCCACAGTGGGCCACCTTGAGGTCGTTGTTCGTAGAGTCCCAATAGCTGACCACCGGGAAGCCATCCACACCAATCGCAATCGAGGTGTAATACCCGACATCTCCCCCGCTGTCCACGGTGGTGAGGACTTGGCCCAGAGAGGGAGGTGGTGGCTGCTGCGTTGGTGGTGTTGGTATTGTCCCAACACCACCTTGTGTCGGGGCTGATCCTCCACCCGTTCCGCAACCGCTTATGACCAATACGATGATGATAAGACCCAATAGCTTTTTGAAAAACAAGATTGCTCTTTTATCTCGCGACGGAATATCCCCTTTCTTTACGTTCATGACTGTTTCCTCCATAACAGTTAAAATGCTGAGATTCCCAGAAGAGGCGGCTTATACAGAATCGACCCAATCTAACTTATTTCCTATCCAGGTCGCACCTGTCATTAGCTCATCAGACAAACAGCCCAGCCATTCCAAATAACTAATACAAACGCAGAAACAATTATTCATTGGTTTGGTAGAGGCAGGCCTATGTGCCTGCCCTAGGCGGCCACATAAGGCCGCCCCTACGACGAATGAAACATAATTTAATGCGTTTGTATTAGAAGGGACACTTTTGTTCTTGAATATGCGTTACGAACTCTTCCCGGAAATAACGGAGAATCGACTCCAACGCCAGAACGGCGCCGGTCAAAAGATAGCAATAGCCCCGTCCCTTAATCATGCCGCAAAGTTGCTCGATCTGTTTGATATCGTCTACCTCCCCCTTACCGGCATCAATCTTCTGAAGGATTTTTGTGAGATTTTCAAGGCCTAAATAGCAGGGAGGACACTGACCGCAACTCTCCCTCGCAAAAAAGCCGGTATAGGTGATTGCCGCTTTGACCATGCAACTCTTTTCGGAGAAGACAATCACCGCGCCCGTTCCCAACGCCGATCCTGCGGCCTTTAAAGAATCAAAATCAAGCGGTAGATTGATTTGATCTCCCGGCAGAATTGCATTGGATGGCCCCCCTGGAAAAACCGCCTTGACCTTGGCCTGTGGGGAACCGGTTTCAATGAGTTGGCTTAAAGATGTACCTATAGGAAGCTCGTAAAGCCCCTCGTTATGGATATCGCCGGTTAGCGAAAAGATCATCGTCCCCGATCCGGCGCCAATCCTTTTATACCAGTCGGCCCCATTCCTTACAATGTGAGGAAGATTACAGATTGTTTCCAGGTTATTCACAACCGTCGGCTTTCCGTAAAGACCATGAATGGCGGGATAATACGGGGGCTTTTGTTTGGGTTTTGCCAAGCCCCCTTCAATGACCGAGAGCAGCGCGGTCTCTTCACCCGCGATATAAGTCCCCGGGCTTTTGGCGATATAAAGATCAATGCCGGTTTTCGAGCCGTTTAGAGGGCGGCCCAAATAGCCATGCGCGCGGGCCTCGTCGAGCGCCTTTTCCAGAAATTGGATTTCTTCTGTAAACCCGCCATTAATATAGAGATAGCCTTCTTTGGCCCCAATGGCAAATGCAGCCAGGGCAGCGCCTTCAACCAGTTGATGGGGGTTGGATCGCAAAAGATACCGGTCTTTAAACGTGCCCGGCTCATCCTCCGCGCCATTGCAACAGAGATAGCGTATCTCACTCTTTTGTGATAGAACAAAAGACCATTTCTTTGCGGTAGGAAATCCGGCCCCACCACGCCCACGCAGACCCGACTGTTCAACTATTGCATGAACACCAGTAGACTTTAATGTATGAATTGCCTTTTCAAACCCCTGATAACCGCCCTGTTTGATATAGTCCTGATAGGAAATGGGTGTAACAGAAAGAAGGGCATCAAGCGGCAGGTCACATTGGGTTAGGATACGCTGTTGTGAACTCATTTCTTGCTCTCCCCCAAGCAGGGGAGGTAGGCTATTACCCTTACAATCCGCGTCACATTGATTGGTCGAAACGCTAACTGTAGATCGCAGTATATTTGCAGATGTCTTCATCATGCGGGTCGTATCTCCTTAGTATGGCTCTTATTCTATCGACCCCATCCGGTATAGTAACACGTGGACAGTGAGGGAGCCAACTACCTGTCTTTAGCAAGGCTGTTTATGAGAAGAAGCGGTTGGAAAGAAACCGCGAGCATAACAACAGTGGAGAGCCGACTACGGAAGCAGCAAGTTCTCCGCCTCTCCGCAGTCGGCGTTCCGACCGCAGTCGGTGTTCCGACCGCAATCGAGACATTAACTGATTGGGGCCTTAGCGGCCAGCGCTGATTAGATTTCTGTTTCTTGCTTGATGACGGGGACGTGACTGCCGGTTCGCCAGGATCACCGGATCTAATACCTCTCCGCATGGAATACACCGAAGCCCCGTAAAACAAAGGGCCCCCGTGTCATCCAGCAGATCCTGAAAGAAATCTGACACCATCCCACCACCACACCTTGGACATTTCATTTGAACCTCCTTAATTGAAAAACAAACACACGCCATATATTTAGCAAGTGTAATGCCAAAGTTAATTATTGTTTATTTTCAATAATTTATATAAAAATAGCGTTAAATAGAATGTTTCACTTTAAAACATATGAAATGTATGTATGGGTCATATTAAATATATTTACATTATAAAACAAGCTTTTATATCTATATGTTTCATAATGCAACTCGTTTCTTTATGAAACGTTTTTTTGTGAGAGACCGTAGTTTTTTACCTTGCGCCAGAGGGTGGTGCGGCTTATACCCAATTTGGAGGAGGTCTTGGTATAGCTCCAGTGGGTTTCCTCCAAAACCTTGAGGATCACTTCGCGTTCCATTGCATCGAGCGGTTTGGCTTCTTTGGTCATCACCTCGATGTCGGCACTGCGATAGATTTCCTTTTGAAAATGAGAGGCATCCAGTGTATTGCCGGTACAAAAAACCATGGCATGTTCGATAATGTTTTCCAGCTCTCGAACGTTGCCGGGATAGTCGTACTCGGTCAATATCTTGATGGCGTCAAGAGAGACTTGCTCCACCTTGCGCCCCATCTCCTTATTAAATAATTGAATAAAATGGTTCACAAGGGGGGGGATGTCATCCTTTCGCTCCCGAAGCGGGGGAAGATGGATCGGCACCACACGCAGGCGATAGTACAGGTCTTGCCGAAACTCGTTCTGCTCCACCGCTTTCTTCAGGTCTTTGTTGGTGGCCGCGATAATTCGGACATCCACCTTGATTCTGCGCGATTCCCCCACCCGTTCAAACTCCCCTTCCTGTATCACGCGCAGGAGCTTGACCTGGGTGGTCGGAGAGATGTCGCCGATTTCATCTAAGAAAATGGTGCCGCCATCGGCCAGTTCAAACCGGCCCAGCTTATGGGCAATGGCTCCTGTAAACGCGCCCTTGATATGTCCAAACAACTCGGACTCCAGCACCCCTTCTGCCAGGGCGCCGCAATTGACCCGGATAAAAGGCTTGTCCTCCCGCAAACTCAACTGATGAACGGCATTGGCAATCAGTTCTTTACCAGTTCCCGACTCCCCTTCAATAAGGACAGTCGAGTGCGTCTTGGCAATCTTGGGCAAAAGATGGAAAATCTCCTTCATCTTTTGATTCTTCCAGATAAAATTTTCAAGAGAGTATTTGGCGCGAATCACCTCGGTCATGGCCGTACTTTTAATTCGCTCTTGAATGAGTTGCCACACGAACATGGCCGAGAGCATCCCCATCACCTCGATCTGATAGGGATTGGCTACCAGGTCGGCATGAACTGCAGGCTTGCCGGTGACATCAATAATGAGGTCAACCTTTTCGCTGAGAAGAGTGCGATAATCGGTCGCAGTGGGGATTTTAAGGCGTCGGGCAATATCCAGCGCGGGGGCATTCGGGTTGATATCGGCAATGCCGATAATCTTTACCAGTGGATCTTTGTGTAGGATCTCAATCAAGGCGGACCCGCCCCGACCGGCCCCAATCAAAACAACCCGTGTCATAGTGGTTCAGAATAAAGAATTACGAATCAAGAATCAAGAAACGAAAATAACTCTGCACCTCTGTTTATTCTAATTTTTCCCTTAATTCTTAATTCGCAATTCTTAATTCTGAATTCTGAGCTTACAGGATTTGATCCACGGCCTGATGCATCGCACGTATCGCATCAACAGATTGGGCAAGCGCGGCGGTTTCTTCCTCATTTAATTTCAAGGAGACAATGGCCTCAACCCCGCAACTTCCCAGTTTTACCGGAACGCCCGTAAAAAGGTTGTTGATCTTGTACTCCCCCTGACACAGCACCGTACAAGGAAGAATCTTCTTTTTGTTTCTGACAATCGCCTCCGCCATTTCCACAATGGCCGCCGAAGGGGCATAGTAGGCCGAACCGGTTTTAAGCAGCCCAACAATCTCGCCTCCACCGGTACGGGTTCTCTCGATTAATGCCTGTAATCGTGCGGGAGGTAGCAGCTCCGTAACCGGAATCCCGGCAACGGTGGTATAACGCAACAACGGCACCATGCTGTCGCCGTGGCTGCCCAATACCTGTGCCGAAATGGATTCCACCGATACATCCAGTTCCATGGACAGAAAGGCACAAAATCGTGCCGAGTCGAGCACCCCAGCCATTCCCATGACCCGCTCACGCGGAAACCCACTCACACGATAGGCTACATAGGTCATGGCGTCTAACGGATTGGAAACAACAATGAGGCAGGCCTCCGAGGAATGTTTTGCAACGGACTCCGTGACCTTTTTAACAATATCAACATTCGCGCGAAGCAAGTCGTCCCGGCTCATACCCGGCTTTCTGGGCATGCCGGAGGTGATGATCACGATATCGGAGTTGGCTGTTTCTTCGTAACGGTCTGTTCCAAGAAGGCGGCAATCGTAACCACCCATGGGAGCCGCTTCGGCAAGGTCTAAGGCCTTGCCCGAAGGCATGCCGGACTCAACATCAACCAGAACCACGTCGGCCAGCTCTTTTTCCACAAGCCGCTGCGCTGTCGCCCCGCCGACGTTCCCTGCGCCCACTACCGTTATTTTTGCTCTTTTTTTCATGTGACACCAGTCACGGCGGTCGGAACGCCGACTGCGGATGGACATCTCCCGTTGGTCGCTGTCGGAAACATAGGGCACAGCAACGCTAAGGCAAGTGTCCTACGCTGTTTTATTTTCTCACAATTTTGACCTTCATCGTCACAGGCGTCTTCGGTAAATCACGCGGCCCCGTGGGCGTTGTAGCAATTTTATGTACCACGTCCTGACCCTCGACCACCTGACCAAAAATCGTATGACGCATATTCAGATGCGGCGTTGGCCCTTCGGTAATAAAGAACTGACTGCCATTCGTGTTGGGGCCTGCGTTGGCCATGGCCAGTCGACCCGGCTGATCGAACTTCAGCGTTGGAGTGAATTCGTCTTCAAACTGATACCCTGGGCCGCCCATTCCATTTCCCAGCGGGTCGCCCCCTTGAATCATAAATCCTGGAATAACACGATGAAAAGTCAACCCATCATAAAAGGGGCGTTTTACCTCTTTGCCTGTCTTTGGATCAACCCAGGGCTTGGTTCCCTCCGCCAGTCCCACAAAGTTGGCAATGGTTTTGGGGGCCTCCTTTTCAAAAAGGCGTACGGTAATATTCCCTTGTGATGTCTCAAAAATAGCAAAAAGACCCGATTCGGCCTTTTTCTCTCCGGCTATCGCCGGAACCGTTAGGGTCAATAACAAGATTGACAGGACACACCCAGAAAGAACGTACATGTTTTCCTCCTTTTCGTTATGGTTGGTTGTTGTGTTTTGCTGACGGCGGCGGCATATTAGCACTGTTGGGTTCTTTTTATCAACTTTCTCCTGCCTGTCTTTCTCTGGAATTTGTGGGTAAAAAGGGTGTCAAATTCTTTTGGTTCTTTGAAGTCTGTGGGCGAACTGTAATTGTATTGGGTTTATTCATACAATCAATCGGACAACCTTTACCCTCTTTATAATCCCTATTCCGCCCTCCCCCTTTGCACCTCATTGACCTGGTAACGATGTCTATGTCTGGCGAGTGAACCCTTAAAAAAAACATTTGACTAGGGCCTATTCTTTTTGTTATGGTGGCAGACTTCTATGAAAAACCAAACACCAAAAAAGAAGGTCGCCGAGGCAAAAGTAACACCACTAAAGTCGTCAAAGGGTGACAGAAAGACAGCGGTCATAGATTCACCCAAGAAGGCCATACCAGGCCCCTATGATGAAATTAAAGTGGCGCTAGCACGGCAGAGGCAGACTATCCTGGCAGAAGCCGGTATTATTCTTGAGAATACGTTAAACCCAAGCAATGAGGTTTTTGCCGACTGGACTGATCAGGCCTCGGTTGAAACGGATCAAAACTTTTCCCTACGGCTACGTGAACGGGAACAGCATCTCCTTAAAAAAATAGATGATGCCATTGAAAGAATTAATGATGAGACCTTTGGCATCTGCGAGGTGTGTGGTGGGCCCATTTCGATCAAGCGACTAAAGGCCCGTCCCGTAACCACCCTCTGTATCGAGTGTAAAACTCGTCAGGAAATCGAAGAGAAAATTCGGCAGTAGGCCGCGCGTTCTTTACCCCTACTAAAGCTCACCATGATTGAAGTTGGGTTATGGATTCAGACCCAGACTGAAAAAGGAACCGAGGTCTTTCTCATCAAGAAGGACCCCCTTGGACATCCTATTTTATCTGCATTACAATCGGACACCCCACTCGAAGGCACATCGGCAAAAAAGGAAAAGCTGCGTGGGCTCTATGAAGGGTTAACCGGTCAGGCCCACCCTCATCCTCATGCAACCAGCCGCCAATTGATGTGGGACTTTCTGGAAGCCGCCATGAAGCAATTGCCGTGATTCTTTTTATAAGAAGATGATTGAATAGCAACCTATCCCCTCGACCAACGGCCTGGAGCGGATTGCAGAGGCAATTCATTCGCTCTGCCCAAGGCGGTAGGCGATGCTGGGATCGAACCAGCGGCCTCTTCCGTGTGAAGGAAGCGCTCTACCACTGAGCTAATCGCCCCTCGTTTCTGTTCCTCCCCTTCAAGGGGAGGTTAGGTGGGGATGGGTCAACAACTTATATCCTACTGTGTGTCCCGTCACAAAACGGAGGTGTGCTGGTTTTTTTACAACCACACCAGGCTACCTGCTTGGGCTCCTCAATTTTAACCTCCATCGGGGAAAATGCCGTTCCCGTGTGGGAGCCATCGCAAAAGGGCTGTGATTGCGACCGCCCGCACCGGCACCAAAAATAGGTCCCCGGAGCGACCTTCTGTACATAAGGTGATTTCTGTGCAACAACCGGCTCTGCCATTTGATTTCCTTTACTGGGGTTCAATCCTAAGCCATTCCAAGGGCACGCCAGCCTTTCGGGCCTCATTGGGAAGCCCCTCGGCCAACATCCGATTGGCAACATCACGCCGCGCGGTTGCTGCCTTCAAAAGCCGTTTCATGCGCAACTCCTCCTTAGCGCGCTCCTTCTCCGACAGCATTTGATGCGACTGCACTTGTCTCATTTCCAACTGAATCTCATTTATCCGGCCTTCGGCGTCCCTTCTTTTTCGATCCCACCGCTTTGCCAGATTTCCCCACCATCTTTTATTTTTCCTCTCTGTATCCGTTTTTAGTTGATGCCGCGTAGAAGATCGGGATGCGGAGGAGGCCGTTGCCTCTTTTTCTGAAGGAGCAATAGATCGAATCAAATTCCGATACCGCTCCGGAACTTTTTTAATATCGTCTGTAAAGGAAACGATGCCACGCTCGTCTTCCCATTGATAAATAGTCCCGTCCGCGTAAATTACTCCCGGCAAGAAAAGCAGGAGTAATAGAATCGATCCACCCCAACTCATACTACGGTCTCATCAGTCCTAATATCAAGAGGGCCATCGCAATCCGATACCACCCAAACGGTTTCAGTGTGATCTTACCCAGCCATTTGATAAATGTCTTCACGGCAATCATCGCCGCGATAAAAGAGATGCCAAATCCGATAAGAAAAGTCAAATAATCGGACGAGGTCAACAGCGACGATGCCTTATAAAGATCAAATACCGTTGCTGCGGCCATCACCGGAACGGCGGCTAAAAAAGAATATTCCGCCGCCGTTTTACGTTCGATACCCATCAACATCCCACCTACCATCGTTGCACCCGAACGCGAAACCCCCGGCCACATTGCAAGGCACTGGAAGAATCCAATCGCCAGCGCATCCTTGACCTGTAGCGTATGCAGGCCGGCCCGTTGCTCTGCGGGGCGCCGCCCCTCGATAAAAATCATAATGACCCCGCCGATGCCTAATCCTATCGCAACCGTTGTAGGGCCAAAGAGATACTGCTTGATATAGGAGTGGACCAACGCTCCGATAATTAGCGCGGGCAGCGTCGTTGTGGCAAGAAGCAGCAGCCCGTGCCGACCTGAAAAGGCGTTGGGTTGATCTTCAAAGGAGAGCAGGCTTAAAAAGCGTTCCTTGTAAAGAAACAAAACGGCAAGAATGGCCCCCAACTGAATGAACACATCAAATGTGGCCGCCTTTTCTCCGACAAAGCCCATAAGATGGCCCACAATAATCAAATGGCCCGTGGATGAAACCGGTATAAATTCGGTTAGTCCCTCCACCACCCCTAAAATAATGATCTGTATGATTTCGGTCATAGGCGGCCATTCTAATGGAATGGCCTCAAAAAGGCACCTTTTTTCTTGATGAGTGTCAGTGGTAGAGAGACTCATACAAGAATTTGAGAAAGAAGGGAAAGAGAGGCATGATGAAGGTGAGAAGGAGAGAGAATCCGCTAGGTGTATCCAAAAGAGAGAAAACTTGCATCCCAATATCCAAGAAGGCGTTCTAACTTTCTCCGATTTCTATTGCTATTTTAGGGTAGGCGGCGTATTTTTATCTTTATGAAGGAGAGCGGATATTTTTTGTTGTCATTCAGGTAGCTTGACCTTTCTCATCGAATTCTGTAAAGGTTTCCGTTGTGAAAGTGATTGGCCTCATGTCGGGAACCTCCTGCGATGGCATTGATGCCGCCCTGGTTGAAATCGGTCCGAAAGGACGATCCACCCACCTGATCCACTTTGCCATTTTCCCTTATCCCAAAAAACTACAACGGGAATTAATTGATCTGGCCACGGGGTTCCCCCAATCGGTGGCAACGGTTTGTCATTTGAATTTCTATTTGGGCGAACGATTTGCCGAAGCGGCCATTCAGATTTGCCGTCAAGCCCATATCCCCCTCGCCCAAATTAAACTAATCGGATCGCATGGACAAACCGTGCACCATCTTCCCACGCCTAAAAAAGAAGGAACATGGTCGGTTCGATCCACCCTCCAAATCGGAGAACCCTCGGTGATTGCCGAACGGACCGGCATCACCACGGTCGCCGACTTTCGTCCTCGTGATATTGCTGCAGGGGGTGAAGGGGCGCCCTTAACCCCTTTTTTTCATTTCCATCAATTTAGTCATCCCCAAAAATCCCGTGCCATTGTTAATATCGGCGGAATCAGCAATGTTACCTATCTTGCCGCCTGCGGCACCCTGCAAGAGGTGCGGGCCTTTGATACCGGCCCTGGCAATATGGTGATAGATGGTTTGGCCTATGCCCTGGCCCACAAAAGGATGGATCGTGATGGAAAAATCGCACGCGCGGGGGCCGTGCACTCTCCCCTTTTATCGGAATTGATGCGGCATCCTTTTATACGAAAACCGCCGCCCAAGAGCACGGGGCGGGAGGCCTTTGGTCGTACCCTGATTGAATCCCTTTGTCGCAAAAAAAAGAATCTCTCCACACCTGATCTCATGGCAACCATTGCGGCCTTTACGGCCGAATCAATTACCTACAACATCAAAAAATTTATTATGGAGAAAAACCCGCTTGATGAAATCGTGGTGGGCGGGGGTGGGGTAAGAAACCCCGTGGTCATGCAACGTCTGGCTGAAAGCCTGGCTCCCCTACCGGTGCGCTCTTTTGAAGTGCTGGGATGCGACAGCCGCGCCATCGAGGCCATCACCTTTGCACTGTTGGCCTATTACACGGCGCACGGTATGCCGACGGGCATGCCTTCCGTCACAGGGGCACAAAGATCAACCGTTTTGGGCAAGATTGTTCCGGCTGCGTCCTACCTATAAGCAGCCGCGCACACCCTGTTTTGCGCCTGAGATGTCGGACAAAAGCTGTCTATAGCTGGTAAGATATCGTATGCCAGGGGGGGCGCCGGTTTTCTCCAGGGCCTCCAGCATTTCATTTAAATTCTGACAAAGCTGAACAGGGTCTACCGGGCGGGCTATTTCAGGCTGCAGCAAGGCAAAATAGGCGCTGCTTTGAAAATAGGTTCCTGCAGGGTGGGTTGGTTCCACTGCATGAAATGCCTTGGCTGTGTCGAATAATTTGATCATGATCTGGTGAGCCTCATCACCGGTTTTCGTTTTTTGTATCGCCCATAGCGACTCAAACAGATTGACATAGGCCTGTGTGCGAGGGAATTCCAGGTCGTCAAACTTCCACGTCTTGGTTTGTTGTATTCCCGTATCGAGATGAATTGCCGCACAGGGATATTGGGCCATTTTAAAGCAGGCGTCCCCTATGATCAAATGGATTTGATTACACCCTTCTTCCGACTCCTGACAGGCGAGGTCTTTCTCTTGCGTGACGATGGTTTCATACTTTTTATCGTGCCAATCTTCCTTTACCTGTTTTAATGGCTTGAGGATAGCCGGCTCAGAGATCATTTTTTCGGGGACAGCACAGGCGGTGAGGAAAGAGATAACCTCCAACAGAAAAAAACTCAAACAACATTGAATTCGGTATTTTAACATGGCAATGATTCGACATTCTGAGGATGAAGGCCATTAAAAGTCAAGGGATTGGCAAGGTTACCTCCTCGGAGGGGAAACCGAGAGAATCGGCCCTCCCTACCCCTCTCTCATGTACACTGCGACCATTGTGGTTCCTCCGCTCCGTGCGCCTTGCATTTGGGCCAGAAGCGGCAGATTTTTAGAGGTGCCCTGACAACGATTGAGGGGCCCCTTTTAAATACATTGCCTCTGTGGGACTAGGAGATCCACCGGTAGGTTCAATGGTAATGGCAAAGAGCGCAACAGGCCGTTGTAGATTGGCAATGGCCTTTATTTTTAACGTACCTATTCCTTCTGAATCAAGAGAGAAAATTCCTGCATCAATGAGAGCAGTCGCCTCTTGAATGGCCCAGAGCTGAATTGTACTTGTCAAAACTTAATCTGACTGGAGTTTCCTGAGTTTTTCAGGGGTTTATCAGCTAATCAATTGTAATCATTAAATAATTCAAGAGATAGAAGTCGGAGGGAGCTTTTTTTGATGTG
>SBBA01000170.1 GCA_005239925.1 Candidatus Troglogloeales bacterium | reverse complement strand
CGTCTTCCCTCTCTCCCACAAGGGGAGAGGGGGGGCCTAAAAGGTTTTCCTTGTAGGTTGAGTAAAGTGGAAAAGCAGAAGTTGTCATAATGAATGGTTGCCTATCTATGTCCCCTGAAAGTCTTTGAGCGTTAATAAAACAAGGGCCGTCATGAAAACATTGCTGACATCACCGCCATAAAACCCAAAACCGCCATCCGTGTTCTGATTTCCCAAAAGAAAACCCACGGCTTTGGAAACAGTATCGGTATCTGCTGCACCTGCTGCCCGTAAGGCCCGAAGCGCGGAGAGGGTATCTGTCATATCGCTGACAAAAGTCTTTTGCAAATCAAGACCCCAGCCGCCGTCTTCCTGTTGTGCTGCTTTAAGAAAAACCACCAAACTGGATACATCTCCACCCGATGAGGCCAAGACTTCAATCTGATGGGAAAGATCATCCACGGTGTCAGGTGATTGGGCCGAGAGAAAAGTGAGGGCATTATTTAAGGTGGCGTCTGATATTTCCAAAAGCTGAAACGTGCGCGCAGTTGTGGCCGTGGTCTGGAAGGTTGTATTCAGCGATGTCTCTGTCCCACCCCAACTCCCATCGGAGTTCTGCGTGGAGCGGAGATAGGCAATCTCCGCATCAATGTTGGCTTGATTGGATTGCTGGGCAGAGACTTGTCTGCCGAATAGCAAACAGACAATCGCCAAGAGGAAAATGATGAAAAATCTGTACTGCCTTTGTGCCATTTTCATTGGTTCCAATACATTAAGAATTTGACAACACTGTATTTTTTAAGTGCTTCCTAAAGATAAAAAACGCATACAAGCTGCAACATAAAGAAACCGTATAAATGAAGATTTCAAAAATCCCATCTATCATAAAAAGCCAGTGAAAAAAAGAAACCATAGTCGTTCCACCAAACATAATGCCCCATCCTGTCCGCACTTCCCAAGGTTCCTTATTTATTTTTGGATTACCAATACCCATAACCGTTAAAGTCATAGAAACACCAAGCAGGAATATAAATAAGTCTATATTAATAAATGAATGTACCGTTCCATGCCTAAACGTAATTGATAAGGGCACTTGGTTAAAACTTTCAAAAAACATAGCTCTAATAACCCAAATAGCTCCCCCAAAAACGAGAAAGAGGCTGATGGAACAACCTAATTTTACAAATAATCTCGACTGTTCCATTAAGCCAATAGAATAAGTTTTTTCTTCCTTAGAGTCACTTGCTGTGCGCATTCAAAGGTTATGAATCCAAGAGAAGCAGTTGTGGCTATATAATTTATAAGAAATCTAATTGCAGTAATTTTTGCTGGAAAAAGGAATATAATAGCTACCAGATAAGCTAATAAAAAATAAAAGGAAGGATCCCTCAAGAGACAACCCAATATTTTTATAAAGTTCCCTTGTTCGCTCCTCCCAAAGTTCCGTTGTTCAGCAGCCACACCCTCAGACGCCTCGGCTGTAGCAACAAATAGCGAAGGAACAAAGTCAATGAGTTTCCCAAAATTGATTCCATTGCCCAGGAACTCTCCTCCGGCCCTGCCCCCAGAGATGATGTAGCCTCCAGCGCCAGTGGTGGGGTCAATCACCGTATAACCCACGCCGCGCCAGCCCAGATGTGTTATCTCCCGCTGGGGAACCGTCACAACCTTACCCGCGTTCACCGCATTGGTGATGTCGGTCATTACAGCGGAAGGGAGTGTTAAATGCGGCATGACAGTTTGCATATTTTTGGGTGTGACCTGAAAGATGGGAATCCCCTGTCGATTTGCTATCGCCAATGCCTTCACCGCCGAGATTCCATCGCCTCCATAAAGCTGCTCAAATACCCCATGCTCCAACCCGGAACTGATCTGTCCCGCGCCGAGGACATAAGCCAAAGTCGAAGTCGCATTCCCATCCTTAGCAATGACAACCTGCATGTCTCGATCCACATCAATTGTCGGCGCAGAGGGGCTTACCGAACGGGGAACTCCAAATAGAAAATTCACATTCAGGTCTTGGGCCATCAGACCCTCCGAAGGAAGACGAGAGGAGATCACGCCCGATTGGCGAGCCAATATACCGGTAAAAAGATCCAGCTCATGGAAATAGAGCAGAGACCGGGTAGAAAGCACTTCCCCATGAATATCATCCAGCGAAATGGCTGAAAGATTTCCTGCGGCAAAGTTAGACTGCGTGACCGCAAGATGATCCAACCGCTTCTGAATCATGTTCGCGTTCACCGTGCCCAAATCCAGCCCAATAGCGGTATAGGCCCCTGCCGTGATCTTATGCTCAATCCGATCGGAGGAGAGAGTTGGGCTAAAAAATGTCATGATAAAAGAACCCTCGCTTCCTAATGTCACTGCCGTTCCGGTAGCCTTCACCTGCCCCTCCACCAAGACCTCCGGTTTGACACGCACCAGATAAGCAGGAACCGATGGGGCATCTCCAAAGGAAAGCAGAGTTGCCTTATCTTGATCTGTTGCTGGGGCATAACGTAGGGTCAACCGCTTGCCTGCAAGCTCAGGCAGGGAGGCGGTAAAAGTGAGATCAGGCCCGAAGAAAGGCTGGGATGTTATCTCCAAGGTTAGGCTGTGCCGCAGAGAGGTTGGAAGGATTGAGACCCGCCCTCCCGTTACTACAGTCTTGTATGGCAGGGTATTCGGCAAAATAGGCAAGGTCTGTGGGACAATGCTCCTCTTACCCATGATGTCATCAACCGTAGCGGTTGGAAATGCGTTCTGAAACCTTGTCTGAAAGTCGGTGAGCGCTGTCTGTATCTGTGCCTCGCTTACGTTACTCACTGCTCCGGTGGCCGGATCGGTTATTGCTGTTGATTCCAACTGATTCAGCAGTCCCTGAGCATCAAAAGGGACAGCTTTTTCCAAATCCACTCCCTTGGTAAAATTATACTGCTTAAAACTCGCGTCCAACGGTATCCATGTGTCCCCCTGTTTATGGATTGCTCCGCGTGAAGGAATATAATCCACATACGCCTCCACCCAAACATGCTCCATCCGCGCCGCGACAATCTTGCCGCCGGAGACGATGCTGGTTACCGGCGTCCCTCCACTCCCAATGAAATTAACCGCCGCCCGCTCATCG
>SBBA01000155.1 GCA_005239925.1 Candidatus Troglogloeales bacterium | reverse complement strand
GCGAAGCCGACTCAGTTGATCTGATCTTATCTGCATAGTATATATTATAATTACTATACAGAAAACAAAAAGTCAACCGAGATCGTGGTAATGCACCCGAGTCAATTCGATTCTTTGCAATATCCAATCCGACTTGTGTAATATTCATCTCGACTCCTCCTCTGTTCTCTGATTTGGCCTATCCACCATTGGATAGATCCCCAATTTGGCACATCCGATGCCGTATGACAAGGGGGTGTCCATGTTATTGCTGCAGCCGACCGCAAAAAGCGTTCGATGTTTAGTCCGGGTCGGTTCGCGGTCGGCTTAGCTCATCGTTCTCCCCTCCTCTGGGAGGGGAGAACGAGGGGGTGGAACCCGACACGCCTACGGCGGCGGCTCACCCCCTCGTTAGAAATCCACAGGGGGCCGTTATGAAGAACTTGTTTCGGGTATCATTTTTGGCTTTCGCCTTCTTAATCGGAGCAATGAGCCCTGTTTGCGCGGAAGGGAGAACTGCGCTCTCAATCCGCACACTCTCAGAGCCTTTGTTACCAGACCTCCTCTTATACGGCGAAGATGTGACGAAACTAGTGAAAGGTTTCCAACCGGCGACGATAGAAACGCTCAAATTATATCAACTTGCTCAGCAAGGTGATTGCTATCCAGAGGCACATCGCACTTGTTCCTATCAATATTTCCTGGTTGTTAGCGGTGGGTATGGTTTTCCAAGCGTGGTGTACGATATTGGGGATGTCGGTGAGATATCATCCATCGTGGCTGTTGAGCCGCCCGCCTCTTGGGAAGATAGCGTTTTGAGCTATCTTCCCAAGAGGCGGGCGGCTCTAACGCCCTGGATAGGTGGAGTGCCGGTTTTTTCGGCACGGAACCTAGCCAGGGCGTTAGGGTTTACTCAACAGCCACGATAAGTGGAGTGCCGAAGGCAGTCCACTTATCCAGGCTATAAGCGGAAAATCGCTGCGCCTGGTTCTTACTGTTCTTAATTACCCTTCGATTGTCCTTTTTAATCGTCCTGATCTTAAGAAAAAACAGGTGAGGAAGGCAATAGAAGTGACGTTAGATATAGATTCATTCAAGATGTCAGCTAAGGTGGTCGAGTAAGTGGATTTCTAACCATTCACTGGAGCCGATCGCAAATAGCGTTCGCTGTTTTAGTCCGCGTCGTTGCGCGGTCGGCTCACTTTAATCGTTGAGGAACGGACTTGCAGACAACTCACCAATGGGAGAAGGTTATGGCACAGCTAAAGTGGTTGACGATGGGCGCGAACTCCACGTCGCCAACCCGTAACTAGAAAAAAGAACGTATTGCCGTATTGCAGGCGATCATTGGGTGCTACTTGCCAGATTTTGTGAAGGGTGTTGCAGAATAGTCCAAGAAAGCGAATGGCGAGAAGGAAGATACGATGGTGTTTCATCGGGATATTTTTGTGGCGGGGTACGATAACGAGTACACCCTACTTGCATGACTGTAAGGTAGCGTCCGTTCTTAGGAGCGGGTGAGGATTGGAGCATGACTAAATTATTTCTTTTCCTTTTCTTTTCCCTACTGGCCAGTGAAGCCTTTTCTGCTGTCCCGTTAAAAATAACGATGAACTCAAACATGTTGATTAGTGTTGAGGCACGGGAAGTCCCGCTCGAAAAGGTAATGAATGCCATAGCGAAAAGATTTAAACTTGACGTTCTTGTAGAAGGTCCTCTTAAAAGCAAAAAAGTAACGCTTCATATTGAGAATAAGACTATAGAAGAGGTAATCCGGCAGATTCTCTTAGTAGCAAAAATAATGAATTCGGCAATTGAGTATAAGCGAGATGGTTTTTTAGGGATCACACTCACGCGCGTTTGGTTGAAGGAGAATGGCAAAACGGCCGTGGAAGATATTTCTGATGATACCATTTATGCCATTGCCTCTTTTACCCATGGGATGAAGCCTTATGAGGTTTTTCGTTTTTTAAAGGCCTATCAATTAAAGTTTGAATCGTTTCGGCAGAAGTTACCTTTTTCGGAAGGTGGACATGTGATGGAAGAAAATGAATCCCTTGCATCGGCCCTTACCTCTTACGATGAAACACTAAAAGAGTCTTTTCAAACTGTCCTAGAAGAAAGTATGAGCGAACTTCGAGAACTGGAATTTGAAAAGTTTGAAGAGGAATCTGAGGAAGAAAAAAATGAGATAGAAAGTGAAAAAGAATCTCTTAAAAAAAATATTAAGGAAATTACAATGGATAAAGAGCAATATGAAAAAGACGGGTTGCTTTTTACAGCCGTAAAGCTTTCTGGAAAGTGGGAAGAGATAAAACGATTTAAAAAAGAGAATAGTTTTGTAAAGTCATTACAAGTAACAACAAAACACCGACATTAGAAAGGAGTAAAGAAAATGAGAAAGTATTTTTTAGGAGGATGTTTCATTGCCTACCTGTTGATGTTTTTCGTTGATTTTGCCGTGGCTCAGTCAATTTGGTGTACAGAAGCAGCAGATACGGAATTTGTTCCACGTAATGGGCGCGTTGTTGTAAAGAGGGGAAATGCGACAGGTGTGCTTTTTCAACGGATGCGTTGGGGTACCTCCTCCCTCCGCCACCACCGATTACGTTGGTTTCATAATAACACGGACGCCGGTTTTGAGCCCGACGCCATCTTCGATAATTCTGCACGATATATTGATGGATTAAAAGGACGTACAGATTGGACATCCACTCTTCCCTTTGCTTATTTAGACACACAAACATTTGATGATGACACCATCAAAAATGTCACTGTGGGGAGTGCGGATGCGGATGCATTGCAGTATTCAACATCCTATTGGACATTCATTCCGATGAACTACTATGTGAATATCGGTCGATTAAGGACCTACGTACAAAGAGGGAGGGCTATTTTTGATCAAATTGCTCACCGTTGGAACGTTTTCGGCTGTAATACCCCCGCGAATGGTATTACGACAGTACCATGGCAGGACTTTAATCTTTGGAGCTTACCTAATTATCGGTTTTGTAAAAATTTTCGATTCAGATTTACTGATAATGGTCACCAGCTAAGTAATTGTCTTCCTCTATGAGATATTGAATTGCATTGCCGGTTAAAAGAAAGAAGAAACACATAAAATGGGGTCTTGCAATATTACATGCCTTTGCCCAACATCGCGATAAGACTCTCCTTGACTCGGTTATTGATGTTTATAGGGTCTGCCTTGCTAAGGGCCTGGTTTTTTTTAACATGGAGGTGTGGTTTTTAAACCCCCTTTCGTGGTCCGAGTGACATTTGGGCGTAGGCAGGGAAGAGGGTCATCCATGAACCGTCGGTGTCAAGGCAAAAAAGGGTCCCCTCATCTTTTTTTAAAAAGCTTTTTTTAAGGTCTCTTTTTGATGTTGCACCCGTGC
>SBBA01000122.1 GCA_005239925.1 Candidatus Troglogloeales bacterium | reverse complement strand
TTGAGATTAAACCGCTTGGCAAACGTTGCCCCCGATTTCATCAGCTCAATGTATTGTGTCTGGCTGTCGGTATAATCCCCCACATACATCTGGCCCGTTGCATGAATAATCTGATCCCGAATTAAATTCTGCTCATAGAACCCGTCGCCAATCCGTTTCAGCGTGGTATCAACAGGTAGCCCCAAGTCTTTTAAAAGCAGGTCAGAAGACGCCCACAAATCATGATCTGTAAATCGCGGATCGGTCTCTATCAGATATTTATGCGAAGGCTCCGAATGTGTGCGATAGAGATTGTTGCTGGGGATGGAGAGGGGCAACGCCGCCGTCCGAACCACCATCGGAGCCAGAGAGACCTTCTGAGCGGGGATGTCTTCTATACGGGCAGGGGCAGCAGAATGATCGCTTCCTATTACCGGATCGGCCTTGCTGATGGGATCAACTGCGGTGGTATTTCCCACGGATTGGGCCTCGCGACCCGCAGACGGGTTAGCCGACACCTTTTGCGCGACCTCCGTCACAACAGGAAGGGTCAAGCCTTTAGGCCCTTCCCCTAAACCTGGAGTAATATCCAGCTTCTTTTCTATGTCGGGATAATTTTTAGAATAAGGCGTCGTCCCGGCTGAATTAATATGGTCTTCTTCCACGGATTTCAATGTTATGCGATGTCGATGATGTACCTTCACAAAACTTTCGGCGGCGCCTTCGTCTTGCGTTTTTTTCATTGCGTAAGTAGGCGGGTTTTTAAGCGAGTCCGTGGCGCCGGTGAGGGTCCCTCCCGCAATCATATAGCTTTTATCATTTGTAATATCCCCCGATAAAACCATATCCTTCCCAGACAGAATCTGGGCTGGCCTACTCTCGGTCACCTCCGGATCGGTTACAGTACGGGTAATATCGTATCGAACATAATCATAGGCGATGCCTACGCCAGGAATAATAGGAACGCGGTACCGACTATGACAATCTCTGTCGCAGAACTCATGCCACTTGTCTCCTTCCAGGTCTTTCTCTTCGTAGTGAAGCTCTGCGCCTGCCGCACCATATTCAACATGGATTGTTTGTGTCACCACGTCCCGCGTTGCAAAATGAGCATTGGTGTTTAGCAGGGAACTGGATGTAATCGTTAAGTCCCCTCTGACATCAATCATTGCCGAGGAATTGAGGACGCTGTTGGCTATGCCCGTGGCAATATTACTCCCGTCTAAACTTCCCCCGATCTTCATATTTCCCAGACTTAAGATCGTGGCCCCTTCCTGATTCACCAGATCGCCCACACCCAGGTCCATCCCCCCCAGACGCGCGGCAATGACACCGGTCGTATCGTTCGTTAATCGGCTGACCCCCACGGCAATATGATCGCCATATATCGCCCCCGTGTTAGAAATAGCGCCACTGCGAAGCACAACGTCCACCCCATCAATCAGCCCGTTGCCCTGATTTGTGAGTGTTCCAGAAATCGTCAGATTGGCATGACTCGCCTGAATAACGCCGGTGGTCTCATTCACCAGATTGGCCGCCTCCAGCGTGAGTTTCTTTTGGGATCCGATCAACCCCTGGTTGGTGACATTAACCCCCGTCGCAATAAGATCAAAATCCTCCACGGCCTTGATCTCACCGGTATGGGTGTAATCTGCAGCTAAGGTAAGCCTCATCTTGCCCAAAGAAGTCAGCTTGCCCCCTCCGCTTAAAGACATTGCGGACAGCGCAAGGTCCTTCCCGGCAATCATGTTATTATCCGTATTGATAATATCGGCGACATTGACCGTTAATGTGTCCTCGGAAGACAGAAGACCCCGTGTATTATCCAGCCGTTGCCCTGTTCCCCGACCTGTCAGTGTCAGTTGGCTTGCGGCACGGATTGCTCCATCCATGTTTTCAAAAGCCGTGGCTGTGAGTGCAATGTTGGCCCCCTCCAGACCTTGATTCTCGCCTTTTGTATTCGTATTAGAAAAAGTTCCAGCAGTCGCCGTGAGCGTCCCCTGAGAGCGCATCAGACCACCGTTATTGTTCAGTCGGCCTTCACCCAGATTGAACGTCATATCCCCCTGCCCCTGAACCTGACCCCGGTTCGTCAGTGATGCGCCATTGACGGTCATTGTCCCTTGGCCCACAAGAAGACCGCCTGTTTCATTATGAAAATCGCTTCCCGTTATATGCATCGCCTTCTGGCTGCCAATATAACCGGCGTTAGACAACACACCCGTCGTCAGGGTTATGGTGTCCTGTCCGATGATGCCACCACTGGCCCCTGAATTCTGGTTGGTCAGCGTTTGATTGTGGGTATCAATGGTCATTGCGCCGGTAGCTTGAATCAGTCCGGCATTATTTATCAGCGCGCCGGAGGCAATCGTAAGGGTCTCTCGCGCCGCAACAGTACCCCCGGTGTTATTCAAACCCTTGATGCCGGTATTGAGACTCACGTTTGCGCCGGTGGTTGTTCCTTCAACATGGGGCATGCCATCGGAGACAAGCATCACATCCCGCATCGCCTCGATCCGTCCCTTTGTGTTATCCAACAAACCGGAGACTGTCACCTGCACATCTTCCTGCACGGCGCCGATTGCTCCCTCCTGATTGGTCAGCGTCCCGGTAGTAATCGCCATCGCATTGGTTGCGGCAAGGGTCCCCTTGGCATTAATTAATCTATTTGTGATAGTAGCAGTCAGGCCTTTGCCACTCGTGATCACGCCCGTGGTGTTATCCAGGTCATTCATTTCAAAAGTCAGGGCGCCGCCCGATCCGATCCGACCGGAGGTATTATCCAGTGTGTTGGCGAGCGTGATGGCGGTGTCACCGTCTCCAACGGCGTTAATCGCGCCACCCCGGTTATTCAATCCTGTCGCTGTGATTGTGAATAGACCGTTGGTGGCAACGGTCCCGGTGGCGTTGGTAAGCGTCCCGGCTACATTCAACGCCATTTTGCCACTGCCGGTGTGGATGGCGCTCCCTTCGCCGTTATCAAAATTCTGCGCCGTTAGACTCAGATTGACGCCATTGGTTTTTAGAACGCCCTGGGTATTGTCCAAAAGCGCTGCAACCTGTATGGTCATCTCTTGTTCGCCCAATTGTAGAATCTGGCCGCCCCTGTTGGTAACACTGCCAACGCTCATATTCATCTGGCCTGCCTCAATCCAGCCCTGCGTGTTGGTAAGCCATTGACCCACGGCAAGATCAAACAGTAAATCGGAGGCAAGGGTTCCACGGGTATTATCAAACGACCCGGTTGTTCGGACGGTGAGAGAGCTTTGAGTCAGTCCCTTGCCATCCGTGTTGTTGATCCCGTTCGCACCGGCAAGCGTCATCGCCCCCTGGGATTGAAGCGTCCCGCCGATATTGTCAATCCGATCCGCCGTTAGCCCCAATACACCGTTGGTTGTGATGCCTCCCTGGTTGTTGGTCAGGGTACGGGTCGCCTCAACTGCGAGAAGCCCGTTGCCAACGTGCGTTACCCGGCCTTCTGTGTTATTGACCGACGCCGACGTGATCTGTAGGTTGACGCCGTTGGTCTCCAAGACCCCCTGGGCGTTATCCCATTCACCGGTTACGGAAAAAACGGTATCGGCCTCGCCCCATTGCGTCATCCGGCCTCCCGTGTTGATCAAACGACCTGCCTGCAAATTCAGCAGATGAGCCGAAAGCTGTCCATTGGCATTGGTCATCGCCCCACCCGCCGTAAGGTGAAGCAACCGGTCTGAATGAAAGACCCCTCCGGTATTATTCAGCAATCCATTGGCGCTTGCGGTGAGGCCCTCTTTCGCAATCCATTTCCCGCCGGTGTTATCAATGCCATCGGCGCCGGTGAGCGTCATTGCCCCCTGGGATTGAAACATACCATCAATGTTGTCAATCTGCCCAGCCGATACGGTTGCCTTGCCATTGGTCGTCGCCGTTCCCTGATTGTTTATCAGATGATCGGTTGCAGTGATCGTTAATTGCTCTGCTCCCGCATGGGTGATTGTCCCTTTGGTATTATCAAACTGATTACCAATAACGGTGAGGTTTTTGGCATTGGTTAAAATCCGACCTTCTCGATTGGTTATCCCAGAACCGGCCTGCAATGTCAGGTCGTCCGTGCCGGTCTGAACCATTTGTCCACCGGTGTTGTTCATCCTGGCCGTGGTCAGACTAAGCCGCTTTCCTTCGATAGACCCGCCTATATTGTCAATGGCCGTCGGGGCATTAACCAACACATGGTTACCAATCATCTGCCCCCCATTGTTTGTCAGATGCTTATTTAGGGTAAGGGTAAGTTGTTCTACCGCAGAAACCGTCCCTTGATTCAGATTGGCCGAATCGGCCTGTAGCGCCACGTTATTCCCAGACAGAAGGCGGCCATTGCTTTGTAATTCCCCTTTGGCGATCAGGGTTAGATCCATTGGCAGCGTCACCTGACCTTTGTCATCCATCCCAGCCACTATCACACCGCTGTTGGTAATCCGATGGGCCCTCACCTCTAGCGCGTCTGCTGATCCAATCAGATTGCTATTTTGTAGCGGGCCATTGGTTTTCAGACGCGCCTCTTCCCCGGCATAAATCACCCCCGCATTGGTTATTCCACTTTCGGTCTTGATTTCAATTTCCTTTTTAGCCTGAACCTGCCCGCCGGTGATTTTTATCTCTCCTTCAGAAGTTAGCGTAAGATCGCCTGTAAGTGCCGCGATAATCCCTTCGCTGTTGACCCC
>SBBA01000036.1 GCA_005239925.1 Candidatus Troglogloeales bacterium | reverse complement strand
TTTAATTTGCTGCAGTAAATCGAACCCCTTTTCCACGGGTACGCTGTCGTCTATCACGACGATTTTAATGGAGGAATCTGCAAGAGAGGCTAAGACCTGATGGGGCGTTTGATAGGAAAGGGCTTCAAACCTTTCAATGAGTGGTGTTGGGTAGAGGTAGAGACCGCTTCTGTTCCCACCGACAACGATAAGTATCTTGGATTGAACGGTTGCCAATTTCTCACCCTCATTTAGAAGTTCCTTAATACTTGAGATACGTTCAAAATGCTTCAGATTGTTTTGGCCGACTTGTCTTTATTGGGGCCTGATTGAGTTAAAGGAGTATATTTAAATAGTACCGCTAACTCATTATTTGTCAAGGAAAAGTCTCATAAATACGCATCGCTTTAGGCCTATTCTCATGTCTTGCCTGGCCTTGCCAAATCGGTAAGGCGTATGATAGCTTTTGGTTTGTTAATCCCGTTGCCTTAAAGATATCAATTAAAGGAGAGGAAAATGAGAAAAGCGACTATTGCTGTTCTTCTTACCCTTATGATCCAGATCTCTACCGATGTTGTCCACGCCCAACAACCCTATAGGCTGGATATACAAAAAGAAGATTCTCTCCAACGGGTTGTCTCCGATAGCCTTTATGGCGCCCTTGCGGGGGCGCTCATTGGAGTGGCCACGCTAGCCTTCGTGGAGGAGCCAAAAAATAAGGTAGATAATATTAGAGTGGGTGCAGGCGCTGGTCTTATCCTGGGGAGTCTTTATGGGATAATGAAGGTTTCCCGTTCTTTTGCCAATCTGGAAGACGGAAAGATCACCGTTCAATTTCCAGAGATTCAACTCGATCCAAATGCCTCAATAGAAGATAGCACTTTATTTTGGAAAGCCAACCTCCTTCATATTCCCTATTAACATCTGAGACCTCTTATGCGGGATGCCCTGTTGAATCTCATTTACTCGGAACCAGAGGCGGCGGGTGGTGACGCTCTTTTTAATCAGGTTGCCCTTCAGATCTACCAATATCAATTGGAGCACAATCCCCCCTATCGACAGTTTTGTCTTCAGAGGGGGAGGCATGCACAAACGATTGATCGTTGGGAGGATATCCCCCCATTGCCAGTAACGGCATTTAAATCGATTGATATTGCTTGCAGGCCGATTCAGGAGGCGACCCACATCTTCCAGTCCAGCGGGACATTGCGCGGCCCAGGTCAGCTTGGCCAAAGAAAAAGCCGCCATTATCTCTTTGATGATGAAATTGCCAAGACGGCGATCTTATCTCACTTTAATCGGCACCTTCGTCCAGAAAAGAGGATGAGGCTTTGTATTCTAACCCCTTCTCCTGAAGAAGAACCCCATTCCTCTCTTTCCTATATGATGGGGGTCATCCAGGAGGCCTACGGCACAAAAGACAGCGATTATTATATCCATCGGGGACGATTGCTGGGGGAGAAACTTGCTTTCGATCTCTCAGAGGCGAAGGAGCCAGTCTTTTTATTGGGCACTTCATTCGCCTTTGTCCATTTTATTGATTTTCATGAAGAACGGTCTTTCCCGATGGTTCTCCCTCAAGGAAGCCGGTTGATGGATACCGGCGGGTTTAAAGGCCGATCCAGGGTGGTGTCAAAACACTGGCTGTATGCCATGGTGGAAAAGAGGTTGGGCATTCCCCTCGAATATTGTATTAACGAATATGGAATGTCGGAAATGACCTCCCAGTTTTATGATGGGGTTTTGGGAAGGGATGCCCCCCGTCTCTTTTACGCCCCTCCCCAAGTACGATGGCAAGTCCTCTCTCCCGAAACACTCAAGCCCGTCAAAAAAGGTGAGGTTGGCCTGCTGGCCCTTTATGATTTGGCAAATATTGATTCTGTTCTGGCCCTCTTAACAGAAGATTTAGGTCGTGAGGTCGCTGGTGGGATTGACTTAATCGGTCGTGCCGCAAACGCCGATTTAAAAGGATGTTCAATTGCCCTGGATGCCATTCTGGGAACGGCACCACCGCCACTTTAATCCTACCTCTGCTAGACGCTTTCACGTCGTAACATTACAAGCCACTTAAAATTGACAGGGCTCAAAAAGGTGGTATGCTTATCTCAAAGCCACCAGAACTCTAAATCCATGCCACAAAAGAGCTTTTTATGCCAAAATATATGGAAAACATACGACGTGACACCCCCCTCCTGGGCTTGACCGCCCTGATTGTTCTGCTATTCACTGCCATCGTTGCCAACACGACGACTCCATTTCTTTCCGAGATACAAAAGGAGGCGGGCAGCCTTGTCCCATTTCTTTTTGGATTGATCCTTCTTCTTGTCCTGTTTTGTATCTACCTGATCAAAACAAAATTAGACCTTAAGGCAGCAAATGAATCGGCCATTGAATCCCTTCGTGTGACCTCTAACGAGTTGTACCTGATAAGTCAGTCTCTCCAGAAAGAGATCGAGGGACATAAGGCTCTCGAAACTGAAATGGAGCAGAAGCAAAGACAAATTGAAGAACGATTACGTCGCTTGACCCGATATGACCCTTTAACCAATCTACCCAATCGGTCTTCGTTCCTGGAGTATTTGCATAGTGCCTTGGCTCGAACGCCTTGGAATAATCGTCACGTGGCCGTTTGCTCAATGGATATGGATCATTTTAAGGAGGTGAATGATGCCCTTGGCCGTCGTTTTGGCGATCTTTTATTAAAGGCAATTGTGGAACGGCTTTCTTTATTTCCTCGATCGGGGGACATCATCGCACGTATTGATGGAGATGGATTCTCACTTCTCCTGGCCGATGTTGCCAAAATACGGGATGTGGCAAAGATTGCTCAAACAATCATTGATGCCATGTCAAAACCGTTTCTTATTGAATGTCAGGAGATTTATGTCACTGTAAGTATCGGTATCAGCATTGCGCCAGATGATGGAAGTAAAGCGGAAACGCTTTTGGAGCGTTCGGATACGGCCCTATCCAGGGCAAAGACCGTAGGCGGGAACAACTACCAGTATTATTCTGAAGAGATGAATAGCATGATGTTGTCCCGAATTACACTAGAAAACCAGTTGCGTCACGCCCTGGAACGAGATGAATTGGTGCTATATTATCAACCACAGCTGGATATTGCCTCTAATTGTGTCATTGGCTTTGAGGCATTGATTCGATGGAAACACCCTGACTTGAATTTAGTGCCTCCACAGGAGTTTATTCCCCTTGCGGAGGAAACCGGATTAATCGTTCCTATTGGAGAATGGGTCATTCGAACCGCTTGTAGACAATGTCGGTTCTGGCAGGAGATGGGGGTATCCAATCTTTCCATAGCCGTCAATATTTCAGGAAGACAATTTCAACAACCGGGGTTGGTGGATACGATACGGCAGGCGTTACAGGATGCTGACCTAAGCCCATCTTGTTTGGAATTAGAACTAACGGAAAGCCTGATGCAATCTGAAGATAATACCGCCGATATTCTCACCCAGTTGCAAGCTATGGGTGTCAAGGTGGGGGTAGACGATTTTGGGGTTGGATTTTCTTCTTTGAATTACCTCAGAAAATTACCTATTTCCCACATTAAGATCGATAGGAGTTTTGTGAGCGGCATTTCCAATCATCCAGAAGACGTTGCCATTACCACGGCGATTACCCGCCTGGGGCATAGCTTGAATATGAGAGTGACTGCAGAAGGGGTCGAGGAAGCCGATCAGATGGAGTTTTTACGGACGATAAAATGTGACGCAGTTCAGGGATACCTGATTGGAAAGCCAGGCCCCCCTGATATGGTGATGAGTCATCTTCGAGAAAAACGGCTCTGCAACATCCAGGGGTAAGAGGGGATTACCCACCACGACTTCGACAAGCAGTTTCCGGCTTTACCACCCTTTCAAGATTTTTCTAATCTTTTCGATGTCTTGTTCGTTGCACCAGAAATAGGCGGAGTATTGTTTGCCAAACCCTATGGCATAAACCGCTTGTAGGTTGATTCCCTCCTCTGCGATTTTTTCAAGGGTCTCTGCCAATGCCCCTGCACGATCCTCTCCGGTCAGATGGAAACAGCTTCCTTCCCGAACGATCCAGCCGGTATATTTTACCGCCTTTCGAAACGAAGGGGGGTCATGTGGGATGGCGACGATTTCGGCATTGCCCCGGCCGATTCCAAAACTTAAGACGGCTGCGAGATTAATTTCATGTTCCGCCATATGCTTGGCGAATCGAGCGGTTTCTCCGGGCTGGTCATGCCCTGAGATTTCAAAGCAGGTAACACGTGAAATATCCGTAATCAACCTCCTTCGTTAGATAAGATAACAAGATACAGAAGATTACAAAATTTTTTAGATAAAATCAAGCAGCCACATTGCATCAGTCTATCACAATCAATCCGAAGCGGTTAATGTCCGAATATAATGAACGATTTTCCAGGCCTCTTCTTCGGAAATCATTCGGGGGACATAACCAAACATCCCACTCTGAGGCACACCAACCTTAATTGACCAGAAGATTTCTCCATCTGCCCTCAGCCTCTGAAAGGCAGCATTCGTGAGATCGCGTGGAGGGATGTTCATCATTGTCCCTGCTTCTCCATCCCCATGCCCTTCTTTGCCGTGACAGATAAAGCAATTCCCTTTTCCGGAGTATAGGTTCTTTCCCTCTTGAATCACTGTTTCAGAAACTGGTATTGGGTTATCTATCTTTCTTGCCTCTGCCGGGGCGCGGGGCCGTGTGATATCCGAGGCCATCATTTGCGGATCGACTTCATCCGGGACCACATGGTTGGTAATCAGATAACTCACAAACCAAAAAAAACCAATCATCAGTCCTACTGTTGCAAAGATACGAAATGGACTCATGCCATGCCCCTCTTTACAAGGGGCGTTGCCCCCTCACTAGGCGCATTTGCTCGCTTCGCCTCTTCCCATAAGCCGTTCAACTCTTCAATAGAAAGAGAGGAAAGTCCAGCCTCGCCTGCAGCGCGCTCCATTTTTTTAAACCGTCCTATAAAACGCAAAATCGTCTTTCGCAATGCCTCCTCCGGGTTCACTTTAAGCAATCGGGCCACATTTACAATGGAAAAAAGCAGATCGCCTAGTTCGGCCTCCAATGCCTCCGAGGCCTCCGAGAGCAGCGAAGGTCCCTTGTCCATCTCTTCTTTGAATTCTCGAATTTCTTCTTCTATTTTAGAAAAGGCGGCCTGTGGGGTCTTCCAATCAAATCCAACACGTCCAGCCTTGGCCTGCACCTGATGGGCACAAAGCAGCGCCGGTAAGGTTTTGGGTACCCCGTCTAAAACCGATTTTTGATTTCCCTTCTCTCTTCCTTCCTGTCTCTTTATCTCCTCCCACCGGTTAATCACCTCCTCCGGAGTAAGCTGTGATGAGGCTTCTAAACGATCTTCTTCTTTTATAAAAGTCGGTCCATTTGAAATGGGCATCACCACATGGGGGTGGCGGCGTGTCATTTTGTTGATGGATGTTTTGATCACCGTCTCGATATCAAACTCCCCTTTTTCTTTTGCGATCTCAGAATGAAATAATACCTGAAAAAGAAGGTCGCCCAGTTCTTCACACAAAAGGGTCTTATCGGGTGAATCGATCGCCTCTAGAACCTCGTAGGCCTCTTCGATGAGAAAGGGTTTAAGCGATTCGGAGGTCTGTTTGCGATCCCAGGGGCATCCCTCTGGCCCACGCAAGCAACTCATGACTGTAACCAATTGATCAAATGCAGACGACATTCTCTATTTTATTCCACCTTAAAATGTGTGCCCTTATTAGAAGTCACCTCTGTTTTTCCAAGCACTGCGATTGGAGAGTACAGCAGGAAAAATGGATCAAGTCAAGTGTTTTTGGCGTGACTTTTGGGGTGACAGTGTTTTTCGGTATCAGTTTCGGCGATTTTAGTTCCTGCGGTGCCATTGTGCCAAGCCTATCAAACGGGTACAATAGGCTGAAATGTCGTGGAGGTGGCTTGGGTTCGTTTTTGGATTACTAATAGGGGTCTCGGCTTGTGTGAATTCAGGAGAAACGAGTAGGGGAGGGGAGGCCCCGGAGTTTCGGCTCCGTAATTTACGAGGAGGAGAGACTTCCCTTTCATCCCTTCGTGGCAAGGTGGTGCTGATTAATTTTTGGGCTACCTGGTGCGGCCCGTGCAAAGCCGAGATGCCCTCCATGGAGGCTCTTTATGGAAGTTATGACCGGGCCGACTTCGAGATTCTGGCTATCTCCATTGATACCGTCTCGGAAGAACGGGTACGGGCGTATGTTGATTCATTTGGGTTTCGTTTTCCCATTTTGTTGGACCCTCAGTTGATCGTGAATGAACTGTATCAGGTACGGGTGGTGCCGATGTCTTTACTGATTGACCGGACCGGAAGAATTCATAAGCAAATTCTGGGGGCAAGAGACTGGAGCGATCCCGATATTCGTCTTACCATAGAAAAATTAATAGGTAAAAAAAATGACCGGTGATCTCTCCTATTTTCTGGCCTTTTCGGCGGGTGTTCTGTCTTTTCTTTCCCCTTGTGTCCTCCCGTTGATTCCATCGTATTTTTCTTATCTTACCGGTTTATCTTCCGAAGAAATATGTTTGGAGTCGGACCGAACACGCGAGGTGGTTTTGAAAAATGCCATCCTGTTTATCCTTGGATTTTCCACCCTTTTTATCCTTTTTGGGGCCTCGGCGACATTCATAGGCAAGGCCCTCTTATCTTATCAGGAGCTATTGAGACAGATCGGCGGCATCTTGATTATCTTTTTCGGGCTTTATATTTTGGGCCTGATTAAGATTCCAGTTCTAATGAGGGATATCCGGTTTCATTTTCAGGAGCGACCCGCAGGATTGATCGGGTCATTTCTTATTGGAGTAGCCTTTGGGGCCGGTTGGACCCCTTGTGTTGGCCCGATTTTAGGGTCTATTCTTCTTTATGCCAGTCTGTCTCAATCGGTTTTAATCGGTATTTTACTTCTAACGGCCTACTCATTGGGTCTTGCCGTACCTTTTCTCATGATTGCTTTGGGTGTCAACGCCTTTTTGGTATTTTTGAAGGGCCGTTCTTTGCTCTGGTTAAACCGGTTCTCCGGTCTATTTTTGATCCTGGTAGGGGTGATGATCTTTACCAATTCACTCACGCTCTTAACGGCCTATTTCTCAGAAATTGGTGTTGGCTGGCTCGTGGGACAGTAGAAACGATGAAGAAATTGCGTAATACGGAAGGCCTGTGAAAAAACGCTCAACACAAAATTTAAATCAATGGCCGCATCGGAAGTGGATTTTCATGTAGGGCACCTCTAAAAACCTGCTGCACGGTCTAATTGCTGCGTTGCACGGTCGTGACGACGCCTGCTGGCGTGACGACGCCTGCGGTGCTCGGAATCCTTATGTACACTACGACCATTGTGGTGCTTGTGCGAGTAGCCCTTGCATTTGAGCGCTCGCTACGGTTTTTAAAGGCGCCCTACAGCAATTGTTGACACAACCGAGTGTTACCCCTATGATGAACAGTAAAAATCGTAGCTACAGTTGGCACGCAAGCCGGCTATAAGCCTTTATTAACCCATTAAACCTATGCAATCGTCTGAAGTTCGGTCCCAATTTATTGCCTATTTTAAAGAACGAGGACATACCCCTGTTGACAGTGCCTCTCTGATTCCAGGAAGCGACCCGACGCTGCTTTTTACCAATGCCGGCATGGTGCAATTTAAGGGTGTCTTCTTAGGCGAAGAGAATCGTCCCTACGTCCGTGCGGTGTCCTCCCAAAAGTGTATGCGTGCCGGTGGAAAGCATAATGACCTGGAGCAGGTCGGTAAAACGGCGCGCCATCACACTTTTTTTGAAATGCTGGGCAACTTTTCCTTTGGCGATTATTTTAAGAAAGAGGCGATCCTATATGCCTGGGAATTGGTGACGGAGGTCTTCCAACTTCCCCAAAAACAATTATGGATCACGGTTTATCAGGACGATGACGACGCGGAGACGATTTGGCAAAGATATCTTCCTAAAGATCGTA
Organism: Candidatus Troglogloeales bacterium; assembly: GCA_005239925.1. GTDB lineage: Bacteria > Nitrospirota > Nitrospiria > SBBL01 > SBBA01 > SBBA01. The sequence goes on along the minus strand of SBBA01000036.1, from coordinate 8,028 downwards.
TTCGGCGTTTAGGGAAAAGAGATAACTTCTGGCAGATGGGGGAGATCGGCCCGTGTGGCCCTTGTTCTGAGATCATGGTGGATCAGGGTGAGGCCATTCATCCCGGATGTCCCGGCCCTGGAGCCTGCGATTGTGACCGCTACCTGGAGATTTGGAACCTTGTTTTTATGCAATATAATCAAACCGCAAGTGAGATGATGCCACTTCCTAATCCAAGTATTGATACCGGTATGGGACTGGAACGGATGACGGCGGTTTGTCAGGGCGTTTTAAGTAATTATGAGACTGATTTATTCCACCCTATCTTTAGCGCGATTGCCAAACTGACAAAACAATCCTTAGCGGAGACCGTGGTATCCGTACCGGCGCGGGTCATCGCTGATCATCTGCGCGCAATGACCTTTTTAATCCACGACGGCGTTGTTCCATCTAATGAAGGGCGTGGCTATGTGTTGCGTCGTATTATTCGAAGGGCAGCCCGCTTTGCAAAAAAGCTAGGGCTTCCCCCCATAGGGCCTGACGATGCGTCGGGAGGGCTTCATACTTTAACCGGCGCGGTGATTGATAAGATGCATATCCCTTATCCGACACTCTTGCAACATCGAGATCAAATTCGTCAGATGGTGCAAAGGGAGGAAGAGCGTTTTGAAGAGACGCTGAACCGGGGCGGTGTATTTTTAGAGGAGATCATTGCATCGATTCAAAAGAAAAATGAGACGGTGATTCCGGGTGAAGCGGTTTTTAAGCTTTATGACACCTACGGCTTCCCCATGGATATTACAACCGATATAGCGCAGGAGGCGGGGTTATCCATTGATGAACCTGGGTTTCATCGGGCTATGGAAGAGCAGCGAGAGCGTGCACGCCGGTTTGCGTTCCAGATAGCAGCGAGCACAGGAGGGACGAATCCAGCATTTGCGCTATTGAATGAGGAGAGGCCGCCCACACCGTTCACCGGATATGAACACCTTTCGGAAGATGTTACGGTGATGGCCATCTTAAAGTCAGGTCAGTGGGTGAACGCCGTTTCATCGGGTGAAGAGGCCGATCTTCTTTTTGATGTGACGCCTTTTTATAGTGAAGGTGGCGGACAGGTGGGCGATCGGGGGACGCTTGTTTCGTCTGATACATTGGTGGTTATTGAGGATACACAGCGGCCGGCTTCCAAAATTTGTTTCCATCATGCCAAGGTGGTGGATGGCACACTCACTGTCGGTACGCGTGCCCATGTCGAGGTTGATTCTGAGGTGCGGCAGAGTACGGCCCGTAATCACACAGCCACCCATCTTTTACATGCGGTGTTAAGGGATGTTTTGGGGGATCATGTTAAACAGGCCGGGTCGTTGGTTCACCCGGATCGACTGCGATTTGATTTTAATCACTTTAATGCACTCTCGCCAAAAGAGATGGATCGGATTGAGGCCGATGTAAATCACCGCATTCTTCAAAGTGTACCTGTTGATACGAATGTGATGGAGGTAAAAGAGGCGATTGCCTCGGGTGCCATGGCCCTCTTTGGAGAAAAGTATGGCGATGCCGTGCGCGTGGTGTCCGTGTCGGACTTTAGTCGGGAACTCTGCGGCGGAACCCATTGTCGTAATACGGGGCAGATTGGCCTCTTTAAGATTGTTCGCGAAGGATCGGTTTCTTCCGGGGTTCGACGGATCGAAGCGGTGACTGGTGTGGTGGCCTATCAATGGATGAAACAACAGGAGACCTATTTGCGAGAGGTATCGGGATTATTAAGGACGGCCCCGGAAGATGTTTTGGAAAAAACAACGCGGCTTCTTCTTCAATCCAAAGAGAAGGATCAACAAATCGAAAAACTGAAATTTGGACAAATGATCACGGCATGTGATCCGCTCTTAGAGGTGACAAAGGTAGGTGATGTTTCCCTGCTGGTACAGAAGATGCCGCCTTCCGACATGAAGGCGTTGCGTCTGCATGCGGATCGGTTGCGTAATCAATTAAAATCAGGTATTGTTGTCGTTGGAGCAGGAGATGAAGCGGGCGAAAAGGCCTCGTTGGTAGTGATGGTAACGCCGGAGTGGGCGGGTCGTTTTTCTGCATCGGCCATTGTACAGGAGATGGCGAAAGAATTAGGCGGAACGGGAGGCGGCACACCTACAATGGCCCAGGCCGGGGGTAAGGACGTCCAGAAACTCGACGCGGCCTTAAAAAAATCGGTGGAAGTAGTTAAGGCAATAGGTTAACATAGAGCAGGAGGTTAATATGGTAACTTTATTGAAGAGGGCAGTATTTGTAGGGCTTGGGGCAACCGAACGCGCAAAGGACATCCTCGAAGACCTTTCAAAAAAAGGGGAAGAAAGTCAATCTGATTGCGCAAAACAGGTGAAATCCTTATTTGAGTTTTCAGAGCGGGTAGAGGCGGAATGTAGCCAGAAGATTGGAGATGTCATAAAACGGGTGTCAACCTGTGTTCGCGTTCCTTCCTGGAGTGATATTGAGCGATTAGAGAAGGAGATCGCCAACCTTGCTGATCAGGTTCATGGTAGACGGGCCTCCACTCCAGATGTTGTTACGCCGGATGGAAAAGAAGGAAGATAGCAGCGCACCCGTAAGCGTTTCTAATCCTTTTTTCATTTCTTTATAAATGTCAATACTCACAAAACTCATATTAACCGGTTTTCTTATTCTGGGCGCTTGGGTGGGGCATCTGGCCTACTTTTATTTCAACCCTCTCCTTTTTGACCGCGTTCAAGAATCAAAAGAAATTCTCGTCTCCGACGGAGACTCTCTCAAGGTGGTATCGGACCTGCTGGGTGAGAGTGGTATTATCCGAAATCGTGTTTATTTCCAAGCGTTGGCCAAACTTACCAAGAACGACCAAAAGATCAAACCTGGGCTTTACGCCCTACATACGGCCATGCGTCCGATGGATATTTTGGATCAAATGGTTGGGGGTAAAATTTTGCAAGAGGAGGTGACCATACGGGAGGGATTAACCTCTGAAAGGATTGCTAAAATCTTGGATCAAAAAGGGATTGTTCCGGCCGATGCCTTTTTAGAGGCCGTTGAAGACCCGGAATTACTGGATGAATTGGAGATTGACGCGGAAAGTTTCGAGGGGTATCTTTTCCCGGCCACCTATACTTTTCCCAGGCAATCTCCTCCTGAAAAGATCATTAAACAAATGGTGGGTGAATTTAAAACCCGTTTTACTTCCGAATGGCAGGAACAGGCCGATGCAATTGGAATGACCCGACAGGAGGTGGTTATTCTCGCGTCAATTATCAATAAGGAAATTGCTGTGGATCGTGAGGCCCCCCTTGTTTCCGCGGTATTTCATAATCGTTTGAAATTGGGAATGCGTCTTCAAAGCGATCCGACCGTGATTTACGGCATCAAAAACTTTAATGGTGATCTAACACGAAAAGACTTAATGACCTACACCCCGTACAACACTTACCGGATCGATGGCCTTCCTCCTGGACCTATTGGCAATCCTGGAGAGGCATCGCTTCGATCCGCTGTCTTTCCTGCAGAGGTAGATTATCTTTATTTTGTATCGAAAAATAATGGAACACACCAATTTTCAGAGTCGCTTGCAGAACACAATGCTGCGGTCAATCAATTTCAGCGAGGCCTTTAGAAGACGTACACATGATGGATTACGAAAATCGCCTTCATGAACTAGGGGTGGCTCTTCCCCCTGCCCCCAAACCTGCTGCGATTTATATTCCTGTCGTTCGAACAGGGAATCTCCTTTTTCTATCGGGAATCATTCCATCAGTAGATGGCACGCTCCGTTTTTCTGGAAAGGTGGGAAGAAACCTGACTCTTGAAGAAGGCCGGGAAGCGGCCAAGGTTACGTTACTCAATGCCCTGGCTGTTATTAAAGCAGAGTGTGGCTCTCTTAATGCCGTATCACGCATCGTTCGTGTTGCGGTGCATGTAGCGTCAGCAGAAGGATTTTCAGAGCAGTCCAAGGTTGCCGATGGGGCATCCAACTTATTGGTCGAGATTTTCGGAGAGGCAGGCCGACATGCTCGACTGGCCTTGGGTGCGGCGGAACTGCCCTTTTCAGCGCCCATCGAACTGGAAATGATCGTGGAGATTAGAGCGGATCAGGGCTAATGATCCTCTCATCAAGCCGCATTACTGCTGTTCGGTTAAAGGTTGCCTCTAAAAACCTACTGACAGCTGCGTTGCGTGGGTGTGACGACGCCTGCGAGCGTGACGACGCCTGCGGTGCTCGGAATCCTCATGTACACTGCGACCATTGCGGTTTCTGTGCGTAGTAGTTCTTGCATTTGAGCCGGAAGTGGCAGGTTTTAGAGGTGCCCTACAGCCCCTGCGTTACCTCAACGGTCAGCCTGATTTCCCTCAAAACAGCCGCAACCCGTTCACACTCGCTATGGGTGCCTTCATAACAATTGGCTTGCCCCTTGGTATGGACCTGCATCGTCAACTCAAAGGCAACCTCAATAGAAACACCCGTTGCCTTTTGAATCTGCAAAATCACTTCATTAAAGGTATGATAATCGTCGTTATATAAAATGACATTCCAAGGGAGGGCTATATCTGTCTTTTTGTCGTCCTCAATTAGTGTATCTGGATTCTCTAAAACAGGGGTCTCTATCTCCACTACCCTCTAAGCTCCTTCTCAATTTCTTCCCATGTCGTCATGGGCATCGAACAAGTATTCTTTTCACAAACATAAACAGTAGGCCTCCCCTCTATCATCTCTTTTCCTTTCATCCAATCGGGAACAGGGGGAACGCCCCCTGCGAGGGGAACGCCCCCTGCGAGGGGTGCGGCCCCTGCGAGGGGTGCGGCCCCTGCGGGATGCAGATGACTCGAATCAACCACCAGAACAATCTTGTTAGGAATATAGCACCGATATATATGGGTTAACAGGGCTTCCATTTCGGGGCTTTCTTTTTTCCCACAAATAACAATTTCCTTTGGCCCTCTTAGATAAAAGTCGGCTGCGGCAATGAGATTGCCGGTAGCAAAGGCGTTCTCTTCCATTGCCTTTCCATAAACCTGTAACGTCTTCTCCGCCATGCTAAAATAGGTCTGATCGTGCGTCAGATAAAACAGCCGTAATAGTACCGACACGGCAACGGCATTTCCAGAAGGAACCGACTGATCGGTATAACTCTTTGGGCGTGCCGCAAGCGTTTCGTGATCCGCCGAAGTAAAGAAAAACCCGCCCTGGTCACCATCCCAGAATTGATTCATTAAATATTGGACCAGGTGACGCGCCGTATCCAAGTAGGCGCTATCGGTGGTCGCTTCATAAAGATCAACCAGGGCATTAATAAAATAGGCATAATCGTCCAAGTAGCCATTGAGTTTGGCCACGTTGTTTTTATAGGTGTGTAATAAACGGCCATCTTTATAGAGATGATGGGTGATAAACCGTGCTGCATTTTTTGCCGCAATGAGATACTCGTTTTTTCTGGTGATCTGATAGCCATCAACAAAGGCCCCAATCATCAGGCCATTCAAACTCGTTAATATCTTTTCATCCCGAAACGGTTTAACCCGTTTTTCCCGTTCGTGAAAGAGGCGTTTCCTGCCATTTTTTAATACGATCTCTGCATCATGTAAAAATAAGCCCATTTCATGAGCCACCGAGGAAAGCGGCCGCGTCACAGACAGGATCGTTTTCCCCTCAAAGTTGCCGGAAGGGGCTATACCATAATAGCGGCACAGCAACTCCCCATCTCTTTTACCCAACAACGACATGACTTCATCCGGTGTCCATATAAAAAACAGGCCTTCCTTTCCTTCGCTGTCCGCATCCTGTGTGGTATAAAAGCCACCTAATGGATCGGTCATCTCACGCAGAACATATTCCAATATTTCTTCCGCAATCTGGGAGTAAAAGTCCTGGCCTGTTGCCTGAAACGTTGCAAAGTAAAGGCGGGCCAACTGGGCATTATCATAAAGCATCTTCTCAAAATGGGGAACCAGCCAGTGGGCATCGGTAGAATAACGATGAAAGCCGCCACCTAATTGATCATAAATCCCTCCCCAGGCCATTTTCCCCAGTGTGTAGGTCACACGGTTTAAGAAGGTGGTATCATTGGTTTGATGGGCATAACGCAAAAAAAGGTCTAAAGAAGATGTGGATGGAAACTTCGGTGCACCACCAAAGCCGCCATGGGTTGTATCAAAAAGAGGCGATAGCCCTTGTACGGCACGAGCAAGAACATCGGAAGAAACGGGACGTCCTTCTACCACAGAAGGAAATGTGGAAAAGTGTTGCATTCCCTTTTTAACGTCTGAAGTGGTCTTCAAGATATCGTCATATCGTTTCTGATAGAGCGACGCCACCTCTTCTAGAATTTTTGGAAATCCAGGCATACCATACCGATCATTGGGAGGAAAGTAGGTGCCGCCGTAAAAAGGAATTTGGTCGGGCGTCAAAAACATGGTCAGCGGCCATCCCCCGCCACGACGAATAAAGAACGAAACGGCCGATTGATAAATCTGATCGAGGTCAGGCCGCTCTTCCCGATCCACCTTTATATTCACAAAATGCCGATTCATGATCTCAGCAATTGCCTTGTTTTCAAACGATTCTTTCTCCATGACATGACACCAGTGGCAGGCCGAGTAACCGATCGAAAGAAGGATCGGTTTATTCTCCTGTCGCGCGCGAGAGAACGCCTCCTCCCCCCACGGGTACCAGTCCACCGGATTATGGGCATGTTGCTGCAGATAGGGAGAGGTTTCGTGGATCAGACGATTAGCAGGGCGATTCTCAGTCATTTCTTGTTATCCGTTGTCGGATCAGAGCGTTTATGTATTCAAGTAAAAACGATCTTGGCGTCATTCCCGAGTGCTTCTATCGGGAATCCAGAGTCCAAAAACCACTGGATTCCGGCTTAAACATTGCCGGAATGACGAACCTATACTATCTTCTGTATCATAGAATCTGTAAACAATTAAATAAAAACCACTCTAGCCATTATTTTTCAATGATTCTATGGCGCTAATAAATTCATTTGGCTTAAAAACAGCTAATTTTGAATTTTTAAAATCCACGATATTTCTTGTCACAATATACTTGGCCCCGGCCTGGCATACGGCCTCGTGCAGCACGGCATCTTCAAAATCCTTAAATTTTGACGCGACCGCATTTTCAAGCACGGCACGATTGACTGGGGCGATAACGAAAAGCAGAAGAAGGGATTGAATGTGATGAGAAGCAGCCTGAGATCCAAGCGCCTTACTGATAATGTAATAAATGGTAGTCACGGTTGTTGCGCATATGAGCCCTATCACTTCAGACCGTTCGACTTTGGATAATAACAATGAGGCATCGTTTGAAAATAGTTTCCGGTTCAATAGAACATCCAAAATAACATCCGTGTCAAATAAGGTCTTCATCGATGTTTTTCTTCTAAATATTTTCTATAGTCTTTTTTGTCTAACTGCTTTCCTTTAAAGATACCCTTCAATGACCTTACTGTTGGAGTGAGATTCTCCTCTCTTTTTATTTTTTCATTCTTAATGATTTCAAATAAATCGGCAACGATTCGAGACACGGACTTACCCGTTTGAGATGAATATGCCTTTGCCGATTCAATTAAATGATCGTCCATCCGCAATGTCAATTTGGTAATCATCGAACGCTCTTACAAACATGACGTATCAATATGTTAATTATTGTGCATCACAATGACCAACGCGTCAATCTTCGCATCACCAATTAAATCCGCTGAGAAGGCTTACAGAGGTACCGTCCTGGAAAGGGACAATGGCCAGATTAAAGGGGACATGCAATTGGCCATACTTTACGGTTGTGCCACCCACATAGGCCACGGCGGACTCATCTCTAGACCAGATCGGGCCCAGGGCAAATTCCAACCCTTTTTCTGTTCTAATTCCAATCAAACCGCTCACCGTCGGAAGGGTAATATCCTGATCCAACCCTCCAACCAGTGGAACTAGGAGTCTAGCCAAAATAACTTTTACTTTTACAACCGTATTTGATATGATGTTGGAGTGTTCAGCCAACAACAGAAATCATTCATTCTAAAGATTTTG
>SBBA01000071.1 GCA_005239925.1 Candidatus Troglogloeales bacterium | reverse complement strand
CAGTTCATCAAACCACCCTGTACGAACCTGCCCGAATCAAAAATACCCCCCAATGCCCACCCTACGCTGCCTTTCTCTTTCATATTACGGAATCGCTGTAGCGCCCGCTTCTCGCTTGAATCCTGGTCCTGTCTGGCGTATGATTAACTCTCTAGCGTTAAATCAGAATCACTCTTTGGATTTTGCGAACCCGATGAACTGGATTCCTCCCTTTTTAATCCTCATGGCATTGATCTTCTTTATCCCTACCCAAACATTTCTTTTGGAGGGGATACAAATTGGTGGGGTTAAGCCCGACTTGGGATTTATCCTCTCCTATCTCATTGGGTTGGCCTGGGGGAAAAGAGGCGGTGGAATCTGGGGATGTCTCCTGGGCGGGCTACAAGATTTTTTTTCAATTGGCCGCCTGGGCTTAAATTGTCTTTTAAAGGGATTCATTGGCTTTGGAACGGGACTCTTAGAATCGTTTTTCCTCTATTTCTCTCTGGAGGCCCACGCCTTTGTCATTATTTGCGCCTCATTGCTGCACGATATGGTCGGGGAAATGCTGCTGCGTGGCGCTTGGGAGGGAATTCGATCTTTTTCTTTTATCATGGTGGGACAAGCCGTTTATAATTGCGTTATTGCCATGATCCTTTTATCTATGTTGTCCCGACAGTCGCATTCCGGAGAGCCCTGGATCGAAAAGATTGCACGGTGAAAGAACAGTATTTTCCTACCGAAACCTCCAACCAGGATATTAAAAGCCGAGCCTACTGGCTCTTACGATTTATTATGATAATTATCTGCCTGTACCTGGCCAGGGCCTACTCGCTGCAAATCCATCAGGGAGATTATTTTAAAGAGCTTGCCGACAATAACCGACTTCGCGCCGTTACCATCGCCGCGCCACGCGGGTTAATTTATGATCGCCACGGCACACTGCTGGTAACAAACACCCCCGAATTTAATCTCTACGCGGTAGGGGGAGATATGCCGGAGCCTAACCGTGTATTTGCCCAACTCACTCAGGTGGTTACAATTGAAGAGCCAGATCGTCTCTTGAAAGAAGTCACAAAAAAGAGAAGCCGATTCTCCCGTGTTAAAGTGAAGGGGGGGCTTTCTCTGGCCGAAATTGCCCGCGTTGAAGGCAATCTGTGGAATCTGCCGGGAATCCGGGTGGAGGCGGAGTTCAAACGTCATTCCATTTACGGCCCGCTTGCGGCCCATAGTATCGGCTACGTCGGCGAAATTTCCAAGACGCAAATAACCTCCGGCCGTTTTCCGGGTGTGCGTCGAGGGGATCGGATTGGTCAGTTTGGTATCGAACAAACCTACGACTCGATCATTCGAGGTTACCCCGGCAAAAAATGGATTGAGGTTGATGTGCTGGGCCAGGAATTGCAACCTATTCGGCTCAAGAAGCCGGTTGATGGCAACGATATTTTTTTAACGTTGGACCTTCCCCTGCAAAAAGTAGCGGAAGAAGCCTTGGGGGAGCAGGCCGGCAGTATTGTTGCCATAGACCCCAGCAACGGGGATATTCTTGCCTTAGTCAGCCACCCTTCTTTTGATCCCAACCTGTTCTACGGGGGCGGCACATCGCGCTTGCGACGGGACCTGCTGAATCACCCTGATCGGCCCTTAATGAACCGGGCAATCCAAGGCCAATACCCGCCGGGGTCCACCTTTAAAATTATTGTGGGCGCGGCGACCCTCGAAACGCAAGGCGCTGTGCCTCCAACGGTGGAATGCTACGGATCACTCCAATTTGGGAATCGCACGTTTCGTGATTGGAAGAAGCAGGGTCATGGGCATGTGGATTTTCATCGTTCCCTTGTAGAATCGTGTGATGTCTATTATTATCAAATGGGCAGCCGCCTGGGGGTTGATACGATTGCGCAATTTTCGGACTATTTAGGTCTGGGAGCGCCAACCGGTATTCCCCTGCCCGGTGAAAAGCCGGGGCTGATTCCCAGCACCGAATGGAAGAAGAAGAAATTGGGCGATGCCTGGTATCCGGGGGAAACCCTCTCTGTGGCGATTGGACAAGGATACGTGTTGGTCACACCTATGCAAATGGCTGTGATGATGTCTGCAGTGGCCAATGGGGGGACATTATATCCACCCAAGCTGATTCTAAAGCATCAGGACCCTCAGACGGGGGTGGCCTCGGTGGTTGCAGGCGAAAAAGGAAGGCCGGTGCCGATTTTAAAAGAAACCCTAACTACCATTAAAAAGGCGCTGGAGGATGTCGTGGTTCGCGGCACGGCGGCAGGGTCACGATCCAAATTGGTTTCTTTTGCCGGAAAAACGGGCACCGCACAGGTCGTTGAAATGAAGAAAGGAGACAAACGGGAAAAGCTTCCAAAGGCGATAGACGATCATGCCTGGTTTGTAGCCTACGCACCGGTGGACAATCCCAAAATTGCCGTTGCGGTATTGGTCGAACATGGCGGCCATGGCGGATCAGCGGCGGCGCCCATAGCCAAAAAGGTATTTGAGGCCTATCTCGCGCCACCTGTGGCACCACCCGCGTCGCCGCCAGCGTCACAGAACAAAAAAATAACCGAACCATCCCCCGTGCAGCGCACCCTATGATTCGTCAACAAGTTATTGATACAATAGACCTCCTTTTCTTTGGCGTTCTTTTTGTCATTCTAGGGATCAGCCTGATGACCATCTACAGCGTCACTAACGCCATGCCGCTTTCCCTTTCTGCCATGCCGGTCTACCTCAAACAATTTCTCTGGGTGTTACTGGGCATGGTTGCCTTTTTTCTCTTTTGGGCCATTGATTATCACGAAATCGCCCGTCTGGCTTACCCCCTTTATGGCATCACCCTGGTACTTCTGATCCTGGTTTTGGCTACCGGTCGAACCATTGCTGGTGCCCAAAGATGGGTTTCATTCGGAGCGTTCTCTTTTCAGCCTTCAGAGGTGGCCAAGGTCAGCCTTCTGCTTGTTCTGGCAAAATATTTATCGGCCGACTATGATCGCTCCGGTGCAGGATTGAACCTGAAGAAGCTCATTTTTCCGTTGGTGCTGTTGCTGCTTCCCATGCTTCTGATCCTTCGGCAGCCTGACCTGGGAACGGCACTGGCACTCTCCTCTATTTTTTTCAGTATTATTTTTGTGCTGGGGTTTCGATCCAAATTCCTGATCTATTTTTCCCTGCTGTCTTTGATGCTGGTTCCGTTTATCGGGCAGATTTTCTGGAACAGCCTGAAGGATTACCAAAAAGAAAGGATTGAGACCTTTCTTCACCCTACGGAAGACCCAATGGGATCAGGTTGGCATGTGATTCAATCCAAGATTGCGATTGGCTCCGGCGGGATGTGGGGAAAAGGGGTCGGCGGAGGCACACAGAGTCAGCTCAAATTCTTGCCGGAATCTTCCACCGACTTTATCTTTGCCGTTTTTTCGGAGGAGTGGGGCTTTACCGGTATCGTTGTGCTCTTTGCGCTTTTTATCTTTTTATTCTGGTGGGGGGTTGACGTGGCCTATAAGGCGAGGGACACAATGGGAACACTGATGGCTGTGGGAATTGTGGGGCTGCTGGCTTACCACTTCCTGGTAAATGTAGGAATGGCGCTGGGCGTGATGCCGGTGGTGGGGGTGCCGTTCCCTTTAATGAGTTATGGGGGAACGGCGTTAATTTCAAATCTGGGTCTTTTGGGCCTTCTTTTGAATATCAAGGTCAGACGCCTGATGCTGTTCCACTGATCCGCCGATCCGCCGCGGGCGGAAGCGAATGGACAGCTTCCGTTGGTCGCTGTGGGTGTATGGATACGGTTACACAAAAAATAGAGGTTACACACAGAGAGTCTAACCTAAAGGTTTTTAACGATGATGGAGAACATTAAATGTCAAATGAGATTATCATTAACGCAACGCCGGAAGAGACACGTGTTGCGTTGTTGGAAAACAAGGTACTGACTGAGCTTTATTATGATCGGAAACGGGATCGGGGCATTCTAGGCAACGTCTATACGGGCGTAGTCGAGAAGGTGCTCCCTGGCATGCAGGCCGCGTTTGTTGATATTTCAACCGAGAAGGCCGCCTTTCTTTATGTCGCCGACGTCGTAACTGAAAAAGAAACCGCCGCCACAACACTCGAAGAGGTGGATATTGAAGAGGGGATGGACGAAGATGCGAATGCCGAGGGGGCCGCAGAAGAGGGTGACCCCGCAGCCGAACCTGCGCCGTCTGAATCGCGATCGGTCATGACACGGCCCAGAAGGGGTGCGCATCCCAGCATTGATACGCTGTTGAAGGAAGGACAGAAGGTCATCCTACAGGTTTCAAAAGGTCCCATTGGAACCAAGGGGCCACGGGTCACCGGCTTTATCTCTCTGCCGGGGCGGTTTCTGGTCTATATGCCGCTGGTCAACAATTTGGGCATCTCGCGTCGCATTGGCAGCGATGAAGAGCGGCGACGCCTCAAGGACTTGATCTGTCGTCTCAGAAAGAACAATACCGGCGGCTATATCGTTCGCACGGTGAGCGAGGGGATCACGGAGAAGGAGATCCAAAACGACATTGCATTTTTGGATATGGTTTGGCAAAACATTCTGAAAAAACGGGATAAGCTTAAGGCCCCGGCGCTTTTGCACACCGATCTTGATCTCGTTTTTAGAACGGTGCGCGATCTTTTTAGAAAAGAGATTGATCGTCTGGTGATTGATTCGAAACCGGAATATGATGGGATTCAAGAATTTGTGGGCACTTACTTCCCCGAATTTCTGCCTCGTGTGGAGCTCTGGGACAAGAAGGAGCCGCTTTTTGAGGCGATGGGTTTGGAGGCCGAGATCACGAAAGCCAGAAATCGCCGTGTCTGGCTGAAATCGGGCGGCTATCTGGTCATTGATCGTGCCGAGGCGTTGACGGTTATTGATGTCAACACGGGCCGATTTGTAGGGAAGCAAGGGCTGGAAGAAACGATTTTAAAAACCAACATGGAGGCGGCGAAGGAGACGGCCCGGCAGCTTCGGCTTCGGAATATCGGCGGCATTATCATCATTGACTTTATTGACATGGAAAAGGAGAAAAACCGGGAGAAGGTGTTTCGCGCCCTGTCTCAGGCGGTATCCACCGACAAGGCCCGAACGCATCTCCTCAAAATTTCCGACCTGGGATTGGTTGAGATGTCCCGCGAGCGCACCAACGAGGCGCTTTCCAAGATATTGTCCGAGCCTTGTCCTTATTGTGAGGGGAAGGGACACACCAAATCCCCCACAACCATCTGTTATGAAATTTTCAGGGAACTGCGACGAATGACCCCCTCGGCCAACGATAAAAAAATTGTGATTGCAGCGCATTCCGCCGTGATCGGGTTGTTATATCACCAGGAGCGCCAAGCGGTAGAGGCCATCGAAAAAGGTCATCACAAAAAGATCGTGCTCAAGGTGGACGCCAACTTTCATATCGAACGATACGAGATTTACACGATATAGGCTGCCGCTAAAAATTAAAGGTTCAACCCCCTTACCCCCCTTATCAGGGGGAAATGCGGCTTCTAGATTGAAAGTCCCCCTGATAAGGGGGATTTAGGGGGTTTTTAGAAGTGCCCTAGAGGGTGCCACATAAAAATATAGAAAGATGTGGGGTTTTAGAAACCGATACTACCGGCGTGTTCGCTACCTAATGGGGGCGCCCTTTTCGATTACCGCTTACGGCACGAAAGCGGCCTGCCTACAAGGCATGCAAGCCACCTTCTCAGAGATTGAAAGGCTGGAAGATATCCTAAGTCGTTTTAAGGAGGATAGTCCGTTATCACGCTTAAATAGAGGTCAATCGGGATGTGTCGTTGTCCCTAACGACCTTCTCCGCGTTTTGGATGAGGCATTCCAATACGAGAAGATGAGTGGTGGGGCATTCTCCCCACGAGCGT
>SBBA01000065.1 GCA_005239925.1 Candidatus Troglogloeales bacterium | reverse complement strand
CGCGATCCCATAAACGCCTCGACGCCTTCGATGTCGGATGCCACCTGATCAACATAGGCAAATTTATATTTCTGAGGACATTGCTTGTACGATTCAAGACGAGAGTGAGAATAAATCATAAGGCCATCCGATCCTGTTGTAGGGGCAAGCCTCGCAGGGGTCGCACCCCTTGTGGTTGCCCTGCCGTAGGGGCACGTTGCAACATGCCCTTACCCAGCAAATCAATAATGTCCTGCATATCCGCTGGTGGCGGTGCCGAGAAAGAAACCTTTTTATGCGTGAGGGGATGAATAAACCCCAGTGACGCCGCGTGCAGCATCTGGCGTGGCGCGCCCAGCGCAGAGATGCGGGCAGTTCTCCCACCGTAACAGGGATCGCCCACCACCGGATGGGCAAGATGCGCCATGTGCACCCGAATCTGATGGGTTCGTCCGGTCTGGGGAAAAACATGGATCAATGTGGCAATATCAAACCGCCTGATAACGGTAAAATGGGTTTCGGCCTCGCGAGGGCTGTGGGTTCGGGAGGAAATCTTTTTGCGATCCGAAATATCGCGGCCAATTGCCAGGTTGACCTTGCCGTCTTTGTTTTTGATTACACCGGCAACCAGGGCGATATACATCCGTTCAATGGAGTGCTCCTTGAATTGACGCGACAACGCGGTATGTGCAGCATCCGTTTTCGCGATCACCATAATCCCTGATGTGTCCTTATCCAGCCGATGCACCAGCCCCGGCCGCTCTCGTCCACCTTGTTGCGTAATGTTCCGGCAATGATAAAGCAAACCGTTCGCCAAGGTTCCACTCCGATGTCCCGGTGCAGGGTGGACGACCAAGCCGGGCGGCTTGTTGATGATGAGTAAGGCGTCATCTTCGTAAAGAATATCGAGCGGAACGGGTTCTGGATCAAAGTTCAGCGGTTCGCGGGGTGGAACGGTAAGGTTGATCTGATCCCCTTGCTTGACCTTAAAACTGGGCTTAATAGTCAGGCCGTTAACGCGAATATGTTCCTCGTTGATGAGGGTCTGAATCCGGGATCGGGACAGGGGAAACCGTTTTGTAAGATAGAGATCGATGCGGCTGGGTTGGCCAGAGACGTTAATCAGTGCAGGGGGATCAGAGACGTTATCGGTAAGATCACCGTCGGCATCCATTGTGGCTTTAACGGGTTTGGACACGGTTCCTCCATAATCTTCAGAAGCTACCACATCGGACAATGAAGAGGCAATGGCCTTTTTCCTTGTGACATGTTCCAGGCCGCGATGCGGTCCCCTTCCCCCTCTCTTTCCCAAAATTTATTTGTCCTTCTGAATTGCGTGTATGATAAACGTTATGATAGACTTCCGTGTGTTTATCTGTGTGAACGATTCACTAAGAGTATAAGCAATGCAAGAGGAGCAAATGACACCTTGGGGAAAGAATATGGCCCTCTGGATTCTCGTAGGGCTGTTGATGGTTTTTCTGTTTAAGCTTTTTAACACACCTCAAACGCCTATTGAGGCTGAATTGATCTTTTCCGATTTTATGGCTAAAACGGAAAAATCGGAGGTTTCAGAGGTCACCATCCAGGATAACTACATCTATGGTGTTTTGGCGGACGGCTCCAAATTCAAAACCTATACTGCTTCCTATCCGGACCTGGTTAAAATCCTGCGAGAGCGAAATGTCCGGATTACCGCCAAGCCCCAAGACGAGCCACCCTGGTACATGGTGTTGCTGATCACCTGGGGGCCTTTTCTCTTTTTCATTGGTCTCTGGATATTTTTTATGCGCCAGATGCAGGTGGGGGGGAATCGTGCCCTTTCCTTCGGTAAAAGCCGGGCACGCCTGGTCTCCGAAGATCGCAAAAAGGTCACCTTTGCCGACGTGGCTGGGGTAGACGAGGCCAAGCAGGAGGTGCAGGAGATCATTGAATTCCTGAAAGACCCACCCAAGTTTCAAAAATTAGGAGGTCGCATTCCCAAGGGGGTTTTGGTAGTAGGCCCTCCCGGCACGGGCAAAACCTTGCTGGCCAAGGCGATTGCAGGAGAGGCCGGGGTGCCGTTCTTTTCTATCTCCGGGTCCGACTTTGTCGAGATGTTTGTCGGCGTGGGGGCCTCGCGCGTCCGCGCCCTTTTTGAGCAGGGGAAAAAACAGGCCCCCTGCATTATCTTTATTGACGAAATTGACGCCGTTGGAAGGCATCGTGGCGCCGGTTTGGGCGGGGGCCACGATGAACGAGAGCAAACACTAAACCAACTGCTGGTCGAAATGGACGGCTTTGAAACCTCCGCAGGGGTGATCCTCGTTGCCGCCACCAATCGGCCCGATGTGCTCGATCCCGCCTTGCTTCGACCCGGCCGGTTTGACCGGCAGGTGATCGTCAATCGCCCCGATATCAAGGGGCGTGTCGAAATCTTAAAGGTTCACAGTAAGCGGGTCCCGATGGCAACCGATGTTAAACTGGAAGTTATCGCGCGAGGCACGCCTGGATTTTCAGGGGCCGATCTTGAAAATCTGATCAACGAAGCGGCGCTCCTGGCGGCACGAAAGTCCAAAACAGAGGTACAAATGTCCGATTTTGAAATTGCCAAGGATAAGGTCCTGATGGGCATCGAACGAACCAGCCTGGTAATTACCCCGGAAGAACGTGAGATTACCGCCTATCATGAGGCAGGGCATACCCTGGTTGCCAAGCTAATCCCCGGAACTGATCCCATTCATAAGGTGTCCATCATCCCCCGTGGGCGCGCCCTGGGTGTGACCATGCAGTTGCCCGTGGATGACCGACATAATTATGGTCGCGAGTATCTTTATAATAATCTTGCCATCATGATGGGAGGGCGCGTTGCTGAGGAGTTGGTATTGAAGAATATTACGACTGGCGCGGGCAACGATATTGAAAAGGCCACCGATATCGCCCGCAAGATGGTCTGCGAGTGGGGGATGAGTGAAAAGATGGGGCCGCTCACGTTTGGCAAAAAAGAGCAGGAGATATTTCTGGGGCGGGAGATTAGCCAACACCGGGACTTTTCCGAGAGTACGGCCATCGAAATCGACAAGGAGGTAAGACGGCTGGTCATGGAGAATTACGAACGGGCCAAAAAACTGATCTCCGAGAATATGAACGCCTTAGTCGCCATTGCCAAGGCCCTGCTCGAAAAAGAATCGCTGGACAATCTCGAAATAGAATCAATCATTCAAATGGCAAACAGTGGCGCCGGCCACGGCGGGTAAGCCCTCCCGTTGGTCGGTCTGGGCGTGCCTAATTAGTTACACAAGTATGCCGCTTCCTTCCGTTCGTTCCATTACCGTATCTCCATCCCCCCCCCGCTTCTGGCAGTGCGGGGCCTATCGCATCCCCCTGAGAAAACATCCCCTGATTATGGGGATACTCAACGTAACCCCTGACTCCTTCTCAGACGGAGGACAATTTTTAGATATAGGCCGCGCGGTGGATCACGCCTTGAAAATGGAGGCAGAGGGGGCCGATATGATTGATATTGGCGGTGAATCCACACGACCCGGGGCCCATCCAGTTCCGGTAGAAGAGGAGATGAAGCGCGTTTTGCCGGTGGTGGCAGCGTTGGCAAAAAAAGTCGCGCTTCCTCTCTCGATTGACACAACAAAGGCCACGGTTGCCAAAAAGGCCCTTGATCTTGGCGCCTCGATTGTCAACGATGTTAGCGGTTTGAGAGACCCGGAAATGGTCTCTGTTTTGATGCAATCTACGGCGGGGGTAGTGATTATGCATTCTAAGGGAACCCCGCAAACCATGCAGAAAAGCCCTCGCTATAAGGATGTCGTTCAGGAGATTTATTTATTTTTGAAAGGTCAGATACAGTATGCCCAAGACCAGGGTATTTCAAAGGGACGTATTGCGATTGATCCAGGCATCGGATTTGGGAAAACCGTTCGGCATAATCTCATCCTTTTAAACCGACTGGCCGATTTTAAACCGTTACAGATGCCCCTTCTGGTTGGCCCGTCCCGAAAATCGTTTATTAGAAAAATAATTGGCCTGGAAGGAATTCATGATGGCACGGCGGCGGCGGTTGCCTTGGCCGTTGCCAAGGGGGCAAGTATTCTCCGCGTCCATGACGTGGCGGCGATGGTGCATGTCTCGCGAATTACATCGGCAATCACAAAAGAAACCGCAAGACCTTAGATAGGTTTACATCTTACAAAAATAAGGGGCAGGCACAAGGGCCTGCCCCCGATAAAGTCCCTTACGACCGCAGCAACTCCAAGACGGCAAACGGGGCGTTATTGGCCTGTGCCAATATGGCAATACCTGCCTGCTGAAGTATTTGTGCCCGTGTGAGTCGGGCCACCTCTTCGGCAAAATCCGTATCCAAAATTCGGCTTCGCGCCGCTTGTGTGTTTTCTTGAATGGATTGAAGCGTGGAAATAGCCGTTTCAAACCGGTTTTGAATGGCACCCAACTCGCTGCGAAATCCTGTGATTTGTTCCAGCGAGTTGGCCGCCATATCAATAGCCTTTGCCGCGCCTTCAATAGTGGAGATATCCACTTGTGCGAGGGAGTTAAACTGAGAGGCCTGGGGCTCATTTTCCGTAGCGTTATTAAACAGGCTTCCTTCGAGCGCCGTGATACTGGAAGAAACAGAAAAAGGTTTGGGCGAACTTAAGGTAATAAGTCCGCCGACCGTAACACTGTCCTCGTTAGTCCCTTCTTTGAGGGTGACTTGCGTCGTACCCTCCGCACCGGTCACCAACGCCGTGTTTTGCGTGAAGGCATCTGCTTCGCTGGCATTGGAAAACGCCTCGATACTAATGTTGGCCCCGTCACTGTTGCTGATTTTGATTGTACCATTATCAATGTAGGCCGCCGTAATTCCTGTTGTGCTTTTCTCCGCGTTAATGGCGGAAACCAGCTTGCGAAACCCGGCCTCGCTTACCTCGGTAATAGAGGCCGCAATAAAGGCGGCATTGGCGGTACTACCCGGTTCCTTTGCATTTGTTCCATACAGTCGGAAGGAAATATTTTGTGTGCCCGCCACCCCTTCATCGTAAAGATCAGAGAGGGTCAACGTTGTTCTAGCGGATGCGGAAACCCCCGTCAGACCCTCGATGTCATTGATTTTGACAGCAATGGATCGGGCGGACTCTTCCTGATTAACGATTACCTGCGGTGCCACCCGGCCTGTGTTGAACCCGCGAAGGGTGATCACCTGTTCTTGCACAAGATTACTCGGCGCATCCGACGGCAAAACGCTAAGCCTGGCGCCGCCAATGGACTCTTCTCTTAAATTATTGGTTGTCGAAAAGAAATTCCCAAGATTGGCCGCGGATACTTCAGAAATGGAAAAGCTAATGGTCTGGTTTGGCCGAGGGCCTACCTGGAAGTTGGCATTAATCACGTTGCCGGACAAAAGTTTCTGGCCGTTAAACTCTACCTCTTCAGAAATACGTGTAATCTCTGCGTTGATCTGGACGACTTCTGATTGTAATGAGGCGCGGGTTGTCACACTAGCTGATGGATTGGATGCCTGTACCGCCAGCTCCTGAATACGCTGTAACATACTGGTGACCTCCTGGAGCGTGCTTTCAGCGGTTTGCGCGAGGCTGATTCCATCGCTGGCATTTCGAATGGCCATTGAAAGGCCCCGTACCTGGACAGACATTCGATCCGACGTGGATAAACCGGCCGGATCGTCCTTTGCGGAATTAATTCGGACGCCACTAGAGATGCGCTCCACCGATCGGGACAGCTCCCGCTGGGTTTGCTCTATGGCGCGGTTGGTGCGTATGGAAGCGATATTGGTATTGATTGAAAGAGCCATGTTGCCCTCCTTTTTTCAAAAGACAGCGGCCCCTCAGTAGACATCCTCTCTAAAGAGATCGAGCCCTTTTATACGACATCCTTTAGATATCCTTATCTAAAGATCAAGCCCCCTCCTTATGACATCTCCCTGTCTAGGAGAGGAACCCTTTTTCTTTAAATTGAAAGACATCTCTTAGACATCCTATCTAAAAGACACCCAATACCTCCAAAAAAGGAACTTGGCGGGATTATAGAGTTTTTCTAAAGACTTGTCAAGTCTCCGAATTGACTCACAGCGATTCCGTAATATGAAAGGGAAAGGCAGCGTAGGGTGGGCATTGGGGGGTATTTTTGATTCGGGCAGGTTCGTACAGGGTGGTTTGATGAACT
>SBBA01000240.1 GCA_005239925.1 Candidatus Troglogloeales bacterium | reverse complement strand
CTCCACCTCCACCTCCGCCTCAAACCAAGGGGAATATTGCGGGAACGTATTCTGTTTTCTCGGTAACGCTAAAGCCAATGTTGGCGCCTAAGCCGGGAGTAACTTTTACGGCTAAACGGACAGACATTGTGGGAAATGCGTTTGACCGCACAACAACTGAAAGAGCTGGAACAAGCAACTACAGCTTCTGTGGTGATAAATTCTGCATAGATGCAGGAACCTATACGGTAAATGCAAAAGCAAATGATGGTTCCAACAGAACGGACTGTATAAGGGGCGTGGGGGTTATTGCTAATACGACGACGATACAGAATATAAAGGTGCGATCTAATGGTAGTTGTCCGTGACGTGAGATGAAAACAGATTTCCAATGGGTAGGGTTTTTTTGTGTTTATTAATATCAGGCTGTTTCGGCGGGGAGAAGACAAATGGAAACGATGTCTCCTCCCCGTTTCCCATCAATGGAATTGATGTTAGCTTCTCCTTTTGGACGGAACTGGCTTGTGGCACGCCTCCACCTAGAGGGGAAAAGCCATTAGTGGAGAAGATTGCTGTGACGGTAGACCTGTATGATAGTTCGTCAAATGAAGAAGTAGCGCTTATAAATTCGGATGGGTTGAGTCTGACAGTGCTTACAAATCACTTGGCTGCGGATGGGATGGCAGAGTGGCGTTCGGATGGCAAAAAAATAGCTTTTGTCTCTACCCATGGACAAGAAGGTGACCCGGAAATTTGGGTGATGAATTCGGATGGAACAGACCAGACGCAGCTTACCTTTAATACTGTATCTGACATGAATCCAAGATGGTCTCCAGATGGCACCAAAATACTCTATACCTCAAGGCTGAGTTTGAAGAATCAAATTAGCGAGATTTTTGTGATGAACATGGATGGATCAAGTCAAAAACAGATAACTTTTCACTCCAAGGGGCTGCAGGAGAAATCGGAAGTTCGCTTTCCCTGCTGGTCTCCAGATGGAAGCAAGATACTTTATAGCTATAACAAGGGAGTTGCTAATAGAGAGAGATGGTTACAAGAAATTTGGACCATTCAGCCGGATGGTTCTGGGCCGCGTCGGATTGTAGAAGAGGGTTATTATGGATTTTGGTTTCCGGATGGAAATCGGATTGTTTTTGAGGGACCTACTGATAAAAACGATTCTACCCCCCTATCCTACTTAGTGAATGCCGATGGATCAGGTCAAACTCCGGTTTCTACGGCATTTCCAAAATCAGTTCAAATTGGTCTTATGGGTATTTCCACGGATGGAACCCGTATTTTGGTGAAGGATATATCAAGTGACAGTATGTACGTAGTTTATCTTGATAACGGTAATATGATAAAAATTTCGGATACGTATTTACAAAGGCCTGTTTGGTCCCCAGATGGAACCAAGATTCTAGGCGAACGTCATGATCATAGTGAAGGGGAGAATTTTGAAATGCAGGTATGGGAGATCAATGCTGATGGATCTGGAGAAAAACAATTGACCCATTTCCAGACAGAGAAGGGAAAGGCATACGGCCCACGATGGGCACCCTATTAAGCTTTCCCCGCTGTTTCGTTTTTTTAGGGGCATCTTTTTTTCTATTCAATTCTGCAGGAGCCTCCGAGACGCCAAATCTACCCCTTTCCATTCCCATAGTTGAGGCTATTTTGGCCGCACTTGAAAACGGTTCCAGTTCTCTCTTGGCTAAAGAAAGCCTTGTTGCCTCTAAAGCAGCGCATGAAGGCGAAATAGCCCGATATCGCCTTCAACATACTCTGGAAACCACAAAAAAAAGAACGGCCTCCGATGCATTAATCGGTTCAAAAAATCGAACCGATTCGTCTTCTATCGAATACGGTCTCAGCAAGGAACAACTCCTTCCATCAAGCGTTGGAAGTGGCAAAGTGACCTATCAGCTCGGTTGGGACGTTAATCAAACGGAAACCGACGGCAGTGGCTCAAAGTCATATCAGACTGGGCCAAAAGGCTCAATCACCCTGAAACAACCGCTTACCAAGGCAGGGCGAATCACAGAGTCGTCTCCTCCTACACAAGCTGAACTTAATTTTAAGCAGGCCCAATATCAATACCTGCAGAGCGAAGAACAAACGATTTTTAATGTCCTTGTTTCCTACATTGATGGGCTAAAAGCAAAACAGGCCGTTGGGGTTGCCACGGAAACTCTCAAGCAAACCAAACAACAAGTTGAAATCACCAAGGTCCAAGTGAAGCTGGGCGTGGTGGCCGAAATTGAGCTGTCGAAACTGCAAGTGCAACTGACACTGGATAAAAATGCCGTTGTATCTGCAGAAAAACGTGAGAAGGAAATTCTGGAAAGATTGCGTAATCAACTGGGATTGCCGGAAGGAACAAAGATAACGCTTACAACAATGCCACCCTTTAGAAAGAGCGTGATGAACGTGGAAGAACTGATCCGGCTTGCCAGAGAACGCCGGATTGATATGCGTCATTTTGATATTCAACAACAGCTTGCCGAGTTTGGCGTGCAGGCGGCAAAAAGTGCGGACGACCCGGTTTTAAATCTCGCAGGGAGTTATGATCGCCAGGAAACGGAAGATCGGTTTGGCGAGGCAGTGGGGCGTCCATTTCACGGCGATGAAAAGAACTGGGCCGCTTCGGCGACAGTATCTCTTCCCCTTTTTGATGGTGGGATCACACGCGCGGCCACACAAAGGGCGTTGTCGAATCAGAGATCAGTGCTATTGGAAAAGAAGGCTCGAGAGCAGGAGATCGGTGTCGAAATTCAAAATACCGTTTCTGCTGTTTTGTCTGCAGAAGAACTGTATGATACCACCCTGGCCAACTTGAAATTGGCGGAGGATACACTAAAAACAGATCAGTTTCGCTACTCCCGTGGTGAGATTACCACCACGGATTTTCTTCGCTCGCAGCTTGTTCTTTTTCAAATTAAAGAGGCGAAGAACAATGCCCTGCTGGATCATTTTATTGCACAGGTAGGGTTGTTGCAGGCGACACAATCACTAACGGTGGAGGCGGTGGAGGAATTGGTGGGGGAAGATGGAAAGTGAATAGATGAGTTCAAAGAGGAACGACTCTAACTACCACTAATCCTGTAGTTTGTGTCATTCCGGCATGGTTTTAGCCGGAATCCAGGGCCAAGCCATTACGGACAACTCTGGATTCCGGCTTAAAGATTGCCGGAATGACAGTCAACTTATTGTGTGATTTGAATGCACCGGGAGGAGACATGACCCGTATTTTTTTAATCGTAGGAATCGCACTCCTTATTGCCGGTTCTCTCTATGGCCTCTCTGACAAAGAACCCATTGAGAACGCCTACCCCGTTGCCGTTACACCCGTCACCCGCGAGACCATTCAATCCGATCTCCGCACAATGGGCAAGTTGACCTCATCACAGATGCGCGCAATTGAAGGAAGAGGCGCTATGCTGGTCTCAAAAATTTATGTCAAAGAAGGAGAATTAGTAACAAAGGGACAACCCATCGCGGAAATAACGCGCAACGAAGAAATGGAGAAATTGTTGGCCAATTTAAAGGACGCCCAAATTGAGGCCGCCATCGGTAAAAAGGCTTTTATGGTCGCTAAAGAATTGAGGTCACGAAAGGCGATTCCAGAAAATCAGTTTCAGGAGGCCCAAATCCGGCATGAAAAGGCCGAAACCGCCGTTGAAAGAATCCATAATGAAATGGAATTGGCGCGGCAATTCCTTTCGCTGGCAGACCAGACAGAGGAGCCGCCCTTCTTAATGGTTTCTCCGCAGGATGGAAAAGTTATCCGGCTTAATCTCACGGAAGGTCAGTTCCAGTCCGCAGTTGGCACCTTGACCAAAGGGGAAGGGCCACTGGTGGTGATTGCCGATATGAATCAACTGGAGGTCATTATCGAGATTGAGCCTTTTGATATTGCCAGCGTGAAAGTGGGGCAACCCATAGAATTCTTCCTTTCCGAAGAAGAGGGCGACGCTCTTACCGGAGAGGTCAAGACCATTGCCCAGGAGGTTAGCTCGGAGGCGTCCCCCCTTGCCGCTATGGGAATGGGCGGCCCAAATTCCACCATTCGTGTTGTTTGTACCGTGCGTCCACCCGCGCAATCCGAAGGGCTTAAGCTGGGGTTAACGGGTGAAGTCCGCATTGTAACTAATATTCGCAAGAATGCCCTTGTTATCCCCGTAGACGCCATTCTATCCGAGGGACCCAACCGATATGTCTATGTTGCTAAAGGAGGTCGTGCCCAGAAACGCAATATAAAGGTCGGAATGATTACCCAGGATACGGCCGAGGTTTTAGAAGGGCTTGCCGTAGATGAAGGGGTGATTACCCAGGGGCAGTTCTTGCTTTACGATCAGGCCGAGGTTGTGATCGGCCCCGGTATTGGCCCACCTTCCACCTAGACTGCAGTCGGTGTTCTGGCTCCTTAACCAGGTGGGGGAACCTCTTCCTTTGGGAAATGGAAGGGGACTTGTTAGAAAATCTCCCCCAGCCCCTCTTTTTCAAAGAGGGGTTACACCTCCCTTTGGAAAGGTGAGGTTAGGAGGGATTTTGGGGTACAACAAGCTGTGATTCTTCAACTTTTAAAACAATCGTTCCACCAGATATGGATTCATCCGCTTCGGTCCATCCTGACGATGCTCGGTATTATCAACGGGATTATGGCGCTGGTTTTAATCGTTGCCATCGGCCAGGAGACCAACCGGATTATTCAAACACAGTTAGACGAATTAGGAACCAACCTGCTGGTCATCAGGCCGTTTTTCTTCTATCGGGAATCGGACCTTATACCAACCCGAATTCAATACGAGCTTTCCGACATCACCCGGATCAAAAAGGCCACACTCTCTGTTGATGAGGCAGCCCCTTTTTATCAGGGGAACCTGCCCGTTCAATATCGCCGCCGTTCTCTCTCGATGGGTATTGTCGGTACGAATGACATATATGCATATGTAAAAAATCTGAAGGTGAAGCAGGGCCGTTTTCTCTCTCCAATTGATCTTGAGGGAAATCGTTTTGTAGCCGTGCTAAACGAAACAGCGGCAGAACGATTGGGGATAGATTCTCATTTATTAGACGCCAAACTTCGCGTGAATGGCCTTGTGGTAAAGGTTGTCGGTATTATTGAGGATAAAGCAACTGAAATGGGATCGGGGGCGTCTATCGCCTATCTACCGCTTCCTTTTTATCACCGCCTCTTAGGCCAACGATCACAAAACTCCCTTGAAATCTATCTTCTCATCAAAAACAATTTTTCTGTTGCTAATGGAATAACCGAAATTAAATCGCTTGTGAAAGCCATGCACGGCCCGATGGCGGAAGAAACCGTGAGAAGCGTAAGCGATTATCTGCAAACCTCTCAAGAGATTCAGAAGAGAGCCCTTTGGGTGCTTTCCGCCATGGCTGGTATTGCCCTTTTACTGGGTGGTATTGGCATTACCAATCTGCTGATGATCTCCGTGCAGGAGCGAACCCGTGAGATTGGCATCCGGAAGGCCGTCGGGGCGAAAGACGGGGCCATCTTGTTTCAATTTATGGCCGAGGGAATATTATTAAGCATCGGCGGAGGACTGCTGGGGGTGTTGTTGGGGATTTATGCCATCGTGATGGTGCTACCGGCTTTAAATCTTCCGGTCAACATTCCGGTCGCGGCGATCTGGATAGGCGTGCTTTTTTCAGCGGGGTTAGGAATCATTGGCAGTGTTTACCCTGCCTCAGCCGCCGCGCGTTTGAAACCGATTGAGGCTCTGCGATATGAGTGAAGGCAAGGCTATTGTTCAATTAAAGCAGGCTACGAAAATTTATGGATCACCCAAACGACAGGTCGTGGCCGTGGAAAATATCACACTAACAATTCATGTCGGTGAGTTTGTCACCGTTATGGGGCCTTCCGGCTCTGGAAAGTCCACGCTGCTGCACCTTGCAGGCTGTCTGGATACGTTGACTTCCGGGGAGTATTTATTTGAAGGAATGCCGGTAGAACGCCTAGGGAAGAACCGGCTTGCCGAGATCAGAAACCAGAAGATTGGATTTGTCTTTCAGACGTTTTATCTTCTTCCGCGGCTGACCGCCGTCGCCAATGTGGCGCTTCCACTGGTGTATCGGGGGATTTCGTCCAAAGAGCAACAACACCATGCGATGGCCATGCTCGAAAAGGTTGGCCTGAAGGATCGTGCGTATCATTCGCCCGCGGAACTTTCCGGCGGCGAGCAGCAGAGGGTCGCGATTGCCCGCGCCTTGATTGGGCGGCCCGTTTTGATTCTGGCCGATGAGCCTACCGGCAACCTGGATAGCGAGACTGCGGGTCAAGTCATGGCCCTGCTTCAAACAATCCGACAGGAGCTATCCGTGACCATTCTGCTTGTGACGCATGATCCCAAAATTGCGGCATTAGGGGGACGTGCGATCAAAATGCGCGATGGGCAGATCGTTGAATGATGAGTCCTTGAATCCCAATACCGTCTGTTGCATCGGGCACCGCTTTAGCCCTCTTTGGTTGTGAGGCCTTGTACTTACTTGAAGCCCCATATTCAAGCAAGTTTTCTAATCCGCCAACGGGCGGAAGCGAACGGAGCCCTCCCGTTGGTCGGTCTGAGCCTACCGATGTCGTTACACAAAAAATTATCTACGCAAAAAACGTAGATGTCATCAACAAAGAGTCTAATTCTTCCTAACGCCTATCGCTATTTTAGGGTTTTTCCATATGCCTTGCTTTCTATCGCGGAATTTGGGATATTGGGCTTGGCGCCATTCGCAGGGTGAACGTGGTAGAATAGTATAAACGGGTTTCCGACAGCCCTTGTTTAATATGGGAGGTCAAATGATGGACATCATTCAAAAAATAAAGACACGGGAAGCGAAGGTTGGTGTTATTGG
>SBBA01000111.1 GCA_005239925.1 Candidatus Troglogloeales bacterium | reverse complement strand
CGTGGAGGTGATACAGGAGGAAATGCCGGGGCTGTTGAGGTCTCGGGTTACCAGAATTTGGGCTTTGACGGCACGGTGGATTTGGCTGCGCCGCAGGGGAATGCGGGAACCTTACTTCTCGATCCAAAAAGTATCACGATTACCAGTGGGGGGGGGCCTGGCACACAGAATGAAGAACTCAAGGACACACCCTGTTGCGAGGTGAATTTCGCCGACGGCAACATCGAAACGACGACCACCACGGTCAACGAAGACACAATCCAGGGAATTGCCCCTGGCAGTAATATCGTTCTGGAGGCAACCGATTTTATTCTTATGAATAATCTTGCCGATGACAAGCTGGAACTGAGTCTCAACTCCTCTATAACACTTCGGACACAGACGGGAAAGATTTCGTCAAGGACGGAGGATGCCATTGTGACTTCCGGGAAAGGCGCTATTACGATTGATCAGGGAGGTGGTAATGGAGATAGTAAGGGAATTGTAGACTGGGGTAAGCTTCGAACCGATGGCGGGGCCGTTAATATCACGGCAGATGGCAATATCCATGTTCGATCCATTCAGGCGGGTTCAGGGACGGTCAATATCAAGTCACTGTTTGGTTCCTTAATCGATGGATCCAGTGTGGTGTTTCTTATTGCGGATACGGCCAACCTGAGTGCGGCCGGTAAAATCGGCGATTCCTCGGACGACTATGATATTCAAGTCAACCACCTAACACTCACTGCGGGCGGCAGCTTTGACGTGGATAACAACTCTGTGCTGAAAACCTTGAATATCACGTCCACGCAGGCAGGCAAGGCCAATACCTATATCGTAAAAGACCAGGGCTTTACTCCTTCTTCTTCCTTCAATATCACGGATACAGGCACCCAATACCTGATTAAGAATGTGATTGCCCCCGGTCTTAATTTCTCATTCTCAGGGGATGAGACGGTTGCCGTGGATAACATCAATGTGGGCGCAGGAACGGCCAGTGTGACTTCTCGATTAGGCTCCATTGTTGAAAATGGCTCGGAGGGCGGCGCCGACATCACCGCCCGCGCTGTTACGCTGGCCGCCCCTGCAGGCTCCATTGGTTTGTCTGCAGGCGAAATCCTTGAGGTGGGAACAGCCCATCTTACACTGGATGTCGGAACCCATCTTAATTTAGCCTCTACAATTGATCTGGATATTCTTTCGATTAGCAGCACACAAGTGGGCGATTCCAATACCTATATTTTGACGGCGCCCGGATTGGACCCCAACTTTAAGATTGCCGATGTCGGTGCAAGTTACCAAATCAGCAATGTGACCGATAATACGGGGCTTGCCTTTTTCTTCAAGGGGGATTCGCCCATAGAGGTCGAGACGATTACCGTTCCTTTTAGCCTGACGACAACCGATGAAGATATTACGATCAGGGGGACAAGCGATCTGGTGTTAGGGGCGATCAACGCCGGCACGGGCAATGTAACCTTAACCACGGAAGGGGCTATTCATGATGACATTGATGATAATATCGCCGACATCATAGGGTCTTCCATCAGCCTTACAGCAAAGACCGGTATTGGCACAAAGAATGGCAATATTGATTTGAGTGCCGCTACGGTGAATCAGGTACAGACCAAGACCGGTGGAATCAACCTGCAGAATCTCATCCCGTCGAGCTTTACGAGTATAAAAACAACCGATGTGGGTAATATTCATCTAGCTGGTAAGGGGGCGACCACCTTTACGCGCATCAGCAGCGCTGATGGTAATATTGATTTATCTGCGGAGGGTGGGCTTCTCCGGGCGAGCCTCATTACGGCGGGTAAAAACGGTGGTGTGAGTTTGACCACGACGATTTCAGGTGATATCTTCCTGAAGGATGTTGTTGCGGGTGGAGGTCAGCCCCACATCAATTCGGTGGGAAAAGTAACCAATATGGACATTCCCTCCTTGGATGTTTTGGTTCCCGATCCGGCATTGAGAAATGCAGTGGATATGGGCGCAAAAGATATTCCTTTGTTAGAGGCGTCCTATCTCAATAGCAGTGGCAACCCCTTCATTCAAGTGGCTTCGATTCCAACCGTGAGCAAGCATCACAAGACCAATAAGACTGCCCCCTCCCTTGAGACCGATTTTATTGGAGAAGGCCTGGTTGATGAGCTGGAAGAGACGGCTCCATCGGTGGAAGAGGTGGCTCCATCCGATCTGGCTGAAACGCAGGATGGTGTAGCCTCGGAGGAAGAAGATGTAAGAGAGTCTTCCGTTCGAGATATTGAAAACGACGAGGGTCTTGGTATAGAAACAGAGACGCCCCAACCAACGTCTTCCCAGAAAGATGATGGAATGAATGAGGCGGAGGATTTAGATCAAAAAGAAAATCCATTTCTTACGTCTCACAAGAAAAATGGAAACCGTATTCCTAAAAACAACGGGCAATCCAATCAGGAAGAGGCAATATCCTCTGATGCAAATGAAGAGGAGGCTCCTTCTGAAATGGAGGGAGAGATCAAGACGATAGAGGAAGAATCAATCTGTGGAGAAGGCCAAAAACTGGTTAATGGAAAATGTGTCGGAGGGTAATTAATGCCCTCAAGAGGTATTAGAATATTTCAAGCGATATATCTTGGTTTTGTTGTCTTTCTTATTATAATTGGTCACGCCCACGCCGCAGGTGAACGCTTCTATATCACCGCAGGCCCGTCTTATACACTATCGGACACCGATCGTCAGGCAGAAGACGCCCTCGGTGTTACGGTTGGTGTCGGTTTCTTTGTTCATCCCCATCTCGATATCGAACTTTCAAGATTCAGGTATACCTTACCACACGACGCCAGTCCCTTGTCCTTTAAGCAAAGCGGTTGGCTCCTGGATGGCCTTTTGTACTTTTCCAGAGCCCCTCATCTTTCTCCTTATGGCATTTTCGGTGTTGGCATGATGCAATCGGAATATGCAAACGCTCAAGAAAATCGTTCCATAATCAATGCAGGGATGGGCCTGTCTACAGGGCTTTCAGAACGATTACGTCTTCAGACGGATCTGCGATACCGTTATGATCGTGGCACAGATAAGCTGGGACTTCTGCAAAAGCATTCATTGGGTGATTGGGTTATTCATGTGGGCCTCACCTTTCTGTTGGATCAAGGTTGGGACAAGGACAAAGATAAGGGTAAGCCAAAATCCAAGTCCAAACCAAAGCCAACGTCCAAGCCCAAGGGCTCATCTTCATCTCCTCCGAAAAAAAATATCCCTCCATCTGAACCGACAAAACCTCTTATCACCGATTCTATGATGATGGATATGGATCAGGATGGCGTTCCTGATAAAACCGATGCCTGTTTGACAACCCTTTTTGGCGCAAGGGTGAATGCAAACGGTTGCGAGTTGGACGACGATAGCGATGGGGTGGTTAATAGCGGCGATCTTTGCCCGGACTCCTCTTTTGGTGTTCCGGTTGATAAGGTTGGCTGTACGTTGATGGTTCCTAACGATGGAGACAATGACGGCGTGATCGATGTTGGTGATGCCTGTCCCATGACCCCTCCCGGTGCCCTTGTTGATGCAAGCGGCTGTGAACCGGATCAAGGTGACAATCTTATTCTAAAGAATATCAAAAAGTGCCTTCAGTATTACCCTAATGGAGGGATAGTGAATTGCGAAATCCCACAGGTCATGGTATTGGAGGGGGTTCAGTTTGATGGAGGATCAGATCGGTTTAGTAAAGAATCAGCGAAAATCCTGGCACCTATTGCGGAACTTTTGCGACGTAATCCAGGGATCGTCGTTGAAGTTGCGGGATACTCGGACAGCAAGGGATCGGCGGCCTCAAATTATAAATTGTCCGAGAGGCGCGCGCGGGCGGTAGCAAACTATTTTATTCTGAAGGGCGTTTCGGATGCCAATCTGGTGATCAGTGGGTATGGCCCCGACAACCCGATTGCGGACAACAGCACTCCGGAAGGCCGGGCCAAAAATCGCCGGGTCGAATTGCATATCGTTGGGCAGTAGGGGCGTGTTGCAACGCGCCCCTACACCTTTCTGTTTTTCTCTATTGCCTCAAGGAACTCCTCTGCAATCTTATCCCATGTGTATTTCTGCTGAACAATAGAGAATCCCAAGGCGCTCTTTTTCTCCGCTTCTTGCGGATTGGCCAATATCCGGGTAATCGCCTGTTCTAACTCTGCCGCATTATCGGCGTAATAGAGAAACCCCTTGTCCATATTTTGTACCTCGCGTATTCGAGTGGATATCACTGGCTTCTGATAGGCCAAATACTCAAACAATTTGATGGGACAGGCGGCATGTGTGAGTGGTGATTTGATAAACAAATTCAAACAGATGTCCATCGCGTCAATATGACGTAAAATCTCTGAATGTTTTAATCCCCCTGTGAGATGCAGGTTTACTAGACCTTTCTCCTGTTTGATCTTCACAATCCGATCCATTTGTCGCCCGCCTCCGGCAATCAAAAAAGTGATGTTGGGCATTCTTGCCGCGGTTTCGAGCATCATGTCAAAGTCAATAAAATATTCCAAAGATCCGACAAAACCAACAATGGGCCGCACCGGTGGCAGCGGGTAGACGCTCCTGTCGGTCGCTATAGGTTCATGAATATCGTTACACGAATTCTCCTTTGAGGTTTGCAAAATGCCGGCTCGCAGGGCCTGTCCTTCTCCGGGATGGGTGTCTGTAAGATTTACTCCATTGGAAAGTAATGTCGAAGGAACAGGATACCGCTTCTCAAGGTCTTTGGAGATGGTGGTGACCAGGTCACAGTTTCGCATCATTTTTATCATGAGGGTTTCAACCAGGCGGGTGGCCCCCAAATAATGAAGAAGCCCCAGTTCCGCCTTGAATAATTCAGTATGGTCATCCCCTAGATCATAAATCTTAAAACAGGATTTTTTTTGTGATAAGGGGTAGAGCGCGAGGTTATAAAAGAGCAGAACGTCAATGGAAAGGTCCTTGATCCACCGATCCACTTGTTGATTGATCAGGAAACAGTAATACCCTTTTTTAAAGATTTTATTGAAGGGGAGATTGGTATTCCAGAATCGTGGATTCACCTCAATATCGTGGAGATAGATACCTTCTTGAGACGTTTCTGAGATGGACATAAAACCGGTATCCGACGTGTTTTGCGTGGACGGAGGTTGAAGGACATGCACCGTATGACCCCGCTTGGCCAGCTTAGTGAACAGTTGATGGTACCGCGATCGGTTCAGCGAGTTCCATCGCATGAGGTAGGGGACGAGGAAGTTCATAATGTTAGAGCACTCCTTAAATAATACTTGCCTTTATGAACACTAAATGAGATATCTTCCCTATGATCCAGACAAAATGGGCTGAATAGTTACGAAAAATAACTCTCATCTACTATAAGACTTGTGTGTTAAGGTGTTTTATAAACGGATCATCAACGGAACATACACGATTTTGTCTGAGATTTGTTCTGGCTCACTCCAGTTTTTATCCGCACCCTGTATTTACCGCCTCTGAAACTGTTTTTCAAGTTCCAGGAGGGAATATTTAATCATCACCGGTCGTCCATGAGGACAGGTGGGCGGGGTATGGCGGCTGAAATAATCATGAAGCAGCGTCTGGATTTGAGGTGGCCCCAGCGCTTGATTGGCACGAACTGCGGCATGACAGGCCATGGAGGCGATCATCTTGTGCCTTGCCTCATCTATGTCCTTTATGACCTCCATTTCAGAAAAATCTTCTGAGAGACCCACCAGAAACGATTCAAAATCTACGTCAGCAAGTTGGATTGGAATTTCCCGAATCAGAAACGTGGTTTCACCAAATAACTCGATCTTAAACCCGATTTCACAAAACAAGTCCAAATGTTCTGAGATCAGGGTGGCCTGTGCCGCCGTTAGATTCACCTGTCTGGGGATGAGAAGCGGCTGAATGGTCATCGGCCCTGCATCCTTCAAGAAGGCCTCGTAGAGGATCCGTTCATGGGCGGTATGTTGATCCACAACTACCAACTCACCATCCACTTCCGCCAATAGAAAGGTTCCGTATATCTGTCCCATCGGGCGAATCAATGGCTGTGAAAAGAGGGGAAGCTGTTCCTCTTGTCCTGAGGGCAACGATTTTCCTTTCTGCCTTCCATCTTGTTGTTTAGACTGAGGCCATCCCATTGTTGTATGAGGCAATAGCTCGCGCGTCTTATTTTTCGTCTGTGGTGAGGGGGCAATATTTTCACCAGAACTATTGCTTTGATTGTATAGAGTGTTGCTTACAGGTGTAACGAGATTTGTACTTTCACCGTGATCAACGGGCGTAACGACGCTTGCGGTCGCGGTCAGCCCACCCTGGCTGGTGCCAGTCAGGCCTTCGCGAATGGTCTTCTTTATAAAGTGATAGATCGTATCGGTGTCCTGGAATCGCACCTCTTTTTTGGTGGGATGCACATTAACATCCACCTGGGTAGTATCCATGGAAAGATAGAGCACATAAAACGGATGTTCCCCCTTCATGATCAGTGTGCTATAAGCATCATAAACGGCGCGGGAGATCAGTGGGCTTTTTACCGATCGACGATTGATAAAAAGAGACTGATCCTTCTGGTGACTTTTTACAAGGGGAACCTTAGATAAAAAAAGGTCAATGGCCAGAGGAGACCCATCAGGATGCCGGTGCATCTCCAGGCAATTTTTTAAAATCGCTTCCCCGTAAAGGGTAAGAATACGATCTCGTTGCAGGGTAACAGCGGGAGCGGTGAGAAGCGTCCTCCCCTCGTGTGTTAATTCAAAATGAATCTCCGGGTGCGCCAACGCCTGTTGAAACACAACATTGTTGATATGGGCCAACTCCGTTCCCTGGGATTTTAAAAACTTCTTCCGAGCGGGCATATTGTAAAAAAGGTTTGAGACTTCAAACGTTGATCCCACCGGCACGCCAACACTGCGAATATCCGCAACCCGCCCCCCTTCCAAGAGGACTTCCGAGCCTTCTTCACTTCCTGCGGTTTGCGTAATCAGTCGAACCTTGGATACCGATGCGATACTGGGAAGGGCCTCCCCCCGGAATCCAAGTGTGGAAATGGCAGCCAGGTCCTCCTCGTTTGATATTTTGCTGGTGGCATGACTGAGAAAGGCCAGACAAACCTCTTCACGATCAATTCCATCACCGTCATCCTGCACGCAAATCCACTCGATCCCCCCTTGCAGGAGGGAGATAGAAATACGCTGCGCATGAGCGTCAATGGCGTTTTCGACCAATTCTTTAACGACCGAGGCAGGCCGTTCGACCACTTCGCCTGCAGCGATCTTATTGGCTAAATTTTCAGGTAGAACACGAATCGGCGATAGCCGCACCGGTGGCAACGGATGGAGTCCTCCCGCAGCCGGCGTTCTGGCCGTTGGTCGGTCTGGAAGTGTATGTGTGGTTTTAGCTGACTCGGCACTCATACTCATTGGAAGTGTCTTTACATCAGAAATGACTTTTGTAGATTAATCGATTTTGCGCAATTAACGGAAGAGACCCATTTGCAGGCGGTATCGCGCCTTATTCGGGGGACGGACCAACGCCGTCTATGTAGGATAAATAGGCCTTGGCTTGTAGGGCGATGTCGGACTGCGGATGCCGTTCAACCACCTGCCAAAGGCGTTTTTTGGCCTGATCGGGCTCTTTTAGTTTGATTAAGGCCAGACCGGTTTTGAGGAGGGCATTTGGAGCCTTTTCGTGGGCCGGATAACGCTTTTCGACCTGCTCAAAAAAGTGGGCCGCTTCTTTGTACATTCCTTCATTGTAATAAGACTGTCCCATCCAGTAGATGGACTCGGGAACAAAGCTCGAGTTGGGATATTGGGTAATGTAGTTCTGAAAACTGATAATGGCAAGATTGTAGTTTCCTCGCAGGTAGTCATTATAGGCAAGACGGTACGCCTCGCTCGGAGAAGTAGTGCTACCCCCCTCGATCCCTTTCTTGTCTTCTTCTCTTTTCTCTTCCTGAGGCGGGAGACGGGACTCCTCTCTCGGAGCAATACGAGACTCTTCCCTGGATGGTGGCATTGTAGCTGCCGACTTCTCAATCTGTTCTATTCGCCTGGTAAGGGTATTGACCTGGTTGAGCAGGGTGTCTATTTGGCTGGGGATGGATTCCGCACGATGGGCGCGATCATCGGTGATCTCGGTTAATGTTGAGATTTGTTGCTCCCCCTTTTCTAGTCGCCCCTCCATATAGAGTAATTGCTCTTCAAGACGATTGATTTTCTCCAGAAGCATGGCGTTTCCCTCAGGAGATTCGGCCTGAGTCTTCTCCATCAATGTTCGCGTCATTTTCTGAAGCTCGCCACGCAACTGGGCCAGTTCCTGCTGCATCTTTTGTGTTTTATTAACCTCCTGTTCCAAGTCAACAAGAGACGATTGCAGGGCGCAACCCAAGGAAATGAGAAACAAAAAGAGGAAACTGGCTGTTTTTAAAATATTATTTAACATTAAAATGGGCCCGTCTATTTTCTTGGAAACACGCCTCATCTTCTTTTGTACAGAAGGGACGCTCTTCTCCATAACTGATCACCAGAATTTTTGAAGAGGGAACACCGAATTGGACCAGATACTCCTGAACGGCACTTGCCCGCTTTTCGGCCAATACCAGGTTATATTCATTTGTCCCACGTTTGTCCGCGTGTCCCTCAATCTCAACTTTTTTACTCTCGTTTGCCGCAAGCCAGCTCGCATTTTTTCTGAGTATAGGCAGATTGTCGGAACGTACATGCCATTGTCCATAATCAAAAAAGATGTCGTTGAGCACGGGCGGCTCACCCGGTTTGGAGCCCGACTCGACAGGCGGAAGATCAAATAGATTGTCTCGGTTTTGAAAGGGCATATCTTCCTCTTGCAGCGAGGTTAGATCTCCACCAAACCTTTCAGTATCCGTTGAGGGTGCCCCGTTGTGCTGCGTCTGCGGTGATTTTACCTTTCCTATGGGACTAACCTTTTTGGGACATCCCGTCAGAAACACCGACACAATGACCAGAAATGACATGGCAACAACTATATAACTACGCTGAAAAACCGTTTGCATGAATCCTCCCCTTATTGTCTTTCTCTTCACAGGTGTGAGACCACTCTCACATTACATCCTGTCTTCCCGTTTTCACTTAACGGGGTGCCCACACCGGGCTGGTATTCTTTCCTTCATCCGAGGTCAACCGAGTTAGCCCAGTCCCGTCTGGTCGAATTACATAAATCTGGCTTTTACCAAATCGATTGGATGTAAATACAATCTCTCGTCCGTTGGGGGCCCATGAAGGCGACTCGTCATCCCAGGCCCCTTGTGTTGTAATTTCAACTTGTTGCCGTCCGTCTACACTGATGGCGCATAACTTGAGAAAACCACCGCCATTTCGACAGGTGTACGCAATCCAATCTCCCTGCGGAGACCATGAGGCCGATGTATTGTAATCCCCCGAATGGGTTAAACGGCGCGTATTACCGCCATCGGCGTCCATCACATAAATCTGAGGCGTTCCCCCGCGATCCGATGTAAAGGCGATCTCGTTTCCTGTTGACGACCACGTGGGCGAAAGATCGGCCGCGTGGTGGGAGGTTAGCCGTTTCAGATGGGTTCCATCCGGGTGCATCGTATAAACTTCAGAATTGCCATCCTTTGTGGAGGCAAAGGCCACACGATCACCCGTAGGCGACCACACCGGGGGAAAACTCAGCCGACTCGACGAAAACACCTTGCGTCTTTGACTGGTTGCCAGGTTTACGAGATAAACATCGGACACCCCGTGATTATAAAACGTATAGCCTACCTGCGTTGCATCAAACGACCAACGCGGAGGAAGAATCATATAAGGCGCCGACGTCAGCCTGATTTTGTTTTCCCCATCATAATCCATGAGATAAACCTCCCGTGTCCCTCCTCGATCTGACGCATAAGCGATCTTGGTTTCAGCCAGCCCCTTTTCACCCGTGAAATGATAAATCAATTTGTCGGAAAAACGATGCGCCAGAGGGCGAACCGTATCGGACGTCATCCGAACGCGAATGATTGATTTCCATTCGTTGGCCTCGTAGGCATAGGACTCCATGACCCACTTGTCGGCGATAGGATATAGCTTTGCCCACGCAATTGCAAGAACCCCTTTATTCTTGGCCCAATCCATTACGGCCTTACCCGGTTCTTTGGATAAATCTAACCCATTTTTGTCCCCTTGATCAAGAGGGATAACCCTAAACAGTTGTGAGCGAATGAGATCGGCATTTAAAACCGACTCGATCGTTAAAACATCGTTTAATTCCACAGGTTGTTTTGGAGAGGAAGAGGCTGTGTGAGCAGGGGTTGTGACTTGAAAGGAAACGATGCCAATGGGGATTTTATCAAACCGTTTCTTGGACGTTCCCAGAAAGATATCCGCAGCGTATAAAGGAGGCATCTGGAGCGACAATACCACGATCACAAAGAAAATCTTTAAAAACCACATCATGAACCCAAGTTTAATTTAAATTCAAAATGAACATGAAGCTCTTCTGTGATCCCTTCCGGCAGGGGAAGCAGGGGGTCGGCATTATAAACGGCCCTTAATGCCGCGGCGTCAAAAAAGTTGTTCCCGGAGCTTTTCTCAATCTGAATTGACTTTTTATTGATATGGCCATCCCGTTTTATGATAAACCGAACCGTAGCAACGGCGTCCCCTTTCCCAAACGATGTCCGAGGAATAGGCGGGGGACTCCATTGCGCGTCAATTTTGATCTTGATACCGCTAAAGTAGTAAGGATATTTGGACATCGGCGCATTGATGGAGGCCGACGATCCAGTCGATATCCTATAGTCTACGGAGGCGGGAGGAGTGGAGACAACAGACGGGGACTCTTTTTTCACGACCTCAGGAACACGGGTATCTGCGGGGACTGAAGGAGGAAGCGGCGGCAATTTAAAGAAAGTGGGCTCAGATTTTTTCTCCTTAATCAAGTCGGGCAGACGATTTTGAAACCGGATATCTTCAATTGGCTTTACCTTGGGAAGATCGGGCGCCGGTAGAGAAGGCTCTGGAGGTGATTTAAGAAGGGGAACGGGTTCAACCTGTTTTTTCACAAACACCTCCTTTTGAACCGATTGTATAGTTGGTTGTATCGAAGGAGGAGCCATCTCAAGGGGGGCCGGTTCGGGGAGGATAGAAGGGGGAGTCTCTTGAAGTGAGATTACCTTTTCCTGTTGATACGTTACTGCTGGCTTTATGGAAACCAGAGAAACGGGATAGCTCTGAATCAAAAGTGGATGTGATATGGGTTTTTGCAGGGCGAACATAATGACCGAAAATAAGAGGGCGTGGAACAGGAGTGAAACCCCAACCGTCCAGGAGGGCTTCACCTCACGATGCAGATGAAGTGAATCGGCCCCTCCCAGTAAAACGCCTAAACTCATTGTTCGGTGATCTCCGTTGGACGATCTGTTACCAATCCCAGGCGATCAATACCCACCTGTTTCATTATGTCAATGATGGTCATGACCTCTCCATAAGAAACCAACTGATCGGCCTGAAGATACACGGACTGGCCCTTTAATGGGAGAAGTCGTTTCCTGAGTTGATCCGAGGGAATCACCTCGTCATTGAGATAAACAACCCGGTCTGCTGCCAGGGTGAGAATAAATTGTTTTTTGGGGTTAATGGTATTGGATTGGGTCCGCGGCAATGTCATATCAATACCGTGAGAAAAAAGCGGCGCCGTAACCATAAACACGATTAGCAGTACCATGACCACGTCCACAAGGGGGACGATATTAATTTCCCCCATCAGGGGTCTGCGGTGTGAGCCGGATAGAATGTTCTGCTTCATAATCCAAAAACGCTTTCTAGATGACGGATGAGCGGTGATAGATTTCTTCAACCAACGTCACTAATTCTGAAGAAAAGATTTCAAGTTGTATCTCCAACCGTCTGAGTGTATTAACAAAAAAGTTGTAAGCCACCACGGCCGGAATTGCTGCGGCCAATCCGGCAGCGGTGGCAACCAGTGCCTCGGCGATACCGGGTGCCACCACAGCAATATTGGCGCTCTCCTGTAATCCAATCGCGCGGAACGAGTTCATAATCCCCCAGACCGTTCCAAACAGCCCAATAAAAGGGGCGGTGTTGCCTATCGTTGCCAAAAAATGAACCGATTTCTCATAATGATTCATTTCGTCTTGGATACCGCTTCGCAAGGATCGCTCCAATCCGGACAGTGGAGGAAATCCACTATTGGCTAAAACAATTTCCTTATCCCAATCGATATAGGGGTCTACTTTCTCAATTAAGCCTTTCGATATGCTAAAAACTGGGCCTTCATTCGGGTTGATGACGGCGCTTTTGACATCTCTTAGGCTGTCTGATTTTAGGAAGATAGAGAGAAAGCGGCGATTTTCTTTTTCAACCCTGCGAAAGCTCACTATTTTGGAGAAGATGATGG
This sequence comes from Candidatus Troglogloeales bacterium, assembly GCA_005239925.1. Taxonomy (GTDB): domain Bacteria; phylum Nitrospirota; class Nitrospiria; order SBBL01; family SBBA01; genus SBBA01. Next base: position 636 of record SBBA01000111.1, on the reverse strand, counting down.
CCCAGGACAGGATGGAACAGACAACAAGAATCCCCAACACAAGTTTTGCGATGATTCCAGACGACAGAACCAGTGATACAATGGAGGTATTTAGTGACGCACCCATGAAAGAAAACCTTAATAATCGGCCTAAAGTCATTCAACAAGAAGGATGGCGGGGCCGACGAGACTTGAACTCGCGACTTCCGGCGTGACAGGCCGGCGTTCTAACCAACTGAACTACGGCCCCATCCTAAACCTTCTTGGAAACCACCAGGAACTTATGATTTAAGATTTTTGATTTCCGATTTTAAATCTCAAATTATAAATCTTAAATCGTAAATTATATGGTAACTTACTACAGCCCGTGTTCCACCGGGTGGTAGGCGGAACAGGTATCGAACCTGTGACCTTCGGCTTGTAAGGCCGACGCTCTACCGACTGAGCTATCCGCCCCCGTCCAAACTTATTCTATAGTAGACCTTAATTTACAAGCTCGGAGCTATCCGGCTAGGATACAAAGGAATTATTCCCTTTGTCAATCAACGGATGAACTCGACAGCGATTCCGTAATATGAAAGAGAAAGGCAGCGTAGGGTGGGCATTGGGGGGTATTTTTGATTCGGGCAGGTTCGTACAGGGTGGTTTGATGAACTG
>SBBA01000123.1 GCA_005239925.1 Candidatus Troglogloeales bacterium | reverse complement strand
GAATATCCTGCGCTTTCGCTGGCGACAACAGGGACGCACGATACCTCTTCATTGGCGTTTTGGTGGAATCATATCTCCTACGAGGAACGATCCCAATTCTTAGCGGTATTTAATGAAATGGGTGCGCTTCCCCCGGATGCCTGTGCCGCCCCTTTTTCGGATGCGATTCACCAGGTAACGCTACAGGGGCTTATGGAGGCCGGGTCGGTTATAGCCATTGTTCCATTTTGCGATATATTGGGCCAGGAAGACCAGATCAATTTTCCTGGAACGGTATCAGATAAAAACTGGCGGTATCGGATGCCGGAAAATGTCGAGCAGATTGCCAATCATCCGTTGTATAAAAATAAGATTGACTTTATTAAGGCCGCCATTGAAAATAGCGGGCGACAGGGTACGGCTATTCCACTACTCATATCTTAGAAGGGGTTTGTTATAAATGACGCATCATTCCAATATTAATCACAACAACATCGTACTAAAAACAGACCTTCCTCTGGGGGTTAATGGCCAAAGTGGGCCGATCCAACGGGGGAAAGTGCGCGATATTTATGACCTGGGGGATTGCCTCCTTTTTGTTGCTACTGATCGGATTTCCGCGTTTGATGTCGTGTTGCCAAACGGGATTCCCGGAAAAGGCTTTGTCTTAACGCAGCTTTCTTTATTCTGGTTCCGATGGTTGGATCAACAGGAAAATCCAACGCCCCATCATTTGATTACAGGGGATTTCGATGCCTTTCCAAAACATCTACACCCCTATCGAGAGATATTAGAGGGGCGAAGCCAGTTGGTTCGGAAGGTTAAACCACTCTCCGTAGAGGCCATTGTTCGAGGGTATCTTTCCGGATCAGGCTGGAAAGAATATACAAAGAAAGGAACGGTTTGTGATCAAAAACTTCCAGAAGGACTTTTAGAGTCATCCTGTCTTGCTGAACCGATTTTTACCCCATCCACGAAGGGAGAGATTGGAGAACATGATATCAACATTTCGTTTGATGAGATGAAAAAACGGGTGGGAGAATTATCGGATGAAGTGCGGGGGCGTAGTCTTACGATTTATAAAAAGGCCGCCGCGTATGCTGCAACCCGCGGCATTATCATCGCGGACACGAAGATGGAGTTTGGCGTCGATCCGAACACAAAACAACTCGTTCTGATTGATGAATTGCTGACCCCGGACTCGTCTCGCTTCTGGCCAGAGAAAGCGTATCAGCCGGGCAGAAGCCAGGTCAGCTTCGATAAACAATATGTTCGGGATTATCTTCTTTCGATAAATTGGCAGGGAAACACCACACCACCTGTTTTGCCGAAGTCGGTTATTGAGCAGACCAGTAAAAAATATTTTGAGGCCTTGGAACGACTAACCTCTTAAAAAGGCCCGTCATCCGTTTTGCCAAACATACCTCCTGTTTTAGTGGGTTCTTCTAAAGCATTTTCACCACCCCAGATTAACATTTTAGAATGGGTCCAGATGGTGGTGTGGTGTCGTCTTGCCAAAGGAGCGCCTGTAGTGGCAATCGTGATCCAGCTTTGGGTCGTTGGATCATACATTCCTCCTGTATTTTGTATGTTTAACAAAATATCTTCTCCACCCCAGATGAGCATTTTTGATCCGGTCCAAACTGCAGTATGGTATTGCCGAGCAGAGGGGGTTTCGTCTGTGGTATTGATGGGTGTCCAACGGTCATTGTCAGGATCATATTCTCCACCGGTATTGAGAGGATCAGAATCATCCCCTCCACCCCAAATCAACATGGTTGATCCGGTCCAAATTGCCGTGTGATTTTTTCGCGCAGCAGGGGCTCCTACTTCGTTAATGGGGATCCAGGTTTGGGTATCCAGATCATACGCACCACCATTCTGTAGATGGTCGAACTCATCATACCCGCCCCAGATGAGCATTTTTGATCCGGTCCAGACTGCTGTGTGATTTTTTCGCACAGCCGGAGTTTGTGCATTGTTAATGGGTGTCCAAAGGTCATCAATAGGATCGTACATCCAACCTGTATTTTGAAGGCCGTCATTGTCTTCCCCGCCCCAGATGAGCATTTTTGATCCAGTCCAGATTGCCGTATGATCTTTTCGAATCAAAGGGGCATTCTCGGTGGTCATGGGCTTCCATTGATCATTAACCGGATCATATATGCCACCGGGATTAGTAGAGGTACTGCTATCCTCTCCGCCCCAGATGAGCATGGTTGCCCCGGTCCAAACCGCTGTATGTCCATAACGTGCGGAAGGGGCGCCGTCGGTGTTCATCGGTTGCCATGTGTCGCTAATAGGATTGTATATGCCACCTGTACTCGTAGAAGTGGTGCCATCCCAACCACCCCAGATGAGCATGTTCGATCCAGTCCAAATCGCTGTATGGTTATAACGCGCACTAGGCGCATCGAGATAATTAGTGGCCTGCCATGTGGGTGGAGGGGGCGGAGGGGCTTCTACACTCAGATTAATTGTGATTGTTTTAGGGCTTTGGCTGGCAGGGGTATCTGTTGCCGTGCAGGTACCGGCCAGTGTAACCGTACCAGAATAAGTGTTAGGGGTCAGTGCGGGGCCAATGACATCAATGGATACCGTTAGGGTTTGCGTTTTATTGGCGGCAAGGGTTCCGTTGGTGGGAGAAACCGAGAGCCAGTTACCACCCAATACCGTTTTAACCAAGGCCGTAAAATTCAGATCACATTTTCCGGAATTAGAAAATTTAGCCGTTAAACTTTCGGGATTAGGCCCGCCCTGTAGGACAAACCGGTTCATGGAATTTGGGAACGACCCTGTTTCTGTAAGCAGGATGGCTGATATTTCCTCCGGCACAACGGGGCTACTTTTTTCTCCCGGACTGCCGCTTCCGCAGCCAGCCAATATGAGTCCAATTAGAATCCATCCCCATCTATTTTGAATTCTATTCGACATAGTATGACTCCTCTCACAAAAGGTATGACCTGTTTCTCATAGGCGCTACGAGCGGAACCGCCAGCGGAAGCGAACGGAGCCCTCCCGTTGGGCGGGACGCCGCCTGCGGTCGGTCTGGGCCTACCGATATCGTTACACTAAAAATTATCTACGCAAAAAATGTAGATGTCATCGACAAAGAGTCTACACGGAGTCAAGGAATGGAAGGACTAACCGACCCCCCCTTTTTGTGGGGAGGGCACTAAACGGATTAAATTCTAAAAAACAGCGGGGTGTTCTCTCCGCAAAGAGAATCTACCCTGTGTGTGTTATAAAGGTAACACAAGTTACTCCGAATTTAGTCGGCTTCCGGTTCGCTTGGCCCTTGTACATGGGTTACAATATCTTCGCCAAAGATTTCGTTCATTTCCTTGGCCAGGAGATAACTATCAGGCAATTCGAATGAACTCTTTTCTTCTTTTGCTTCTTTGGGTGGTTCTTTTTTGGCTTCACTCTGGTCATTGGATGCAGACGAATCAGTCTCGCAAATCACCTTCAGCAGATTTTCACCTTCTTTTTTCATGGATCGCCTTGCTCCAATTTATTCTTGGAAAGAACCACTACCAGATTGTAACACAAGCAGGTTTTATTTGGCACCTCAAAAAGTGCGCTTTTAAAAATTTCGTAACACCTTGTTGCCGGTAGATTTTCTCGTGGCAACAACAGGATAACGATAAACGAATTTACACTTAAAAACAGGTTTTATTCGTGATCATCATCTTCTTCTGCATCATCCTCATCGGGAAGCCGTTCGATTGAGGATGGGATACAAAGCTCATCGGCCTTAACCATCTTCTTTTTCTCTGAGCCAAATTGGTTGGTCAACT
>SBBA01000216.1 GCA_005239925.1 Candidatus Troglogloeales bacterium | reverse complement strand
ACGGAGCGGAGGAACCGGAATGTACGCAGTGTACATGAGGATTCCGAGCACCGCGCAACGCAGCAATTGGGTCGCGCAGTAGGTTTTTAGAGGTGCCCTAAAGATACCGCAACAAGGCGTCGTAAATTTCCTTCTGGAGCGCCTTGTCCTCAATCACGTTAATCCCCTCTTCAAAAATGGCAAGTTCTTTATGAGGCGCGTGCCGGCTTTGATGGGTGGATAGGGGAGCCAATACGCCTTTATCGGAAGGCAGGGGAAGAGGAGACCTTCTGAGATAAACCTCCCGAATCATCGGTGTCTTTAAAAACCGGTTTGTTTTTTCAATGATCTCTTTTCTAAGAAAAAGCAATTGGTTCATCCAAGGGGCGCTATCCACGGAAAGAATCAAGGTATGAAAGCGAATGCTTTGCGGCACGGTATGGGACGCAATCTGCTGTCCAACTACTTCCGCCCAGTGTTCGCCAAGCCGGTAGAGCATAATCTCCTTTTGAAGACCCCATTGCTGAAGAAACCCCTCCAGAACATGACCCAAATATAAAAATCGTTTTGACATATGCCAATGATGCTATAATAGTCCCCAGGGAGAGTCAATCTTGCAAGGTTATCGAAAGGAAAAAGAGGAGGGCGGAGACAGGTTGATTGCCACCAATCGGAGGGCCTATCACGATTTTTTTATTGACGAAACGTATGAAGCGGGGCTGGCCCTCGTGGGAACGGAGGTTAAATCTTGCCGCAATAAAAAGGTTGATTTAAAAGATAGTTTTGCCCGGTTTGAGGGGGAGGCGCTTTTTCTTTATAACACCCACATCAGCTCCTACACGTTCGGGAATATCTTTAATCACGAGCCACTTAGAAAGCGGAAGCTCCTTTTAAATAAACGCGAGCTTTTAAAGTTGTTTGGAAAGGTGCAACAGCAGGGATTGACCTTAATTCCCCTAAAGCTTTATTTTAATAAACGGGGCTGGGTCAAGGTATTGTTGGCCTTAGCGCGTGGTAAAAAACAGTATGATAAACGAGAGACCCTGGCTAAAAAGTCGGCTCGAAGGGAGATCGAGAGGGGAATGAAATCCCAATCCACCAAAAGATAGGCCAAACATTTCAAATGTAGCCCTCCTACACCAAAACCTCCCTTTTCCCAATGTAGTCACCTTGCCCCAAATCAAATCCAAGTTGCTTGACGACCTCTAATTCGCCATCACTGGTAATACCAACGGCAACGCTTTGAATGGAACGCCGGGCTGCAAGATCAACCAGCCGCTTGAGTATTCGGAAGCGTCCTGGATCACGATGGGCGCCGATAATCAGATGCCGGTCTACCTTAAGGAATGCCGGCTCCAGAAACAGTAACATCTCAAGCCCACACCGGCTGAGTCGAACTGCATCCAAAGCGAGCAGCATTCCTTCCGAGGCCAGGCTTTCGGCAAGATATTGAAAATCGGCTGGGGGGCCGACGAAATGGCGTTCACTGAATTCAACACAGATGGGTCTTCCCGAGACCTCTCGAATTTCTCGAAGCACCTGCATTACTGGATCTATGCCAATTGCCTTGGGTGTTGTGGGAAAGAGGTTGATGTGAATACGCCACTCGCCCGTTTTAGAAAGCGCCTTGGCGTTATTGCAGAAGGCGCGCAGACAGGCCATGTCAACGGCGACTCCTCGGTTGGCTGTAAGGGCCAATTGCAGGAAGACGTCTGGCATCTCGTATTCGCCGGGCGGGCCGTGCGTATAAAGCTCGTGTCCCACAACGGTATGATTACTCAGCTTAATGATGGGCTGGGCAACAACATGCAGGTCCACGCCACTTTCAAGCCGGTTAAGGAGGGGCACCAACGCACGTTCATGCTCCTTCTCAACATTCACCGGAATTGCTTTCAATTGCAACGTGCTAACGGTATCCTTCCCCAGCAGCTTGCTTTGATTCAACGCTCGTTCTGCACGACGGATGATTAAATCGAGTGAGGCCTCGTCTTCTCCAACCGGACAACAGCCAATGCTGCAACTGAGTTCTATTGTGCCTGAAGGGCTTGATATCTGCAGGGTGCGAATGGCGTCTTCAATTTTCTCGGCGACCCCTATGGCATGATTACTGCGAATATCACCCAACAATACCAGAAATTCATCACCGCCCACGCGCGCCACGTGATCGGTGGGTCGCACGGTTTTTTTCAGCACCTGAGACACTTCCTGCAGCACGCGATCACCCATAACATAACCATGGATTGTGTTGATGGACTTGAAGTCATCACAGTCAATAAACAAGGCCATCATATCGCTGCCGGTGCGGCGTGCACGTTGAGCCTCCACCTCAAGCCGCCCCTCGAGACCGCGACGATTGAGAACGCCGGTCAGCGGATCATGTTGCGCAATCCCTTGTAGTCGGGCATTGGCGATCTTAAGCTGGGTATTTAAGGACGCAATCTCCAGCAGCTTTCCCTTTCGTTCGACGGCGTATCGAATGGCACGTAAAAGCAGTTCCTTTGACAGGCTATCCTTGCGCAAATAATCCTGTGCCCCATGCCGTAGGGTCCCAAGGGCCAACTCTTCGTTGGCATGTCCAGTTAGCACAATGGTTGGAAATTCGGCCTGTTGCGTTGCCGAAAGAAAGTCGAAGGCGGTATCCAGGCCTAATTGAAAATCGACCAATACACAGTCGAATTTTTCGGCGACAACAATATCCAGTCCCTCGCGAAGGCTGGCCGCGACACGTAGCGTAATATCGGTTTCCCTGACCAGCCGAACGACGGTATGGCGATCAACCTCATCGTCGTCGATAAAGAGTATTCTCATGGTGTGTTCCTTCCCTTCTGTTGGAGATATTACCCTCTTGCTTTTTTACCAACGCCAGGCTTACCTCATGCCGCTACCCTGGGCCAGGGATTGAAGGGTCTAAAATAGATCAAAAACCTAAGATGGTGCCATGCTCTTGCCTCTGAAAGGGTCTCCTTTCAACCTCGTCATTCAGGTTTCGGATAAACAAATCTCAATCATACTATGGCGCCAATTCTATACCCGTTGATATACCTTATCAAGGATAACCATATATAATTATATCGTATTTCTCCCCCAAATAGTCTGGCACCCCTAAAATTCAGATCTCAAAAACATAATTGACGGATCACCCCTTTTCTGATTAAATGGGCATCGGTTTTTATCATGACGGAACAGACGTCCTCCGAAGAAAAAATATCGGCTATCGAGGCCCTGTTTGACCGCCTGCGAAGACGGATCGGCCTCTTTGCTGGCCCCCTTGCGGGTGTTATCATTTATCTTCTCCCGCTACCGCTGGATCACGCCGCCCATAAGATGGCGGCACTCATGACGGGTACGGTGATTTACTGGATGACCGAGCCAATCCCCATCCCCATAACCGCCCTGCTGGCGCCAATGCTGGCCATTTTATTCGGCCTCGGCAAGGCCAAGGAAGTTCTCGCCGGTTTTGGTCACCCGGTGTTATTTATGTTTATCGGAAGTTTTCTGATTGCCCGCGCCATGCAGCTGCACCAGCTGGATCGCCGATTCTCTTTTGCTCTCCTCTCCTTACCGTGGGTTGGTCGTTCTCCCCAGCGGGTCTTGGCTACGTTGGGAGCAATCACGGCTTTTCTATCCATGTGGATTTCAAATACCGCGGCCACCGCAATGATTTTTCCGATTGCACTCGGCATCCTCGGTACGTTACAAACCCATTCCGAAAAGGCCCCGTCTTACGCCACCGGCATGATGTTGATGATCTCCTTTGCCGCCTCCATTGGCGGAATTGGAACGCCCATTGGCACCCCGCCTAACCTGATTGGCATTGGATTGATCGAAGAGCAATTGGGCCGAAAGATCTCTTTCTTTGAGTGGATGCAATTGGGTGTGCCGCTCTTATTGGTAATGTATCTGGCCCTTTATTTTCTACTGGCAATCCTTCACCGATCCCACACCATTTCTCTTTCCGGCGTCACCGATTTTATCCAAAAACAGAAAGAGGGCCTAGGCCCCTGGACACTGGCCCAAAAAAATACGCTGGGCGTTTTTATCGCGGCCGTGTTCCTCTGGGTGATGCCCGGCATTCTGGCAATGGTCCTGGGGTCTGAAAGCAAATGGGTTACGTTCTATGAGGCGCGGATGCCCAACGACACCGTTGCAGTCATATCGGCAAGCCTTCTTTTTTTTCTTCCCACCAACTGGGAAAAGCAAGAGTTCACCCTCTCCTGGAAAGAGGGGGTGGAGATTGATTGGGGCACCATTCTATTATTTGGCGGCGGGATCGCGCTGGGCGATTTGATGTTCAAAACCGGCCTTTCAAAGGCCGTGGGGGAAGGGCTGTTTGCGCTGTTAGAAATCAAATCGCTTTGGGGGGTCACGGCGTTTTCTATTATCCTGGGTATTGTCATTAGCGAGCTTTCTTCCAATACCGCGTCGGCGACCATGATTGTTCCCGTGGTCATTGCGCTGGCCATCGCAACCGGGATCAACCCGATTCCACCCGCCTTAGGGGCCACGTTGGGCGCTTCTTACGGGTTTATGCTCCCTATCTCCACCCCCCCCAACGCCATCGTTTATGGGTCGGGATTCATCCCGATTCGAAAGATGATGACTGCCGGCATTCTCTTTGATTTGATTGGATT
>SBBA01000215.1 GCA_005239925.1 Candidatus Troglogloeales bacterium | reverse complement strand
TCGCTGATCTCGGCGTAAGCCCCGACCTTCTCAAACCCTTTTTGAACTGATCGTAAATTTCCCGATCCGTAATTGACAATAACAATTTTCATATGGCAAGGTACGTATTATTGCACGAAGCAGTTAGGCGTGCAAGGTTTGGATATAAAAAGCCGACGCGGGGTGTTTTTCAGCCCTGATTCACTCCAGAAAACGCTATTTATTCCTTCCAACAAAACGACCGAAGATCAAAAAGTAGCCCTTGATAGTTGTGGTAAATGAGGTCCTACTTTGGTATCCTTACTACTGTAGAGGAGTATAAGAGTTGATAGGGTATCAAAAAAATGGCGATCATAATAAATAAAATGAGATATACGGCCTTTATTATTTTAGTTTTGGCCGTAGTTGCCTGCAGCAAGGGCGGAGTGGGTGTGGGGCCGGATGTGTCTTCCCCTGCCCCTACCCTGAAATCGATTTCCATTGGTCATTCAAGCATCTCGATCCCTGTTGGAACGACATTTCCGCTTTCTGCCTCCGGTACATATAGCGATGGTACAACCCAAGGGATAGGCGACGCTGTGTGGAGCTCGTCTGCGCCTCATATTGCCAAAGTCGGGCCATCTTCCGGTATCGTCACTGCATTAGAGTTAGGGACAGCCCAAATTACAGTGACCAGTCAAGGCGTGAGTGCGTCGGTCACTGCAAATGTTGTTTCAGTTGTCCTGCAATCAATTACAATTGAGCCTCTTGATACAGACCTCTTTGTTGGGAAACAGAAAAAACTTACGGCGAAGGGGCTATTTAACAATAACACACAACGCGAACTGACGGATCAAGAGGTGACCTGGAGTATATCCAGCGGTATCGCAACCATAGACAGTACCGGCGTGGCTATCGGTATATCCATAGGTGAAGCAGTGATTATGGCAACGGCCTCACCTACTCTGGGGTCTATTATAGGAACGAAGACCCTACGTGTAAAAGATGTTACCCTGACGGCCATCTCGGTGTCTGCAGAGCGAACCTCCATTGTCGTAGATACGACATTACAGTTTACAGCCGAAGGCATCTATATCGGGGGTCCAACCAAAATTTTAACTGACTCTGTCATTTGGAAGTCATCGAATCCATCCGTAGCTACCATTAGTGCAAGTGGCCTGGTAACCGGTATTGCATCGGGCAGTACGAGTATTGAAGCCACCTTTGAGGGTAAAACAGGTCAAAGGTTCTTAACCGTTCAAAATGCGACGTTAGTATCCATTGCCATATCTCCACCCAATGCGGTGCTCTTTACGGGAACCTCGGCGCAGTATACAGCCATCGGCACGTTTAGCAATGGGAGCACGCAGGATTTAACCCATCAGGCCTTCTGGCAGGCCTTTCCCGGCGGAATTGCAACGATCAGCAATGCAGCTGCCGATAGGGGAAAGGCGATAGCCAGTAACGTGGGGGTGACGAATATCAGCGCCAGTGCCCTAGGTAAGGTTAGTCCAACAACCACCTTAACGGTCACTGATGGAAAACTGATTTCCATCTCGATTGAATCGGTAACGAGCACAATAGCCAAAGGGACTACCCAGCAATTTACGGCAAAGGGAACATATGATCGGAGCCCTCCCACTGCCCCTAACACCAGCTTTTCAACATTGGATATCACGCTTTCTGTCACCTGGTCGTCTGATAATACCAGTGTTGCAACTATTAACAAGACAGGGTTGGTGACATCGGTTGCTACGGGAACGTCCCTTATTTCTGCAACGATTGGTTCTGTAAGCGGTACGACTTCCTTAAAGGTGACATCCCCACAACTAATTCGCCTTTCTGTGACCCCCTTGCGTCCTCTTATATTTGTTAACCAGGATCAGCAGTTTGTTGCAACCGGTATTTTTGGCGATGGGTCTACCCAGGATATGACACGTGATGTTCACTGGACATCAGCCTCAGAGAGTATTGCAACGATTGATATTTTAGGAAAGGCCCTGGGTCGGGCGGCTGGACAATCACAGATTAAGGCCGAATTTCCGAAGGTAAATCCAACGAAGTCCGATTCCACAATGCTACAGGTGAAGTCAGAGGCATTAGTTTCTATTAGTGTTACTCCAGTGGGCCCTATCATTAACGCCGGAACCTCCCAACAATTTAAGGCCATCGGCACATTTGAAAAAGGCTCCACCCAGGATTTAACCGATGTTGTAACATGGAATTCTTCCGCACCGAATGTGGCTGTTATAGACAGCGCAACGGGGTTAGCACGTGCCTTGTCTGCGGGGGTGACAACCATTACTGCCGATTTTGGAAAGCAAGGTTCAACCCAGCTTAGGGTTGCAGGAGCGGCCCTCAATTCTATTTCTATAATGCCAAGAAGTCCATCCATCCCTGTAGGGATTCGTCAGCAGTTTATAGCGATCGGCACGTTTGAAGATGGGAGAACGCAGGATATTACCTCGTCCGTTACCTGGACGACGAGCTCTTCTGATGCGGCAACGATCAGTAACACCGGCTTGGCAACGGCCATAAACTTTGGATCACCCACGATAAAAGCAGGCTTTGGTGGTATTTTTGGCACGGTCTTGCTTGATATCAATCCGGCTGGATTAAGCTTGGTTGTTGTTGCCCCAGCGAACTCTTCACTGGGGGTAGGAACGACACGGCAATATACTGCCAGAGCGCATTTTAGTGATGGCTCATCGTATGATGTAACTGCGTATGCCACCTTTAGCTCATCGGATCCATCAATTGCGACCATTGATGACACAGGCCTTGCCACTGGCATTGGAATAGGAAACACCAATATCATGGCCGTTTTCACTGGAACGACCGGTTCTACACCACTCCAGGTAAAACAGATTGACTTAACGTCAATGAGGATAGAGCCCCCAAATGCTACTATTCCAGTTGGGAAAATACTTCCCTATAAGGCCGTAGGCGTCTTTAACGATGGTTCGGAACAGGATCTAACCAGTTCCGTGATTTGGTTTTCTGAGAGAAATAAAGTGGCAACCATTAGTAACGTTGATGGGAGCCGTGGTGAGGCCCTGGGGGTGGGACAGAGCGGCCCAACGCCCACAAAGATTAGCGCTGTTTTTGGTTTAATAACTGGTTCCACAAATTTAACAGTTGTTTCGGCTATTCCCTCCAACGTCGTTGCCGGTGGAAATCATACCTGCGCACGTATGACGGATGGCAGATTACGCTGTTGGGGACAGAATTTTTTAGGGCAATTGGGAGATAATAAGACATTAAACTCTTCTTATCCGGTAACGGTTGATATAGGAATTGGAGAAGAAAATGGGTCCATTCAGGTTGCACCGGGAGGGGCGCATACCTGCACTGTGTTAGTGACCGGTTTAGTTAAATGCTGGGGTTCCAATAAAAATGGCCAACTGGGTGACGGAACCAATAACAACAAAAGTCTTCCTACAACCATTGATACGCTGGTTGGCGTTAGTAAGGTTGCATCGGGGTTGTCTCATTCCTGTGTTGTCCAGGAGGGTGGAGGGGTGCGATGCTGGGGAGACAATACCTATGGTCAATTGGGTAACGGAAGTATCACATCAACTTCAACGCCTGTGGGGGTAGGTATAACGGCAGCGGCTGATTTGGCCGCAGGTGGGGGGCATACTTGCGTGCTGCTTCAAGATGGAAAGGTAAAATGCTGGGGAAAGAACGACTCCGGTCAGTTAGGAAATAGCTCGTTTGTCGGGTCAAATAGCCCGGTGGATGCCCTTCTTCCGAACATCGTGGTAACGGCTATTGCGGCAGGGGGAAATCATACCTGTGCGCTGCTTATCACTCAGTCGGTCTATTGCTGGGGTGACAATCAATCGGGTCAATTGGGTACTGGTTTTATGGGGGGCAACTCTAATAGTCCGGTCCAAGTTAGTGGTCTAACCAATGTGAAGGGTATTGCTGCGGGTAAATCACATACCTGTGCCTGGTTGACTGATAAGGTAAAGTGTTGGGGTAAAAACGATTCCGGCCAGTTGGGCAATACGACCACAACCGACTCAGGTTTCACAAGTGATGTGGCTGGTTTTCTGCCCACTGATATAGTGGTTGGGGTATCTGCAGGAGAGGCCCATAGCTGTGCGTTGCTTTCCAGTGGGGAGACACGATGCTGGGGATTAAATCGGTATGGACAACTGGGAAATGGACAAATCCCCTACACCACAGCACCCAATGATGTTCCTGCAATCAGCTCTGCTATTGATCTATCTACCGGGTATCAGCACACCTGTATGGTCTTATCGGGTGGCGCCATTTTGTGTATGGGGAACAACCCATATGGCCAGTTAGGTGATGGGAGCACCCTTAGCACGGACCAGCCTGTGAATGTGATAGGAATAACGTCTGCTTCTTTGGTAACGGCAGGGGGAAACCATACTTGTGCCCGTCTTTTGGATGGTACCGTAAAATGCTGGGGCGCCAACACGAATGGCCAACTGGGTAATAAGGATAGCGTCAACACCGATTCGGCAACCCCTGTGGCTGTCTTTGGTATTACAACGGCCACCTCTATTGCTGCAGGTGGAGATCATGTTTGTGCGCTGCTTTCGGATGGAACGGTACAGTGTTGGGGAAGGAATGCTTCAGGTCAGTTAGGGAATAATACTTTTATTCAGTCCAATGAGCCTGTTCTGGTGAGTAACATTACAGGGGTTGTTGCTATTGCCTCTGGTGATGCCTATACCTGCGTTGTTTTGGCCAATGGAACAGTATGGTGTTGGGGCGATCATTCTTCGGGTCAGTTGGGTACGGATCAATTGAGTGGAGCGACTGAGTCATTGACTCCAGTACAGGTGAGTGGCATATCCAATGCGACAGCCATTTCTGCAGGTCACTCTCATGCCTGTGCGCGCCTTTCAACGGGGCAAGTAAAATGCTGGGGAAGCAACGCATCTGAGCAACTGGGAGATGAGAACTATTTTGATTCGTCTTCCAATGTTCCGGTGACTGTCAGTTTTATGACCGATGCAATTGGTATAACGGCAGGAGGCTTTCACACCTGTGCGCTCCGCTCAACAGGAGAAATGGCATGTTGGGGTGAAAATGAGGTTGGTCAACTAGGGGATGGGTCCACGTTTAATGCCCCGACCCCTAAGCCAGTAGCTGGAAACATTACAACGGCCCAGGAGGTGAGTGCAGGGTCACTTCATACCTGTGCCCGTCTTGCTAATAGAACAGTCAAATGTTGGGGAGATGGAAGCTTGGGACAGGTTGGAAACGGAATGGACACAAAAGAGACCTCACCCGTTACCGTAGTAGGGCCTTAGATTACTGTCTTCCATTCATAATCCAGTAATGTAGTCTCTTTAACCAAAGAAAAGAATGTCGTGTCTTACAGTGTTCCTTTTGTTGATGCGACGCCTTTTACCTTTGAATGGGTTCTTGTGGCCTGATAGAGGGCGCGGCCAAACCCCTTAAATATTGCCTCCAGAATGTGATGGGGATCGGTGCCGTAAAGCAGGTTGATATGGAG
>SBBA01000181.1 GCA_005239925.1 Candidatus Troglogloeales bacterium | reverse complement strand
TTGCCGTCAGATAGGGAGGCACCGCTACGCCTTCCGTCCAACCCTTAATCCCTTTGGGCGCCTTACGGCGCCCTTGCCAGCGCTTCTAACACCCGCAACGAATCTGCTGAAATCAAAAATAACCCCAAAATGCCTTCCTAAATTGCCTTTTCCTGTTATATTGCGGAATCGCTGTTTCGCCCCTGAAAACGTTTACAGTTGCTAAGCCCTTTTGTTAAAATTAAATAAACTGGAATGCTTCATGGAGGAAGGCACTTATGTCTAAAGCAAACGGACAAACACTGAGCTATACCGTTGTTATTCAAAAAAGCAAATACGGATATCACCTGGAATGTCCGGCACTCCCCGGATGTGTCAGTCACGGCGCTTCCCTAAAAGAATCGCTTGAGAACATTAAGGACGCGATCCAAACGTACCTACTCATGGTAAAAAAAGAGACCCGCAATAAGAAGACCGCTGAAGTTCAGGTTGCGGTTTAAATGCTTTTTACCGATCTTTCAACCGAGCGAATCATAAGAACGCTCTGCAAAGTCGGGTTTGAAATTATCCTGGATGGGAAACATATTGGCATGTCGAACGGATTTCATCGTGTAACAATTCCACGCCACAAAAGGATCAACCCCTACACGGTTCAGTCTATTATCAAACACGCAGGCCTAACAGATGCGCGGTTTAAGACGCTGCTAAAATAATTTGTGACAATCTACACGCAAGATCACGCTTCCTTATTCGGTACGAATGGAATGATTGTCATTTTGTATCGTAGGGGCGAAAAACCTTTCGCCCAACCTTATAAAAGGCATCTCTAAAAACCTGCCGCTTTCGGCTCAAATGCAAAGATTATTACGCACAGGAGCCGCAATGGTTGCAGTGTACATGAGGATTCCAAGCATCGCAGGCGTCGTCACGCCCGCAGGCGTCGTCACGCTCGCGCAACGCAGCCGTTGAGCCGCGCAGTAGGTTTTTAGAGGCGCCCTTTTGAAAATTGAGTTCATCTTATTGTTCAACCCATGAATTGGATCGCCTTCTTACTGACCTTAAAGCTCTCCTTTATCACGGCCACTTGTCTTTTAATGATTGCCCTGCCCCTTTCTTATTTCCTGGCCTATTCTTCTAAAAAATGGATTTTCCTGCTGGAAGGGGTGGTGGCGCTTCCCTTGGTTTTGCCCCCTACCGTGCTGGGGTTTTATCTTCTAGCGGCCATGGGGTCAAGAAGCCCCTTCGGCCAGGTGTACGAACAGATGATCGGATCACCCCTGGCCTTCTCGTTTACGGGGCTGGTGATCGGCTCGATTCTCTACTCTCTCCCGTTTGCGGTTCAACCACTCTGCAACGCCTTTTCCGAAATCGATCCCCGATTATTGCAGCAATCACACATCCTGGGAAAGTCGGCGTGGACAACGTTCTGGAAGATTATCTTCCCCCTCTCTTATCGCGGCATGGTCATCGCATTCTTATTGAGTTTTGCCCATACGGTAGGGGAGTTCGGCGTGGTCTTAATGATCGGTGGCAATATCCCCGGTACCACCCAAACCATCTCCATTGCCCTTTTTGATCAGGTACAGGCATTAGATTACAAAGGGGCTTCTCAGACGGCATTGATCCTGCTTATTTTCTCGTTCTTCTTTTTATCGTGTGTTTATTTTATCAATCGGAAAAAAAGGAGGTGGATTGCAACTCGCCGTTGATATTACTTTTTCAGATCATAAAAAGGCTTATCTTTCTGCCCAATTTTCCATTCGACAGGAAAAGGCCCATATTGCTATTTTGTTTGGCCCTTCCGGATCGGGCAAAAGCACGTTGCTCCATGCCGTCGCCGGTATTGCCACACCAACAGCTGGGGCGATTACCCACCGAGATACCTGTTGGTTTGATGCGAAGAGAAAAATTGCTCTTTCGCCGCAGGCACGATCAGTGGGACTGCTTTTTCAAGACTACTCCTTGTTTCCACATCTCACCGTGTTTGAAAATATCGCTTATGGTCTTGCCCCACATGTAGATGCAAAGGCTACGGTCACCGAATGGCTGACCCGGTTTCGATTGAAAGGAAAGGAGACCCATTTTCCCCGTGAGTTGAGCGGGGGCGAGCAGCAACGGGTGGCGTTGGCGCAAACCCTCGCCCCGTGTCCCCCTCTGGTGCTTTTGGATGAACCCTTCTCGGCCTTGGATCGGCCCACTCGAAAAGAACTGCTGCGGGAGGTGCGTAAGTGGCTCCCCAGCAACGGGATTTCTGCGATGGTCGTGCTCCATAATCTGGATGATGCCATTTGTCTGGGAGACGAATTGATTGTCATCGGAGAGGGAAGGGTATTGCAGCAGGGCAAGCCGGAAGAGATGGCCTACCGTCCGGCGTCGCCGTTTGTTGCTGAGGCCATTGGGTTTGAAAATCTGTTATACGGTCAGGTGGTGTCTATTTCTGAAGGGGAGATTCTTCTCATGGTAAACAGTTTGAGTGGCTCTGGACAAGCCGGTTCTGACAAAAATCCGACCGATCCCAATAGAGCTACGCTTTGTGCGGTGGGATCGGGACAAATTGGCGACCCTTATTATATTGCCATTCGCGCGGACGATATCTTATTGGAGAAAGAGAGATCGGGTGAGAGCAGCGCCCGAAATCGTCTTTTCGGGAAGGTGATCGAGGTGACGCCTGTGGGGCTTCGTATGGCCGTTCGCATTGATTGTGGTTTCCAATTGACCGCCAAGATCACCAAAAAATCGTTAGAGGAATTAAACCTTAAACCGGAGACGCCGATTACTGCGGTTATCAAGGCGTCCTCGATTCATCTGATCCCACGTTAAGGAAGGCGGGCTCTTCATCCATACGGGCCCATCCCCCCCACCTACTGTGAACGGGACAACACTGTTGCCACCGATTGGTTCTTTTGTGGGTGCGGTATTTGTCCCTATTTGGGTGTACGTCAGTTTTTTGCAATGGATATGAGGGCACAGGTACAAAGTGGATTGAATGGTACTCCAAATGAGGGTATAGTGCCTTTGTCTGGCCTGTATTTGATTGCTGCGATTAGATCGAGGGTCGGTTACAGAAACAATCTGCAAGGGCACCTCTAAAAACCTACTGCGCGACCCAACTACTGCGTTGCGCGGTGCTCGGAATCCTCATGTACACACCGTACATTGTGGTTTCTCCGCTTCGTATGCCTTGCATTTGGGCCGGAAGCGAGAGGTTTTTAGAGGTGCCCGCAAGAAATTGCAATGTCCCTCAAAATATCTCAAAGGAGAACGGTTATGCGATTATTTTTCCTGCTGTTCATCTGGGTATCTTCCTTTCTATTCACCCCGCCTGCTTTTGCGGAGGAAGGAAAACGTTGCGTCGGCCTGCTGTGGTGTATAGAGGAAAAGAACGGACGCTCATCCGTAGATGCCCTTTTTTATCTCTATTCCTCTGAAGAAAAAGAGGACTTCTCTCGCCTGACGGTTCGTCCTTTCTACTCCCATGAGATCGATGGCAAGGCGCATTCCGTGCGACGCAGCATTCTCTGGCCTCTGGGAACTTATGAACGCAAACAAGATTATCTGCGATTTCATGTTTTTCCCCTGTATTGGCAGGGCGAAGAACCTCATCGGCGTTTTAAACTGGCGGCTCCTTTCTATCTGAATTATGAGAAAGATGACAAAACCTATTTCCATCTCTTTCCCTTCTACGGCCGTCATACGCGTGGGTTATCGTCGGAACGCCGACTGCAGTACGAGAAAAACTTTTTCATGGGGCCGCTTCTGATCACAACCCATGACCCCGAAAACGACTTTAATCGATACGATATTCTCTACCCCCTCTTTAAGCACCGTACCCAAAAAGAGGGCAGCGCTACCCGCCTGATTCCATTCTATTTTTCAGGGTACGATCTCATCGAAAACCATTCCTATCGCTACATCCTCCCCTTTTACGGGCAGGATAAAAACGCAAAACGAGACCGACGCTTTCTCTTTCCTCTCTACGGTCGCGAAGAGACACCCACCGCGCGTCGCACCTCGTTGCTGGGGCTTCCCCCCATCAATTCTTTGTGGCCTCTTCCCACGCTCTCCCTCTATGAGCATGCCCGCTCGGAGGAACGGATCACCGACCGATTTTTTCCACTCTATCGTTATGAAAAGGAACTCAACAAGGAGGCATTGCGATTTTCCATGATCGGTCATGATCCCTTTTCTATTTTTGGATATGATACGAACCCGGCATCCACGGAAGGCCACCTGTTTCCCATTTACAGCTATGAAAAGAACAAGGCTGGCACGGAGAATTCGTTCGGGTTGCTGGGATATGGCGACCTCTCGCTCTACCGGCATCAATCTGCATCGGCTGTGCTGGTAGATCGTCTTTTTCCGCTCTACGACTACCGGAGGGAGGGGGAAGACCGTGCGCTTTCTTTGGCCGGCGTTGCCGATGCCGCAATCTATCGGCATGTGACCACGCCAACCCTAACCGATGACCGGCTCTCTCCCCTCTATCACTATCGTAACGATCGGGCAACAAAAATCACCGAGTGGAACGTTGCCTTAGTTTACAACCACCGGGTTATGCCGACCTCTGTATCCGATCTGTTCTTCCCTCTTTATGATTATGAACGAGATACGAAGAAGAACGAGTGGCAGATGGGCATTTTGGGGTTGTCGCCCTTTTCAATCTACGCCCATCACGCCTCCCCGGAATTGACCACAGATCATCTCTTGATGCTGTATGGCTATCGAAGGTCACTCGGAGGAACGCGCCTATCGCTATTGGGCCTTCCCCCGATGGGTAGTGGATTCACCTGGGCGCTCTATGAGCAAACCCTGACGCCATCACTCACGACCCATCGTCTCTTTCCGCTTTATCGCTACTGGCACAACAAAGAAACCGACCTGCTGCGTTGGGATGCCCTGTTTATCTACCAACATCAGAAAATGCCAACGTATATGAAAGATGTCCTCCTTCCGTTTCATCATTACGAAAATGATGTAGACCGAAAGACCTGGCAGCTCGGCCTGATCGGAGTTCCACCCCTAACCCTCTTTCGGCACAAACAATCGCCTGACAAAACAACCGATTATCTCTTCCCTGTGTACAGCTATAAAAAAGATGCCGATGAGAGGCAATTTGGCGTATTGGGGTACGATAATCTTTCCGTTTATGTGCATGAAGATCGCTCGAACGGTGTGGTAGATCGTCTCTTTCCTCTTTACTGGTATAGTCGGAATAATCGGGAGGAAACCGATCTCAATGTGCTACTGCTTTACAATCATGAAAAAAAACCTCGGGCCGATGCCGTTTATGATTCCCTCTTTCCGCTTTACAGCTTTGAAAAAAGAGAGGAGACCTTGGGTTTTTCGATGATCGGTTTTAATTCGGTTTCTCTTTTCCGATATGCCAAGACACCTGATCTCCTCCACCATCGCCTCCTACCCCTCTACACTTACAATCACGATCTAAAAACAGATGATCGGTTTATCAATGTCCTTCTTCTCTACACACACCGATCTACCCCCAATAGCACAAGAGACCTTTTGTTTCCCATATACGATTATCAAGAGGAGTCGGGTCGGTTCTCCCTTTCGCTGCTGGGTGTTTCAAAGATGGCGCTTTATCAGCATGAATCGTCCTCCACACGAACCCATGATCGGATTCCCCTGCTCTATCGTTACACGCATGACAAGGAGGCCGATGGATTGCGGGTGAGTGTTCTTGGGGCGCCTCCGTTTTCCCTCTATGAGCATCGCTCTGATCCTTCCGGTACCCACGACCGTCTTTTTCCACTCTACAGTTATAATCATCATCGTATGAAACAAGAGCACACCCTCGACGTTCTTTTTTTCGTGAAATATCAGATTTCTCCTGATCGAACAAAAAGTCGTTTTTTCCCATTCTATAGCTATGAAGTAAAACGGATTATGGAAGAGGGTGTGTCGAAAGAAATCGAGCGTCGGATCGGTGTTTTGGGATGGGCACCTTTTTCTCTTTATCAGCATCATACAACGGAGAAGGTCGTATTCGACCGCTTTCTGCCTTTATATAGCTACTCGTTTGACCGCCTTGAAGAAAAGGGGGAGTTTTCCGTTCTCTGGCCTTTATTTAATCAGAAAAAACAAAACGGGAGGACTACGGAGACCTCGCTCCTGTGGTGGCTTTTCCATTACGAGCGGCCCAAGGAGGGAGAGAAGGAGTTTCGTGTGTTAGGGGGTTCGGCGATGGCCGTTTTACGGAAGAAGACCACCCCCACACACGCTTCCTTTGAGTTTAATCCTGTGCTGCCGTTTTATTCCTACAAAGAGGAAAAGGGGAAGCAATCGGAATGGAACCTCTTGGGGGGCCTATTGGGGATGCGTACCATCGGTGAGGAGAAAAAGGTGCGTGTGTTTTTTATGTATTTTTAGGGGCACTTCTAAAACCCCCTCAATCCCCCTTATCAGGGGGACTTCCACATTCCCTCCTGATA
>SBBA01000013.1 GCA_005239925.1 Candidatus Troglogloeales bacterium | reverse complement strand
TCAACGGAGTCGAGACTAATCGAAGCCCCTTGCAAACCACTTGCACGCATCGCACGGGCCTCTTTCTTTCCGAGCAACACCCCGTTGGTGCCCAGAACGCAGGTAAACCCCTTGTCGGAGGCATACCCTGCAATATCAAAGATATCGCGTCGAACCAGAGGCTCTCCACCTGTTAAGATGAGGAACAGGTTGGGGTTGACCTTGGCCATGTCGTCGATGACTTTAAAGCATTCAGCAGTGGTTAGGTCGCTTGTAATGTCGGCATGAGGCGCGGCGCTCATATAGCAGTGCGTGCAAAAGAGATTGCACCGTGCCGTAAGGTTCCATGATACAGAAAAGGCTTGATAGGACATGGGATTTAGTTTCTTCTCATTAAAATATTAATCAAAACGGAAAAGACTTTTGGGTGTCATTCCCGAATGCTTCTATCGGGAATCCAGTGACCCTCTCCCTGACCCTCTCCCGCTTGCGGGGGAGGGAAGGGTGGGGGGATTCCGGCTACGCGGCTGGCCGCTTAAAGCATGCGGGAATGACGTTCGGAGGGTAAACCCTTCAATATCCCTGATGCTTTATGGCTTCCGACCAGCGTTCGGTTAATTGATCCATGAGGGAAGCCGTGACAAGGCCAATCCCGTTTTCTTTCGCATGGGACTCGATTTCGCGAATCACGGTTCCTTGCACAAACGACGGGATACGCAAGATACGTGCGGTGGCTTCATCCTCCCACCCCAGTGAAAATTCAGGCCGATACGAAATCTTTGACCAATCCCGATATTTCGCGTCAATGACCGTAGGATCGATGGTGGAGATGCCCTTCTTTCTTGCATCGACCTCAATCCGCCAACAGGTCATATCACGAAAAAACCCTTTTGGAATTTCCGAAAGTCTTTGTCGTGCGGCCTCTGTCCAGATCACGGGAATATCTTCCGTTTTTAATTCTGACGGGGTAAGCTTGCGATAGTGTTCTCTGCCAGACCCGCAGAGGGAGCAGTGATCAGGGATGTTTTGGGCAATCTGGTTGCAAAGATTACAGATAAAATAATCGACCTCCTTTTGCATCGCGATAAATTTGGCCCGTACGCCCTGGCAGACAGGGCAATGGTCCGGAACTTCACGCACAATGTGACTGCAGACACCGCAAAAATAAAACGTCGGCTCTTTTTCGTGGGTTCCCAACGCCATTTTGGCAAGCCGCTTTTTAATATCCTCAATGCTGACAGCGCCGGATAGAACCGCCTCCATCTCTTCCTTGGCCTTTTCAATGCCAGCCTCGGTAATCTCTAATGTAATATGGGATACCTTTTGGGTATGGGCATAATTTTCAACATGCTGCCGCGTCGCATCCCGCATAAAACCAACGGGCACCTGCGCAAGACGCGCCTCCGCATCCGCACTGTATGTAAAGGACATAGCAACGGTAGGTGCAATAGCATCTACTCTCTCCCCTTCCCTCCCCCGCTCGCGGGGGAGGGTGTCCCGAAGGGACGGGTGAGGGGAAGCGGACGCGGTGATGCTCTCAGTCGCTGCATTGGCAACTCCAGCAGGGTCTTTTTGCCCCACCTCTTTTAATAATACCTGGCTGCTAAATTGGATCGCCTCCTCGTCGTCTCCGCCTTCAATCATACGCGTGGCGAACGGGGCGGTAATGGTTGTAAAACCCATCTTCCGGGCCATTTTCTCGGTCTTGGCCTTGGCGCGTCTTCGTTCAAAACCTGCAGGCACCTTTCGAATCACGTTCTTGGCCTCTTCCGTCCAACTCAAGGGCACACCATCGTAACCGACCTCGGAAACCAGCCCCCCTTCGGCCTTGGCCGCCGCCTCGAAGATTGTTTTATCTAAGAACTGGAAAGCCTCTGCCTGCGCGTTGCAAACAGGGCATTGCACCGGCTTTGCCCCGCGTGCCGTATAGCCACAACCGTTACAGATATAAAAATCGAGCTTGGACTTATCTTCATAAAAGGCCGCCTTGGCCGGATCGACGTTCCCCACAATCTGGGTCATCATCCCCGCCATGCCGCCGCTGCTCAATGTCTCTGCAACACCTTCGGAGGCCGTCATCTTGTTTCGATCAATCCCCTGGGCATCGAGTGTCTGCCCCAGCGCCTTCATGGCCTCCATCGCCCCCTTTGGAAGAATCTCGCCAATGGCCGCATCCACCACCGAGTTACTAATAATCGTATGTCCCTTTTCCAAAGCATAGCGGTACACAGCCGTCTTGGCCATCCCCCGCGCGAAGACCGGCACCTTTTCCATTCTCTTGGAGGCCTCTTCTGTCCAGGCCACCGTATATTCGGCAATGGCATCAATTGGGGGAATAAATTTCCGATTCGAAACCAACACATTTGATGGGGCCATTCGAATAAGATTTTCCGAATTGCTGCCCACATCCATCTCATCATCAGAATGAACACCGATCCGGCCCACAATCAGCAGCCATGGCTTTTCCCTTTGCACATACTGGAGCACCTTTTCAAACGGCTTCCCGTCGAGTAGGGCCGTTTTAATTTTTACCCCCTCGTCTTTGGCCACCGTTTCGCAAATCTCAAGATGCGACTGATAGATTTTGGCAAGCCCGGAATCAATCACCTCCTCATGGAGCTTTTCCTGCTCTTTAAATCGAAAGACCTTGCCGGCCTCTTCGGACAACACGCCGGAGATCGAACTAAACATGGCATAGTGGAAATAAGGATCAAACGCCGAAACAACGTCCACCTGAAGGTCAAATGCCTTGGCCAATTCTAAAGCCGTTTTAAAACCACCAAAGGCATACTGACTGCCATCTACCGCAACGACAATCTTGCCTTTCGGAGGCGCGGTAACGGTCTCCTTCACCACAAAGATGTCCGATTTACGAACCCGGCGAATCGTTCGTTCGGTTACGGAGCCAATGACACTTTCGCGCACGGCGCCCACACCCAAAACACCCATAATCACCAGATCGTAGCCGTTCTGAAGGATATCCTCGACAATCACCTTGAAGTTTTTTCCTTCGAGGGAGCGGCGTTCCAGAGGCACATTCCCCTCGTTACATTTCCGTTCGACAATATCGAGATAGGAATCGGTAATAATTTCGAGGCCGCGTGTAATCAGCGAGTCGTGAATTTTGCGTTGCCGTTCGAGTTCGGTTTCGTCATGATATTCTTCGGGGAGCCCAGCCTCCATCTGTTTGAATCGTTTATCGTGCAACTTTGCGGCATAGGCGTGACTGCCGATGATTCGGGCGCCGAACTGCTTCGCGAAGGCCGTTCCGATATCAATGGCCACATTGGAATAGTCTGAGTTATCGACAGGAATATAGATGGACTGATACATTAAACCTCCCTTTAGGTATAAGACATCTTCATAAGGACAATAAGAGAGGTATTATAACATTCCAGCCTGCCGAATGAAAGATGAATATTCTTCAAAACGGGATCGGCAAAGTTCCTTCTTAAAAAGGGGGTACGGGGTTGTGAGCAAAGTGGGCGTAAGCCTTGAGAGGTATTGGTAGTCATTGAAAAGGAGAGAGGCGGCGATCGGATTCGAACCGATGGATCGCAGTTTTGCAGACTGCTCCCTTAACCACTTGGGTACGCCGCCGTTTCTTTTCCCATGAGAAACCACCAGGTGAGGAGAGACTCTTTTCTTTTACCAATAATATCTATGTCTGCACAGACAATATAACTGGTATAACGACGCCCGCATTTTCAGACCGATCAATGAAAGGTCTTGCTGTCTGCCCCCGCTGGGGGCTACGCAAAGTGCGAAGGGGCATACTTCGGGATATTGTCCCGGGAGTTAGTGATCCCTAATTCCAATTTACCTCTTGAGCATCCGAGCAGGAATGTACTGGAAAAGTCCGTCGTTCCATAAGGCGAAACTGCGTAATCGCCCAAGACAAAGGCCGGGACCTGACCCGCAAACAGCAATTTCACATAAGGGGCCTCCAGGGCCAGGAACTGGTACCCCTCCGGGCCCCACCCCCAAGCAGAAAGCTTGCGAACATCAAGCGGCGAAAGGGCCTGGTGTGTTGTGCCAATGCCGCCTTCATAATCTTTGTCTAAGATTGTTTTAACGTAAAAGCCTTTGGGGCGAACGGCGGCGTTATCACGCATCTTTATTTTGGGACGATAAAAATCAAACCGCATCGGGTCAGGGGGAGAGGGATAGAAATCAACAAAACGCCACTTCTCGCTCGGATAGGTCTGCGTAAGATAATTAACGAAAAGATGGCCGCTTAAAAACGGATCGGCGTTTCCCTGCCCATCGTCTCCAAACCCAAAGAAAAGACGATCTTTTTCGGTCAGACCGGCAAGTTTGCCTTCCACTTCCTTGAAGGCGGTGTCCGGAATAACCTCTTTTGGGAAGGCCTTTTTAAGCCATTCGTTTAACTCTTTCCATCTTTCATATTGTGCGCGTGGGCTAAGATACTTCTGCATTCCCTTTTATCCTCCCTTTTTGAAATAGACCCAGAAATAAAACGATAATCAGTTTCCCGCCTCCGTGTCAAGGCGGGGCAAAAAGTTTGTGATCGCAAAAACAAAAAATTTAAGGATCAAAGATCAGTGATTGGAACTTCTGTTCATTCCTTTTCTCGCCCTTGATTAGGGCCTTGACCCTGCTATAGAATCGGCTACATTCATAAATAAGGGGAGGCTCTACATTCTTAAGGAGAGACAAAATGACAGACTATGGCATGATAGAGCGGCAAATTTCAGAGGCCCTGGGGCTTACGCGGCGTCCGGTTGCGGTTACATTTTGCGACGCTCCGCCCGCAGGGGTGCCTCAGTTTACAGGGGTCGAGCCATCGGGATGTAGCTTTTGGCGATTGGCCGCAGCCGGACAGGTGTTCTATACCGTTCCGTCCGACCATTACAACTGCCCGATTGGCAGCTACACGCACAACATTTCCCTACCAACCGAGCGCGCCCAGGAGCTTGGGCAAACCCTCTCATTTATGGCAGAGATCGGCTATGTCAAAATGGAAGAGGTTCCCGGAATTCCGTGTCTGCCACAATCGCCGGGTGCCATCATCTATGCGCCTCTCGGAGAAACACCGACACTGCCGGACGTAGTACTTTTCTCCGGCCCCGCAGGACGGGTCATGCTATTGCAAGAGGCCGCATTGCGTGCGGGCGTTGCCACACAGGTTCCGCTTTTTGGGCGTCCCACCTGTATGGCGCTGCCAGCCGCCCTGGCCAACGGCGTTATCGCGAGCACGGGATGCGTCGGAAATCGCGTTTACACCAACATAGGAGAGGATGAACTGTATATCGCAATTCCAGGAAAGGATCTGGACAAGATTGCCAAAGAGGTTCAAACCATTATCACGGCGAATGCCCAGTTGTCCGAATATCATTCCGGACGGCGACAGATGTTGGCCACCGTATAATCGCCGACGGTAGGTCTATGAATTACGAATTAAGAATAAAACTTTTAAAGGGCACCTCTAAAAACCTACTGCGCGACCCAATTGCTGCGTTGCGCGGTGCTCGGAATCCTCATGTACACTGCGTACATTCCGGTTCCTCCGCTCCGT
>SBBA01000171.1 GCA_005239925.1 Candidatus Troglogloeales bacterium | reverse complement strand
TCTAAAAACCGTAGCGAGCGGCCCAAATGCAAGGCGCACGGAGCGGAGGAACCGCAATGTACGCAGTGTACATGAGGATTCCGAGCACCGCGCAACGCAACAGTTGGGTCGCGCAGTAGGTTTTTAGAGGTGCCCTTCTGCTATTTCACCTTCACCCTATATTTGACTGCGACGGTATCTCCGGCCGGCAATGGCTTGGCAAGGATCCAACGCAGATGCGTGTAGCTCTCCGGAGACGCCTCTACCTCTACGTCCTTTCCATCCGGCCCTTTGGTGTGAATCCGAATCGGAGGCGCTTTGTACTCCTCCCCCCCATCAATGGAGGCCAGAAAGTCCATTTCCGGTCCCGGCCAGCCAGGAGTAACAATCCATACCGTTTCACGTGGAATCGGCGTGGCAATCACCACATCTTTTATTGCATTGATTTCGTCTTGATTCTGGTAGGCCAGGGTATACTCGATGGTATCCCCGGGGAAAACGTCCGTCACTGGAACAAGCTGTTCCTTGCCGCTATTGGGGTCAACAACGACTTTATGGCCCAACAACTCACCCTTGAGCCCGCCTTTTCCCTGTTCGACCGCCTGAGCAACGGCAAAACTACCGATGAGAGCAATCGCAAAGGCAATAGCAATGGATGAACGAACCGCTTTGATGCCTTTTAATATCTGACCTCTAGACTTCATTTGACCCCTCCCTTGTCGAATGACTTAAAAACCCTGTACTTAAATTGTACCACTTACTTTCAACCTGTTTACCTGGTCTGGACTCTCCCGATAACAACACCTATGATTAAACTTTACCACTTATTTTGGGCTTGTCAAATCGGCCTAAGGCTTCAAGAAACACCCGCCAAAACACACCCCCTTTTTTGCGTATTCCCTGTTCCTTAAAGAAAGGAGACAATTCCTCTGTGACCCATTAGGCCAAGAGCACCATGAGTAAAATTAAGTGGAGTCGGTTTCATGCCATTACAATGGCCTTTGGATTTGTATTGCTAATGGCGCTTGCCGGCCTGATATCGCCTGCGCCCTGTTACGCCTGTGGCGAGCCGGGGAAAGACGGCATCGGGGCGTTGTCAGGCGTCATTAACACTTATTATCCCGTGGCCTCCTCTGTATCTGCCGGGGCAACCACTATTATGCTGGGCGCTGCCATGGGTAACCCGCAGACCATTGTGGCGGGCGACCTGGTGCTGATTATCCAGATGCAGGATGCAGCGATCAATAGCACCAATACAGACGCCTATGGCAACGGCGCTGGCGGGGATATTACACCTCCGACCAATCCAGCCCCCACGGCTGCGAGCGGCGCGACCCATCTGGGAAACTCAGGTCTTTACGAATTTAATATTGCAGCAAACGCAGTGGGCGCAGGCGGCGGCCCACTCACATTGGCGACACCCATTTTAAATGCCTATACCGACGCGGGGAAAACGGCGACCTTCGGGCAGCGACGTTTCCAGGTGGTGCGTGTCCCACAATATGCCAGCGCAACATTGGTGGGCACAGTGACCTCCGCGCCATGGAACGGAACGGTCGGCGGCATCGTTGTCTTTGATGTCGCGGGACAGCTTAACTTCAATGGCAATGGGGTGGACGTGAGCGGGCAAGGGTTCCGCGGTGGTCGGGCCATTGGCAGCGCATACGAAAACATAGCCTCCTTTATGTATGTGACCGACACCAACAAAAACAGCGGTTACAAAGGAGAAGGCATTGCCGGCGCCCCCACTGAAATGTGGGACGGTACGGCGATTGTTACCGGCAGCGGCTATCCGGGGGGTAACCGGGCCATGGGCGCCCCCGGTAATGCGGGTGGCGGGGGCACGGCCGATTCCGCCGGAGGCGGCGGCGCCAACGTCGGCGCAGGGGGACGTGGCGGTGATGAGTATTGCGGCATCTGCGGCTACACCCCCGACAAGTCGAGTCCAGACCACACCCCCGGTGCCCTGGGAGGCATGGGAGGGCTGGTTCCCTCGGGGAGCCTAAGCGCAACACGGATGATCATGGGCGGCGGTGGCGGCGGGGGGGCCGATCATAACAGCCTCGATCCCAATCGCGGTCACGGCGGCGTGGGTGGCGGGATTGTACTCATCCGCACGGGCACCAGCATGGGAAACGGCCTGATCAACGCCAACGGTGGGGTCGCACCTAATCCCAGCGGTAAAAATGATGGCAACGGTGGTGGCGGGGGCGCCGGAGGATCGGTCTTCATTACCAGTGGCAGCCCGCTTGCGGGTTTGAGTATTACCGCAAAAGGCGGCAACGGCGGCAATGTCACCAATCACGCGCCAGGCGGCGGAGGAGGCGGGGGCGCCGTGTATCAGTCCGGCGGCGCGGTTGTTGATGTGGCCGGCGGCGCAAATGGCACACGCAGTAAAAACATCCCCTTAGGCGCAGTCAATGCGACGCCGGGTGGGTCAGGTGCAACCAACTCCGCAACCCCAACGGATTCTCCTGGATCGGGAGGCGGCGCCATCTGCCTACCCATTCTAACGACCATCAAGACCACCTCAACGCCAGCCCCCACAGGCCCTACGGCCAATTACAATATTACGGTGTCCAACGCGATAGGGCGGGGCACAGCCACCGGCGTTGCTATCCTCGACAATCTTCCCCCTCCCTTGACCTACATGAACACGCCGGTCACGGTCACTTACTCCGGCAAAGCAACCGGTCCTCCGTCGCCTATCCTTGGCATCGGCCCTGATCCGGCAACCTTTGGCGTCGCCGGTGGGGATGTCATGAACAGCTTCACGCTTCCCGGCGGCGAAAATATAACGCTTTCTTTTTCGATCAATACCAATAACGGAACCGGCCTTTTCCAGAACCCCGCCAATGTCCTCTTTCTTGATCCGACCCGCACCCTCCCCAGTCAAACCGTAACGCCCGGAGGGATTTATGCAAGCGGGCCGGTTGTTGCCGGAACCAATTATGATCCGCTGTTAAGTCCGGGTGAGGATATTAACATCGGTGTCCTGCAGGGGCCTGCCGTCATTACGTTCTTACGGCATCTGCCCGAAGCAGCCACAATCCTCCCCAGCGATGGAGGCATGTACCAGAACAACGCCAACGTTTT
The DNA here is from genome assembly GCA_005239925.1 of Candidatus Troglogloeales bacterium. Taxonomy (GTDB): domain Bacteria; phylum Nitrospirota; class Nitrospiria; order SBBL01; family SBBA01; genus SBBA01. The sequence goes on along the minus strand of SBBA01000171.1, from coordinate 11,465 downwards.
TACGCCGCTTCCTCCTCCGACCGATGTTTTGGGAGGGGAGATTGAGACAACTTCCGTACCCGTACACGATGCCGAGATCTATCATGTTCGTGAGGCCATCGTGGTTCGCCTGGATGATGTAAGTCGAAATACCAATCCATCAATACGCGAATTCATCGAGGTCACCCTCACCACGTCCACCGGGGATAAGGAAATCCTGAAGTTGCGGGAGACCGGCGTCAACACCGGTTCCTTTGCCACCGTGATTCAGGGGGTTGAAATGAAGGGGTCGCCCGTTTTATTGGATGGTCAACTGTCGCTTACGGTAGAAAGTCGATTGAGCGCCCGTTATGAAACTCCAGGCGCCCTCACGATCACCGATTCCGCCCTTGTCGACCCGTTTGGTATCGTGTTCGATTCCACCTCAGGCCAGCCCGTGGATGGCGCAACCATTGCCCTTCTTGTCATTAATAATGCCGGTACCGGTGAGGATGCAGCCGTTCGGGGGGATGATGGTTTCAGCATTTACCCTAATATCATGAAGAGCGGGCAAGGCAGGCCGGGTGTAACCAAACCCGATCTTTCTATGGAGGCCGTCCGTTCAAAGGCGTTCATGGCGCCTGACGCCAAACCGGTTATGGATTCTTCTGGGAGGGTCTACACCTTTCCTCCGGGCGGATTTCGTTTCCCCTTCATCCCGCCGGGGGACTACATCTTGGAGGTAACGCCGCCGCCGGGATACACGGCGCCATCGGCTGTTCCGTTGCCCAATCTACAGACCGTGAAGAACCCACAGGGAAGCCCTTACGTCGTGGACGAGAAGGGCTCGCGGGGCGGGCTATTCAAAGTGAACGCAGGGGCCCCCATTAACATTGACATTCCGATTGACCCCATCCGATCCAACCTGCTTTTAAAAAAGAGCGCGTCACGGGCACAAGCTTCGGCGGGCGACTTTGTACAATATCATCTGGTCATCACCAATCTTCATGCCACATCCACGGCGACCCGTGTGACGGTCACCGACCGGCTTCCTTCAGGGTTCCGTTATGAGAAGGGATCACTTCATCGCAATGGGAAACTTCTGGCCGATCCAGTTCTCACTAGGGATGGTCGCACGTTAACCTTCACCATTGGAAATATCGGTCCGGGGCAAAAGGCTGAGATCACCTATGTGGTATCAGTGGGCGCAGGCGCGCGTCCCGGTCCGGCGGTCAATAGTGCCATCGCGGTGGCGCAGGGAGACATCCCCTCCAACAAGGGTGAGGCCATCATACAGATTCAAGAGCCGCTTCATCAGGGACATTTCACGATCATCGGACGGGTACTGGAGGGGGGTTGTCAAGCCACATCAGGCGAAATGAAGGGGGTGCCCAACATACGCATTTTCATGGAGGACGGGACATCCGTTCTCACCGATCCCGATGGACAGTATCATTTTAGAGGGGTGCAGCCCGGCACCCATGTCGTTCAAATTGATGTAGATAGCCTGCCACCCCATCTCACCGTAATGCCGTGTATTGATAACAGCCGCTTTGCCGGACGCGCCTTTTCTCAATTTGTCGAAGCACAAGAGGGCAGCCTGTGGCGTGCCGATTTTTATGTCGGCCCCAAAATACCCGCGAAAGCGCCCACGCCAGGGCCTCCTCAGGAACGGTCGGTTGGCATTCGGATGGAGGGGGCAATGACGATGCCGCAGACGGCCCCATCCCTTCCTCAGAAGCTAACCTTTCGTTTTAGCACTCTGTACGATAATTTAAGCGCCCAACTCACCCCGGCGGCCATGAAGACCCTCCAGAATATGGTTTCGGAAATCAGTCAGATGTCTATCGAGCGTATCGAGGTGATCGGCCATACCGATAGCAATAAGATTCACCCCATACGCCGCCGCCTGTTTTCAGACAATTATGTCCTATCCACTGCGCGGGCGCAGTCCGTTGTGGATTACCTATATCCGGCATTAAAACTGCTCCCCAGCCAGGTGACGGCAATTGGCCGGGGCCCTGATCAGCCCGTGACCAGCAATACCACCTCTGAGGGTCGCGCCAAAAACAGGCGTGTGGAAATTATTGTCTACGAGAAAAAAAACAACCAGGAAGGCCCGACAACCAGCGGACGAATAAACTACCGGCTGGAAATAGATGGTGGGGTCGTGCCCATCCGAAACTTAAAAGTGATCGCAACTCTGCCCAGGAACGTTGTCTATATCCCGGACACCACCCGCATGGATGGCAACCGCTCCGATGATCCTGAAGTGGTTGGCAATAGGCTGCTCTATGATTTGGGTCATATGGGAAGCAACTTCGGGCACGAGATCATTTTTTCAGGTGAGATGAAGGCAATGTCAGACACCTTATTTGCTTCCTTCTGTATAGAAGAAGGATTTACTGCGGAGGCCTTCGCGCTCATCGAGACCGAGTCGGGTGAACAAGCCAAAACCCCCACCGCTGCCGTTAAAATACAGTGCCCCGCTTCGGAGCCGGACAAAACCACGGCGTTGCGTCCGGTTGCCCTGTCTGCCAAAAGTGAACGGCTGGCAACCCTGCTTTCTCCCGATGACACCAGGGATTTAGCCGGCAATAACACCGCAGCAAAGATGGCGCCTACAGATCAGGATATCCGTTCTACCCGTTCATCGGGCCGTGTCATGCTGGCCCCCGAGGCCTCGGTCTTGGTCGCCGATGGCATCACCCACCCCATGATTGCCGTCCGCTTATTGGATCGTAAAAACTATCCCATGCCCGCGGGTATAACAGGCACCTATCAGGTCAATCCCCCTTACCTGCCTGAAGGAACGGTTACCGAAACAGGACGGCGGCAACTGGCCGGCCTCGACCGGTTTGATCCGACCTTTAGTGTTCGTGGAGAAGACGGCATTGCTTATATTACCCTTGCGCCTACAACCGAAACCGGAAGGGTGACACTCACACTTACCTGGCAGGAAGGAGGGACGGATCACCACGAGACCCTTCACGTCTGGCTCGAACCGGTCTTGCGTGATTGGGTGGTTGTGGGTTTTGCAGAGGGCGAGGTCGGGTACAACCGGTTGAAGGGGAATATGGAGTCGCTGGCTGAACAAGGGGAGAAAAAAGGAATTGCTACCCACGGCAAGGCCAGCCTGTATGCCAAGGGGCGTGTGCGAGGGAAATGGCTTTTAACACTGGCCTATAACTCCAATAAACAGAAGGAAAACCACCTGTTTTCCGGGATTGATCCCGACCGATATTACACCCTTTACGGGGATGCCACGGAGGAACAATACGATGCCACGAGTCGCGAGAATCTTTACCTGAAATTGTCGCGCGATCAGTTTAATATCATGTTCGGCGACTTTCATACCGGACTGTCGGAGACCGAACTCACACGCTACAATCGGAGCATGACCGGCATCAAAACCGAGTATCATGGAGAGCGATTGGATCTCACGGCCTATGGCGCCCTAACCGATTTGCATCACGTCAGGCAGGAAATACAAGGGAACGGCACATCGGGCCTTTACCCACTATCGGAGAACAATATTGTGGTCAACAGCGAGACGATTCGCATTGAGACAAGGGATCGTTTGAAAAGTGAACAGGTCGTCAGTCGATCCCTGGTGCGTCACCTGGATTACGACATCGACTACGTGGCCGGAACCCTTTTCTTCCGCGAGCCAATTCACAGCCGTGATAACGCCTTCAACCCAATTTTTATTGTGGCTGAATATGAGACGACAGGGGTCGCACGGAAGGCACAAAACATCGGCGGACGCATCGGCGGCCATTTGTTAGATAACCGTCTTGTACTGGGGATTTCCCAAATTCGGGACGAAGACGATCTTGGAAAAAGCGACCTCAGCGGCCTCGATATGAAATTGAAGTTGGCGCAAGACAGCCTGCTTCGCGTCGAAGGCGCAATAAGTGAAGGACAGGTCGGCACACAAATCCAGGCAGGAAATGCCTTTCTGGTCGAGTTGGAACATCACGGCGTCAAGTGGGATGCCTTGGCCTATGTGCGACGCCAGGAGCCTGGGTTTGGTGTCGGTCAACAAAATGGAAGTGAAAGTGGAATAGCCAAACAAGGTGTAGAGGGACGCCTTCGTCTGACCGAGCAGATTGGGTTACAGGCAGAACTCTACCAGCAGGAAAATCTTTTAAGCGACGCGCGCCGCGACGTGGCAAGGCTACAACTGGAACGGGAGACCGATTTAGATACAGTCTACGCGGGCGGACAGTTTGCCAGTGATCAATTTAAAGTGGGGACAAGCAATCAGGTTTTTGACTCCAAGCAGGCCGTTATCGGAGGAAGCCGTTTTTTACTGGATAAAAAACTCACGCTTCAGGTCGGCGCGGAATTTCCCCTGGGAAACGACAATGGGAATGAAAGCATCGACTTTCCCATGCGTACGATTTTAGGCGTGGACTATGCCCTCACCGAATCGGTGCGATTGATTTTATCCCAGGAGTTCACGGACGGCGCCGCCGATACCAGCACCACCCGCGCGGGGTTTGCAGCCGTTCCCTGGCAGGGTGCGCGCCTAACCAGCACGATCAACCAAAGTCAGATATCGGAATATGGCCCGCGCACCTTTGGCCAGTTGGGGTTGAGCCAGGCGTTTCTCGTAGGGGAACGATGGGGGGTTGATCTTGCTATGGATAACAGCCGCACCTTTAATGAAAAAGGCACGCCGCCGCCTCCAGTAAACCTCAATTATCCCATTACCTCAGGCGGTATGATGGGAGAGGCCCCACATCAGGATTATCTTGCGATTAGCTCCGGGGTCACCTATCGTGCCGAGCAATGGTCATGGAACGCCCGTGCCGAAAACCGAAATAGCTCCAACGCCGATCGCTACGGGCTAACCACCCACTTTCTGCGCCAGGCCCAGGCGGGGGTGGCATTTAGTCTGGCGGCCCAGGCGTTTCGAACCGAGCAGACAGACGCCGATGGACGACTGGGCAATCTCTCGCTTTCATGGGCCTACCGGCCGTTAGGGTATCACTGGTCTCTGTTGGATCGCCTGGAATTTCATGATGATCAAATCAGGCGTAAGACCGGTAGCAGCGTAATTGCCGACTTTGGCGTGCCACGCCTTCCCGTCACCGGCAATGCCCGTTCGCGGCGACTCATCAATAATTTCACACTTAATCGCGTCGCTCAGGCCTGGACAGCAAAAGACCGTCAGGGGAATCTGTTTAATCTGCATCAGCGGAACCAGTCGTCGTTCTATTACGGCGCGAAATATGTGTTAGATCGGATTGATGCAAAAGATTATCGCGGCTATACCGATTTAACAGGATTGGAATGGCGTTATGACATCACACGCCGTATTGATGTCGGGATGCGGGTTAGTTGGCTTCATGCCTGGAGTGCAAAAAATGATCATGTTTCATGGGGGCCGATGATCGGCGCGTCGCCCTTTGAGAACGGATGGATCACCTTGGGTTATAATACCATCGGCTTTCACGACCGCGACTTTGCCGATGTCGGATACACGCGCCAAGGGCCTTATCTCCGACTGCGCATCAAGTTCGATCAGGACACCCGGCTTATCCATAAAAAAAGTCCCTCTGATAAGAGGGATTGAGAGGTGGGGGGTAGAAAATGGGGGGGAATTGGAACGGGTTATTTCCTTTACTGGTGGAAAAGCTCAATAAATTTAAGACAACTAACTTGAATAATTGATTAGAAAAGAATAAAAGAGAGGAAGATAGATAATTTAACTAAAAAACACCAAAAGACCTATTGAAGCAAAGAGGGCAATTGAGATATTCTACCGCCTGCGGCTTGCTTTCAAAAACAAGGGGGTACATAGATTACTATTTCAAAGGCAAACGAATTAGAGAGGCCATTGACTCTGATCGTTGGGCCGCGGAAAGTGCCTTGGCAACCAGAAAAACAGAAATCCCCCAGGGTCATTATTTGGAAGATTATGGTGACAAAAAGGTTCAGGATAGATACTATTTGGATACCCTCAAAAAGGCATCAAAAGAGGAGATGTATCTATCATCTTGATATAATTGGATAAAGCGGGAATAGCTCAGCGGTAGAGCATCGCCTTGCCAAGGCGAGGGTCGCGGGTTCAAATCCCGTTTCCCGCTCCAATAATCTTAATCCCTGGTTTCTCACTCCTTAGTCGCGTGATTTCACCGAAAAAATTACCAGGCACACATTGGATTTTCTTATTACTTTTTCTTCCCCTTATTGTTGCAGGGTCTCCTGTCTTTTCCGCCGAGGCTGAAAAAGTTACCCTTCAGGCCTTTCAGATTGAAAATCAGGCCATTACAATGGATGGCCATCTTGCCGAACCAATTTGGCATGCCCATCCCCCCGCGACAAATTTTATCCAGAAACGCCCCCATATTGGTCAACCGGCACAAGGGACCTCTCTTGTGTGGATACTCTATGATGGGCATTCACTTTACATTGGCGCTGATCTGACCGACCCCGACCCCACTCTCATTTTCGCCGATGAACGCCACCGGGACGCCTCGCTCGATACCAGCGATACCATTGCCATTCTTTTGGATACGTACCATGATCACCAAACTGGGTTTCTGTTTGAGGTGAATCCCCTTTCGGCCAAGTCAGATGCGTTAATCAGTCAGGACGGGAAACAGGTCAACAAGGATTGGGACGGTCTTTGGAGCGCCGTTTCCCAACGCACCCATTACGGTTGGTCCGTCGAAATCCAAATTCCGTTTACAACATTACGGTTTAAACCGGGGGAGGGACAAACATGGGGAATTCAATTCCAACGACGGATTCCGCACCTCGATGAGGTGTCAACCCTATCGCCCCTCTCGGCCGAGCAGGAATTTCTTACGATCTCTCGTGCAGGACATATGGAAAACGTCACTGTGCCGTCCCCCGTTAAGTGGCTAACCCTCAAGCCGTATGTCAGGGGTTCCGCCTTTATTGACCAGGCGGATCAAAGAAACGACTTTGAAGATGCCAATGCCGGTGTCGACCTGCGCTACCTGATTCGCACCAACCTGGCCTTGGATGTAACCTTTAATACCGATTTCGCCGAAACGGAGGTAGATCGTTTTGTCTCAAACCTCACACGCTTTCCTCTGTTCTTCCCGGAGAAGCGGGAGTTCTTTCTGGAGGGAAAGGGGTACTATGATTTCGGCCTGGCCAGCCGCCTACAACCTTTTTTCTCCCGAAGGATTGGCCTTGTTAACCGGAGGCCTGTTCCGATTGCCGGAGGAGGAAAGCTGACCGGCAAGATCGGCTCTTGGGGGATCGGCCTGTTAGGGATGTCCACCCGAAACCCATCGGAGCATTTTGGAGTCATCCGGTTGTCGCGTGACTGGGGTGTTCGATCCAACGTGGGGCTGATTGCCACGGATCGCCAGGGGGAACATCCAGTGGGGCGCAGCTTTGGCCTGGATACGACCCTTGCCAGGGGAGAAGGCCTGACCCTGCACGGCTTTTGGACAACGTCTAAAGAGATAAACCAAACAACAGACGGACAACACCACGAGGCCAGTTATACACAACTCGATTTCCGTGATCCGGGGCTAAGACTCTATCTTCATCATCTCCGGGTGGATCAATCGTTTACCCTTCCTTTGGGTTTTGTTTCGCAGACCGATCTCTTTGAGACGCAGGGGTATGCCGATTTTCGCAGACAGCCGATATCAGGCCCCGTGCGGGAATATGCCCTGAAGGCCGAAATGACGTATCAAACAGAGGCCGATAATGATTTCCTTTATCGAAGTCATTATTTTCGAGGTCTCACCTACCTTCGCACGGGGGAGTTTCTTCTTTTTAGCATTGATCCGCAAAAAGAACGCCTTCCTTCCGATTTTGAAATTCGTCCGGGTATTGTCATTCCCGCCCATACCTATCGATACAGGGAATATAATTTGCTCCTTCTTTCCGATCAAAGCGCGCCGACCTCAGGCACCTTAAGTCTTAAAACCGGCGGATTTTATGGAGGGGAAAAAAACAGTGTGAATCTGGGGATTACCACAACACCAAAGGAGGGGTTGAAATGGGGAACTGGCCTGGCTCTCTCGTTTGTTGATCTTCCCGCCGGGGATTTTATTTCCGAAATTATTGAGACGGACGTGGCCTGGGCCTGGAGTTCCACTACGCTTTTCCAGGGGCTGGCGCAATGGGATCGCGAAGACCGTACCTTGGCCGCGAATTTCCGTTTTCGCTGGGAATATCAATCGGGGAGCCGGTTTTATTTTATTATAAATCCCACACGCCAGAAGGACAGGGAGACGTATATCGTGTTGACGAAGCTGACGTGGCTGTGGGATTAAATGGTGAACATCGTGACATCGGCGCCCAAACAATATGACGATCGCCGCTCCGAATGGTTTGTTCCCCAATGGGGGTCACTTCAATTCAGAATGGCCATTGGCCTGCTTTTTCTCCCTTATACCGGCATGGTGCTTTCCTATACCATTATCGGCGCCATGCTGGCCCCCACCATCTACTGGGATCGCGTTCTTGCCATCGTCACCATCTACTTTTTTGGCCTGGGGGTTGCCGCACATGCCTTAGATGCCATTGGCTCCTCAAACAGCACTAAGCCCTGGGGACAACATTTCTCACGCAAAACGCTTTGGGGCATGGCGATTTTGTCACTGCTCATCGCCTATGGTATTGGCCTCTACTACATTGTAACTGCCTCTCCCTGGCTGGCTGTTATTGCGGTGCTTGAAGGTTTTTTTCTGTTTGCGTACAATCTGGAGGCCTTTCAGGGCCGATTTCATACCGACGGCTGGTTTGCCTTTTCGTGGGGCGTGTTGCCGGTCTGCGCGGGGTTTATAATCGAGACCAACACCCTGACACCCAGCGTGCTCGCCGTGGCTGCTGGTATGGGACTCATCAGTCTGGTGGAAATCAACGCCTCTCGTCCCTATAAGGAGTTGAAAAAATTGGGAGACACTACCCATACGAGACGGTATGAAATGATTTTAAAGTGCGTGAGCCTCTCTGTTATTTTCCTGGCAATGGGAATGATCTTATGGAGATTACAACATTAGGCGGTGGATGCTTCTGGTGCCTTGAAGCCGTTTTTATAAGATTGACCGGCGTTGACACTGTACAGTCGGGCTACACGGGGGGAAGCGTTCTTCACCCAACCTATAATCAGGTTTGTACGGGAACCACAGGACATGCCGAGGTGGTTCAGATCACGTTTGACCCGGCCTTAATATCCTTTAAAGAGATATTAGAGGTTTTCTTTCATTTGCATGACCCTACGACGCTAAACCGTCAGGGGGCGGACATGGGAACACAATATCGCTCCGCCATTTTTTATCATACGGAAATACAGAAAGAGATTGCCCATCAAGTGATTCAGGAAACCAACGCGGCGGGGATTTGGGTCAACCCGATTGTGACCGAAATAACGCCTCTTGATCAGTTCTACCCGGCGGAAGAATATCATCAGCGCTATTACGATAGAAACCCGGGTCAGGGTTATTGCCGTGCCGTAATTGGGCCAAAGATTAAGAAACTGCAGGAACAGTTTCATGAAAGGCTGAAAACATAATGTAGGGATACCCCTTGTGGGGACCCTGGTTGGGCGACCACGAGGGTCGCCTCTACTTCTTTCGTGCGCTGACCAAGGCCGATCCTTCCAACGTCAGCGACTCGACTTTAATTTGATCGAATCCTTCTTTTGCCAGGATTTTAGTCAGCTCCGAAACCCATGCCGTGTCCCGAATTAGATCGGGTAATTTCACAAGCACCGACTTCCATTCCGGATAGATCAACCCGCCAATAACCTGGATAATCTTAAAGTAGACCCAAAAAAGACGCTGGAGCGATTTGCTTTTCGGATAGGTAAAGTCATGAAAGAGAAGCGTGCCGCCCGAAACAATCATCTTGGCCAGGTTGGGAATCAACCGATCGAGATGGGCATATTTAGCGAGGTACGATGCCGTCACCACATCAAAACGTTCGGTTGACGTAAAATTTTCCGCCGCGTTTAATACAAATGAAACGTTCTTGATATTTTTCTTGTATGCGTTACGCCAGGCAACCTCAAGATATCCCGGAGAGACATCTACGGCCACCACCTGGCTCTTTGGAAACTTTTGGGCAATCATAAAGCTCAGGATACCGGTGCCACAAGCCAGGTCTAAAACCCGTTTAGGGGCCGTCAGGTGCCCCACTATTTTTTTCTTCCACTGATGATCAATCCCCAGCGTAAAGAGATTGACCACACTGTTGTAGGTAGCGCCCGTGTTGGTAAAAAACTCTGAAATGAGCGCTGTTTTTATTTTTTCGTCAATGACCATTTCACCCCCTCCCTATAGCAACGCTATGGCGACCTCGTCCGCCAACAACATCCCCTTTGGGGTCAGCCGAATACGGCTCTGATCTTCGGTCAGCAGACCTTCCCCCATTAAAAATGCAACCTGAGTTATCTGATTTTGATTCCATTGCAGGTCTGCCTTGGGAATCCCCTCCTGCTTTCTCAAACCAAAAACAATCCGATCTGTCCGTTCTTCTTCCTCACTCACCGAACTGACCTGTTTGATGGGAAGACGGCCCGCCTCAATTTGTTTCAAATAAGATGTCAGCAAGTCGATATTGGTTTCGTGTCTTCGATCGATATAGGAATGGGCCGAGAGGCCTATTCCCAATGTTTCAGCCCGATTCCAGTAAAGCAGATTATGCCGAGAGGCACAGCCCGCCTTTGCAAAATTGGAGATTTCGTATTGTAAAAATCCGGCCGCGTAAAGGGCCTGTTGCGCCCATTGATACATCGCAATCTGGTCTTCCTCGGAGGCTGCGGCCACGCCCTGCCTATGAAAAGTAGTTCCTTCTTCTATGGAGAGGCTATAAATGGAAAGATGTTCTGGATCAAGACCAATGGCCGTTTGGAGCGTCTTTTCCCAGTCGGCAATCGTTTGATCGGGCAGGCCATAAATCAGATCAATCCCGATCCGGTCAAACCCTGCTTCTCTTGCCGCATCAAAGGCCAACAAGGCCTCGTCTACCGTATGGTGTCGGCCCAGTTTCGTGAGTTGCTCGTCGGAAAAAGACTGCACCCCCATTGAAAGACGGTTGATGCCGCCTTCGTGAATTTCTTTAAGATACGCCTTGTTGATGGTGGCTGGATGCGCCTCAACGGTCACCTCGGCATCATCCTGGAGATCAAAGCCGTTACGACAGGCCTGTACGATTTGCGTCAGCGTTCTTGCGGGATAGCGCGTTGGCGTACCCCCTCCAAGATAAAGACTAACAATCCGTCGATCCTGCAATCGCTTCATTTGGACATGAAGGGCAATTTCATGATGAAGGGCTGTTTCATATCGTTCCGCCAAACCCTCACGATACCCCTGAATATTAAAGGCACAGAAGGCACAACGGGCAATGCAAAAGGGAAAGTCGATGTAGATGCCTGCGGTTTTCATGTCATGACCTTATTTAATACTTTCCACGTTGCCTTTGCAAAAGGAACCCGCTGCGACTTTAACAGGTAAAGATGTTCTTTTAAAAATGCCAAGTCACTAGGCCGATCTACATCATAC